>JBQTGW010000078.1:0-61719 GCA_052390495.1 Pseudonocardiales bacterium
CCCGACCTGTACGAGTGGCTCGCGCTGCGTCGCGTCCACAACGGTGGTATCGCGAAGTCGGCAGGTACCTACCTCGATCACGGCCGCCCCACACCCGGGCACCTGGCCGAGGTGTTCGACCGGCTCATCTGGACCGGACTCGTCACCGTTGCCGAGGGTGACGCGCTCTGGGAGCTGCGGCGGCTGCGCCTCACCGACATCGGGCAGACCCGGTACGTGGCCTTGTCCGAGCAGTGGCAAGCAGACCTCGTGGTGCCACCCCCTGAGTTCGGCACCACCCAGACCCCGGTCGGCCGCCGGAGCGAGCCCCTCCCCCCGGCTCCCGGCGACCGATCGGGCCCACATGAACGCCCCGACGATATGGACGACCCGGGCCGGATGGGCACAGCGCTATGACGCGGCGTCGCCCGAAGAGCAAGGAGGCCCGGGGCCTGGAGACTCGGCGCATTGTGTACGGCGACCGCAGGCGCCCGTACGACAAGCCTCTGGAATTGAAGGTCGACGTGCGGCGTGGGGAGGTGATTGACGACGATTATGCGGCGGCGATGGTCGCGGCGCGGACCACGCTGCCACTGGCCGATGTGCGAATCGTCAGGATAACGACCTGACCCCGGTCGGCCGCCGGTTGAGCCAACCCCCCTCACGGCTCCCGGCGGCCGATCGGCCTCCCGTTCCGGCCGTCCACGATGAACCGAGTTCAGCCGATATGGAGCGGGGTACAGACACGATCTTGACCGGTGATCGGGGTTCCTGGTCTCCTCGCTTATGTGCGTCGCTGGGACCGGACCCATTGCTCCAGCCTGCTTGCCTCGTCATCGCGGCCAAGCGCGCGCAGGTCGGTGGCTAGGTTGTTGGCCGATTTCAGGGTATTCGGGTGGTCGTCGCCCAGCACAGATCCGGGGTTCTGTAGCGTGATACTGCGTATTACGATGTGGCTGTGGGTGTCGACCTATACGACGGCATGCCCGTCGACCGCTTGCCGTTCGACGAGGTGCATGTCCCGGACCCGGTGCACCTGCGCCGGTCGCTGCGGTACCCCGGCGCTTTGGACATCGAACCCGAACATGCGGTCGAGGCGGTGTTCGATCTTCGTCGGCTGGTCGGCCGCGATCCGGCGTCACGGACCGGCGAAGCCATCCGGGTCGTCGGCTATTCGCCCAGCATGGACCGATTGCTGGTCGTGGTGCTGATACCAGACGGACACCCACCGAACGGGGTCTGGCACGTCGCGACGGCCTGGCCCGCAGACCGCCGGACTCGAAGCGTCTACGACGCGGAAGGGGAACAGTGATGGCAGACAAGGAGCTACTCGGCAAGATCGAGGCAGCAGCTGAGGACGCCGAAGCCACCCGGGACGTCGAGGTGGCCTGGGTGCGGCACAAGGAACCGTCGAAGAGCCCGGCCGCCGTCTACAGCGTTCGGATTCCGGTCGAGCGGATCGAGGAGTTACGACAGTTGGCAGTCTTGCGCGAGGTGCAGCCCACGACGCTGATCCGTACCTGGGTCTTGGCTCAACTCGACGCCGCCAAGGGTGCCGACGACTACACCCAACGGTGGGAGCGTGATGTCCGGACGACCACTCAGCACCTGCAACGGTTGCTCGACGAACGCCCCGGTGCTCCGTGGGCAGACGCATCCTGAGTCGAGGGCGGCATGCCTAGGCCGGGACGAAGCGGACCCGGAACATGGTCGGCCAGTACTTGCCTGTGATGAGGAATTGGTCGGTGCCGGGGATTGCCGCGATGCCGTTGAGTACGTCGGCGGTGGCCTGCTGGTCGGCATTGAGTAGGCCGGGTGCGTCGACCACGCCGGTTACTGTGCCGGTGGCGGGGTCGATCCGCACGATGCGGTCGGCTTGATAGACGTTTGCCCAGACCACGCCGTCGGCGCAGTCCAGTTCGTTGAGTTGGGGCACCGGATCACCGTTGAGCCGGACTGCCACTTGCCCGGTTGCGGCGAAGGTCACCGGGTCCCGGAAGGTGAGCCGGTCCGAGCCGTTGCTCATCACCAACCGGCTGCCGTCATTGCACAGCCCCCAGCCTTCACCCTGATAGGGGACTCGGCGGCGCTCGGCGAGGGTCGTCGGGTCGCGCTCGATCGCCACCTGGTTGGTCCACGTCAGTTGCCACAGCCGGTCACCCGCGACGGTGAGCCCCTCGCCGAACAGGGGGGCGGGCAACGCCACCTCCCGCAGCATTGCTTGCGGTAACCCTGCCTCCGGAGACCCTGCTTCTTGAGACCCTGCTTCTTGAGACCCGGGGGCTCCAGGCAGTGCGCTCGCCCGTACCCGGGATTGTCCGACCAGACCACTGCCCTCGTACAGCACCCCATTGGCAATCTCCAGCCCCTGGGTGTACATCGTGTCGTCGTGCGGGAGGGCGGCCAGGACCTGCACCCGAAGCCGCGGTGCTTCCGGCTGTGCCACAGTGTGGCCGCCCAGTAGCACCATCGCCAACAGGATCGCCACCAACAGGGCCACTGCCCCCACCAGGGCGGCGGTCGGGATACGGATCACAACAGGCAGCGTGGCACAGCTCGGTCGGCCGGGCGAGGAGTGCCAATCCTCAGTGCGGCACAATTGAAACCGTGAACGTCGAGCCGAGCCCCCGTCTCGCCGATCCCGTCGATCTGGCCGGGACCGTCGACCTGGCCCGGCGGGCCGCGGAGGACGAAGCAGGCGAGTCCCCGGTCGGTCCCCACCTCGGCACGGAACCCGAGGATGGTGGCGCGGCAACACACCTGTTCGAGACCACTCTGCCCGGCTACCGGGGCTGGCGCTGGGCGGTCACCGTAGCTTCGGGGGGCCCGGGGACACCGGTGACGGTCAGCGAGGTGGTGCTGTTGCCCGGCCCCGACGCGTTGATCGCGCCTGCCTGGGTGCCCTGGACCCAGCGGGTTCGGGCCGGTGACCTCGGGGTGGGGGACTTGCTGCCCACTGAGGCAGGCGATCCGCGGCTGGTGCCCGGCTACCTCATCGACGACGACGAGCCGGTGGAGCGGCTCAGCCCGGAACTCGGGCTTGGCCGGAGCAGGGTACTCGGCCGCGCGGCTCGCCTCGAGCTGGTGCAACGGTGGCGCGATGGGGACAACGGTCCCGACTCGCCGATGGCGCTCAGTGCCCCAGAACCGTGCGTGACGTGCGGTTTCTATCTCCCGCTCGGCGGGTTGCTTTCGACTTCCCTCGGTGTCTGCGGTAATGAGCTCGCCCCGGCTGACGGGCAGGTCGTGCACGCCGAGTTCGGCTGCGGGGCGCATTCAGAGGTCCAGGTGGACGCGGGCCCGAGTGTGCCGGTGGCCGAGCTGGTATACGACGACGCCGAGCTGGTGTATGACGACGCCGAGCTGGAGTTACTGTCCGGGACACCAGTGGAGTGAGCGATCCGTTCGGGACCGCCGCGTTGCGTGAAGGGGTGCTGGCGGCTTGGCGCGGGTCTCCGACGCGGTTCCGGGAAGACGCCAACGCCGAGTCCGACCTGGCCCTGGTGGGATACGCGGACCGGCTGCTGGTCGAGCTCGCCCAGAATGCCGCGGACGCGGCGCAGCGTGCCGGTGTGCCGGGGCACCTGCGAGTCACTGTCGAGGCCGGCGAGCTGCGGGCGGCCAACACCGGTGCGCCGCTGGACTCCGCTGGGGTGACTGCGCTGGCCGCGTTGCGCGCCTCGGCCAAACGCGGGGCGCGCGGCAGCGTCGGCCGGTTCGGGGTCGGCTTCGCGGCGGTCCTCGGCGTCACCGACGCGCCGCGGGTGATCTCCACCTCGGGTGGGGTGAGCTTCTCCGCCGAGCGCACCGCCGCTGCGGTGGCCGGTGACCCAGCGCTGGGTGCGGAACTGCGCCGTCGTGGGGGCAGGCCGCCGGCGCTGCGGCTGGTATGGCCCGCCGTAGGCGACCCGCCACCCGGCTTCGACACCGAGGTAGCGCTGCCGCTACGGACCGGAGTCGATCCGGACGCCCTGCTCGCTGCCTTTGCGGAGGAGGCTGGTGACCTGCTGCTGGCGCTGCCGTGGCTGCACCGCATCGACATCGGCGAGCAGCAGTTGCGCCGCGAGGGTGACGACCCGGTGCTGGTGCACGGTGGCGCTGGGGTCGGTGGCGCTGGGGTCGACGGTACTGGAGGCGACCGTACTGGGGTGCAGCGCTGGCGGGTGGTGCACAAGGCCGGGCTGTTGCCTGCCCGCGCCCTGGCTGGGCTGGGTGCCGAGGCGCGGCCGGAGTGGACCCTGTGCTGGGCGCTGCCGGTGGACGTTGACGGTGTGCCGCAACCGCTGGCAGGTGAGGTGCTGCACGCGCCAACCCCGACCGCCGAGCGGCTCACCCTGCCTGCTCGGCTGATCGGTACGGTGCCCGTCGACTCCTCGCGGCGGCACGTGCATCCCGGCGCCGCCGCCGATCTGCTGCTGACCGCCGCCGCGCGGGCCTACCCGGAGCTGGCCGCTGCGCTGGCGCCCGATCAGCGCACCGCCCTGGTGCCGGAGCCGGGGTTCCCCGCCGGCGAGGTCGACGCCGCGCTGCGGGACGCGGTGCTCGCCGCGTTGCGCGCCGCCCGGTGGCTGCCTGCCGCTGCGGGCGGGGAGATCGCCCCGGCCGCCGCTGCGGTGTTGGACGTGCCATTGCCCGACCTGGCCGCGCTGCTCGCCGACGTCATCCCCAACCTGCTCGCCGCCGAGCTGGCCGCACCCCGGCACGCCACTGCGCTGGCTGCGCTCGGCGTGCCCCGGCTGCGCCCGGCGGCGATCGCCGAGCGGCTGGCCGGGCTGGACCGGTCGCCTTCGTGGTGGCGGCGCTGTTATTCGGCGCTGGCGCCCCTGCTCGACGCCGACCCGAAGGCCCGCGAAGAGCTCGGCGCGCTGCCGGTGCCGCTGGTCGACGGGCGCACCGTCACCGGCCCGCGCGGGGTGCTGCTGGGCGGCTTTGTCGATATCGGGGGGGTCGATATCGGTGGGGCCGACGTCCACGCCGCGGCGCAGCTGCGGCTGGTGCACCCGGGGGCCGCGCACCCGCTGCTGGAGCGGCTCGGGGCCCACGCCGTGGGGCTTGGGGAGCTGCTGGACGCGCTGCGCCCCGCCGTCGAGCGCAGTGTCGACGACGCTGAGGACGGCGTCGACGTGACTGGTCTGGCGCGGGCGGTGCTGGCACTGGTGCAGCGGACGGGGGCGCGACCCTGGCTCGGCGCGCTGGCGCTACCCGACGAGGACGGTGCGCCACGGCGCGCCGACGAGCTGGTGTTGCCCGGCGGGGCGTTGCGGGGGCTGCTTGCCCCCGACGCGCCACTGGGCGTGCTCGATCCGGCGGTCGTTGCCGCGTACCCGCCCGACGCGTTACGTGCGGTCGGCGTGCTGGACTCCTTCGCCGTGCTTGACGACCCCCATCCCGAGGGTCCTGATCACGACCTGGACGGCGAGGAGCAGTGGTGGGCGCAGTCCGCCGACCCGCCCGCGCTGCTGGCGGTCCGGGATTTGGATCTTGTCGACGAACAGTGCTGGCCCGCTGCGTTGCGGACGCTCGCCGCCGACCCAGCCTGCCTCGCCGCGCTGCGCCAGCCCGGTGGATACACCGGATGGTGGCTGGCCCGCAACGCCCGGTTCGGTGCTCATCCGCCGCCGTACTGGCGGCTGCCGGGGGCCGTCTCGTTGGCCGGGCTCTACGACCCGGTGCCGGTATTGGAGGTTGACCAAGCCCTGCTCGCCGCCGCTGGGGTGCGTGCCGGGTTGAGCATCACGTCCCCCGCCGACGCCGCCGACGTGTTGGCCCGCCTCGCCGACCCGGCCCGCACCCTTACCCCCGCGGTGGTTTACGCCGCGCACGCCGCGCTGGTCTGCGCCGACCTCGACCCCGATGCGGTGGACCCGCCGCATCGGGTGCGGGTGGTCACCGGCGACGTGATCGAAGCCGGCCGCGCGATGGTACTCGACCTGCCGTGGCTGGCCGCGGTGCTGCCACCCGGCGAGCTGGTGGCAGGCGGTGATCCGGCTGCCCTGGCTGATCTGCTGGACCTGCCACTGGCCTCCGAACAGGTGGCGCCCGAGCTGCTGGATCGGGGAACCGGGCGGGTAGTGCGGTGGGCGGAGCTGGTGGAGGTGGTCGCGGTGTGCGCGGCTGTCGGCCTCCCGGTACCCGACGGTGAGCTGCGGCTGCACGACCACTTGAAGGTCCGCCACAACGCCACTGACCACGCGGTCCCCTTCTGGGTCACCCCGAACGGCACCGTGCACGCCACCGACCCGGTGCGCGCCGCTCTCCTGCTGCGCTCGTGAATCGGCGGTTCTGGGTCGGGCGTCCGGAGTCCGGTCAGACCAGGCCGCGCTGGGCGGTGCGGGAACCACGCTGGGCGGCGTGGTGCTGCCAGTAGATCATCGTGAGACCGAGCAGGCCGAGTAGCCCGCCGACCACGCACGTCCACATCCAGCCCGACGCCCCGTCTGCGATGAGAAACACCACCGCAGCGGCGAACCAGGCGATGGTGCCGATGGTGACGACCGGCCGCGGGTCGGCGAGGCTGCGGGGCAGCGGCGGCGGGACGGGCGTCATACCTGGCACGCTACGCGGGTGGAGATCTCGCTGGGTGGCTACGCTGCGGTACGCACGCTGGCGTTCGGTGCCGGGCCCGCCGAGTTCAGGGCCGCTATCCCAGTGGAATCCATGGCATATTAATGAAAAGCACGCTGTGGAGCCCGACGTATTTGCGTGGGGTGGCGCTGGCCAACCGAGTTGTGCTGGCACCGACGAGTCAATATATGGCCACAACTGGACAGCCGACGTTATGGCACTACATGCACTATCACCAGCGTGCATTAGCGTGCGGCCTGGTGATCGTGGAGGCAACGGCAGTCAGTCCGCAATCACGAATTACCGAATATGATCTCGGCCTGTGGGATAACCGATGCATGTGCACGGTACACATTCAGTTGGTGTGCGTAGAGGTGCTGTGTTGTGATGTGGCGTGATGACCGGTGGGTTTGTGACGTGCGGTGGTGGAGGTTCGGCGGGTGGGGTGGCGCTGTGCCGTGACGGCTGGCGCTGTGCTGGTCGGTGGGGTGGGTCGGGGGTAGAGGGTGTTGTGGTGCGCGCTTGAGCGGTGGTCGCTGTTCCTCTGGTGCGGTGTTCGGATGGATCACTATTACGCATCTTCATATCGAAGGCTGATTCCGATACCCTCCGTGCGCCGGCTGAATGTCTACAGTGCACGGGCTAGGTTTGGCAACGGGGGGTTCCGGTCAGCTGTAAGGGTTTACTATGTATGCGATAGGTTACGTTTCGGCGAAAGGATGTCCATGTCTGACTACAGGGTTCGAGGTCCCGCTCCGCTCCAAGGGAAGATTGCTGTACCGGGCGATAAGTCCATCTCGCACCGGGCGCTGATTCTCGCTGCGAGCACGCCGGGGGTCTCGACGATTCGTGGTTTGTCGACGGGTGAGGATGTAGCGCACACCCGGGCCATCATGAGTGCTCTGGGTGCCCGTATCACCGTCGAAGATGCTGGCTTGCTCGTCGTGGATGGAGGTGATCTCCGAGAACCAACTACAGTTCTGAACTGCGGAAACGCTGCCACTGGAATCCGTCTCATTTCTGGCCTGGTGGCTGGTATCCCAGGTCTCCATGTGCTGACCGGCGACCAGTACCTTGTACGTCGACCAGTGGACCGCGTTGCGCGGCCGCTACGTTCGATGGGTGCGACCGTGGATGCTCGCGAGCATCGTTACCCACCACTGGTAATTCGCGGCGGAACACTGACAGGGATCACCTACGCACTACCGATGGCTTCGGCTCAAGTGAAATCGGCGGTGTTGCTTGCTGGATTGCGCGCAGACAGCGAAACCACTGTCATTGAACCGGCGCCATCGCGCGCCCATACGGAAGAAATGCTTATTCAGGCCGGAGCTGCCATTACCGTGGACGGCAGCACTATCACGCTGAAGCCGAGCGAACTGGCCCCGCAGAACTGGGTTGTACCAGGTGATCCGTCCAGTGCAGCTTTTTGGGTTTGTGCGGCAGCCGGCACCCCGGACAGTCACGTTGAGATCGATCCTGTCTATCTTGGCCCGGGCCGCGCGGACTTCATCCACGTGCTCCGCCGAATGGGTGCGGATATTTTCACTTCTAGTGCGGGCGCACTCACCGTTAGAGGAACTCGGCTGCACGCTACCAACATCGATGATCCTGCTGAAATCCCTGGGCTCATCGACGAGGTTCCGGCACTTGCCATCGCAGCCGCTCTCGCTGAGGGAAAAACCACCATCCGAAATGCCGCCGACCTTCGAGTCAAAGAATCCGACAGGATCACCACGACCGCGGATATGTTGCGTACCTTCGGAATTTCGGTTGACGAACATCCAGACGGGCTCGATATTCACGGTGGTGGCAAGCTCGTGGCGGGACAAATTAACTCACACGGGGATCACCGGATCGCCATGTCCGCGGCGGCTCTAGCCACAGCCACCACCGGTACGACTGTTATTTCCGAGTGGGACTCGGTGGCCACCAGTTACCCCGGATTTCACACACATTTGGTGCACCTCACCCAAACCTGAACTACACTAGCAACCACCCTCGGGTCGTCGTAACTGATGGGCAGCTAGGCCAGCAGGCGGTGCGGGACTGGCTGGCGCTCGAGTAGTCCGGCGGCGCTCGTTGCGCTTGCTCGAGGGGCGACGCTGGCACGCAAGCCCGTCGTGTAATCTTCGTCACATCGGGTGCTGTGGGTGTTCTGAGATTGACTTCCCTACTAGGTTAGCCTAACCTAAACTTTGTCCGCTTCGTGGTGGGAGCGTGGCAATCGCAGTTCGGGAAACACGTCGTAGAGCCTGGCCGGAGAGTCCCTGGCCGGGTTCTACGACGCTGTCAGGGCCGCGTTCAGGTCAGAATCGCCCAGGTCAGAATCGCCCAGGTCAGCATTGCTCTGGGTCAGAACTCGGTGCCGTGTTGCGGTGATCGATCAGTGCCGAACCCGTTGGCCAGCGCACGCAACACCTGGTGATCTTCCACCTGCAGCAACCCAGCCCGTGCGAGGACCAGGGCTTGGTGCCCGCCGAGGTACAGCGAGCCAAGCGCAGCGATCTCGACGTGCGCTTCGGGCAGCCGTTCGGTCGGCTCGCAGCAGGCTCCGTCCGGCCCTCCGCGCAGTCGGAACCGTCCACCTCGGCTCAGGAATGCGTCATGCACCTCGATGCTGACGTCCATGTCGGCGGCGTAGCGGCGCCCGGCAAGCGCGGCGGGTACGTCCAGTAACCGGATCCACAACCCGTCCTCGAGATCGGTGGTGCGTACCTGCCGGGGGTCGGCGAGCAGGAAGGGCAGCGGATCGTCGAGCGGGCAGGCGTCGGTCGTGATGGTGTGGACCAGGTCCAGTCCGAGCAGGACCCGCCACAGTGCGACGTGCGCCTCGTCGGTAGCAGCCACCAGTTCCACCAGCCGGCAGCGCTGCTCACCGTCGATGATCCGGTAGGCGGCCCAACCGTCCGGGTGTACCAGGTGAAACAGCGCCGACCCCCCTCGCCTGCTGTGCTCGCGATCCAGGAGCAAGTGGTCCCACCAGGCCGGGCTGCGGGACAGCGCGCCAGGCGTGTGTGCGCACCATCGATGATGCACTTCGGGCGCGTGCTCGCGGGCCTGGTGCGCATCGACCTGGCGTACACCTGCGGGGTTTGGCGCCCCTGGCCGGAACGCGACCAGCCGTCGGTCGATCTGCACCCAGCGCTTGGTGGTAGCCGGGCCGTAGCCGAAGCGGCCATAGATGGCGCCCTCACTCGCCGTCAGAATCGAGACCGCCGTCCCGTCTTCGATGAATCTGTGGTGCTGTGCCGCCAGCAACGCGCGCAGCACGCCGCGGCGCCGGTGGGTAGGTATCACCGAGACCCAGGTGACACCAGGAACCTCGAGCGTCGCGCCGCCGGGCACCGTCATCGTGAACGGGAAGTTGCCGGTGACCCCCACGATCTGCCCGTCCACTCGGTCGCAGGCCAGCAGGAAGCGATCCGGCTCGAAGAGCGGCCGGATGTCGGTAATGTCCTGCTCGCTGTGGGTCAGACCGAAGCTGCGCCCGTCGGCCACCCCGATGGCTTCCAGGTCGTCGAAGTCGGCGCTGCGCAGCACGGGGTCCACGCCGACGGAGTCTAGGTGGCCGGTGTGACCGTTCGGAGCCGACTCGCGTTTATCTGGGTTGCCGTCAGGCACGTTTAGAGGGACGGCCAGGAATGGACTGGCTGGTTCGAGTGCATGTGGGCGATGTAGTGGCGGAGCATGGTGGTCAGCGCGGTGTGACGGTCGGCGCCGCATTTAACCAGCGCCTGCACGGCTTCGCACTGCCAGGTGGCGCCGGTTCGCCGCGTCACACAGCGCTGCTCGATCACCCCGAGATAGCGCTCACGTGCGGCGTCGGATACCCCGCAGCTGCGCAGCCCATCATGGGCCAGCGGTAACAGCTTGCGCAGCACCAACTCGTCCGGCGGGGTATACCCCATGCCCGGCCAATACAGCAGCGCCTTCATGCCCAGTCGGGCGCCCGTGTACAAGTTCTCCTCCGCGGTGCGAAACGACATCTGGCGACTGATCGGCCAGTCGAGCTCGGCGAGCCCGCGCATCGCGCCGAAAAAGAACGCGGCGTTGGCCAGCATGTCGATGACCGTCGGACCGGCTGGCAGCACCCGGTTCTCGACGCGCAGGTGCGGTATCCCGTTAGCGATGTCGTACACGGGCCGGTTCCAGCGCCAGATCGTGCTGTTGTGTAGCCGCAGCTCGGAGAGCGCTGGAGTCTTACCCTCGGCGAGTACCGCCAGCGGGTCCTCGTCCTGGATATCGAACAGTAGCGGGGGGAAGTAGCGCACGTTCTCCTCGAAGAGGTCGAGGATCGAGGTGATCCACCGCTCGCCGAACCAGGCCCTGGGGCGCACACCCTGGTTGCGCAGCTCCGGTGCGCGGGTATCGGTGGACTGCTCGAACAACGGGATACGGGTCTCCTGCCACAGCGCCCGGCCCAGCAGAAAAGGTGAGTTGGCTGCCAGCGCCACTTGCACCCCGGCCAATGCCTGCGCGGCATTCCAGTGTGGCGCGAAATCCGTTGGGGTGACCTGCAGGTGCAGTTGCACCGATGTGCACCCGGATTCCGGGAGAATTGAGTCGGCTGTGCACGTCAACCGCTCCGGTGTTGCCCCGTTCAACGACGCAGCTTGAATGTCGAGCATCAGTTCCTCGGACCGGGCGGCGAGGATCTGTTCGTTGAGCGAGGCGTAGCGCGATTTGGCAGACATCCACCGCAGGTCGAAGTGCTCCGCCCGAAGCGTCGGCAGGATGCCGATCATGACTGTGCCGGCTGCTGTGTCACGGGCGGCCCGTTCGGCGGTTGCCAGGGCGGCCCGCAGATCGTGCTCAAGGTTTATCGGCTCATCGTCGGTCAGCGGCCGAGGCGTGATGTTGATCTCGATGTTGTGCTGACCGAGCTCGGCTTGGAATGCTGTGTCGTCGATCCGTTGCAGCACGGCCGCGTTGGCCATCGCCGGATCGAGATTCTTGTCTACGAGGTGCAGCTCGACCTCCAGCCCGATCCGTGGCCGGTCGGCGGCGAAGCTGTTCCCGGCGAGCATCCGAGCCAGCGCCGCCACGCAGGTATGGACTTTTTCTCGGTAACGTCGTAAGTCCCGGTGAGTGAAGCTCGGATTGACCGTGCTGTTGCCCATCCGGCCTCCTGCCCCCTTCGTGAGAGTAACCAGCCATCCCATCAATTCCTCATCACCTGAACGAGCTATACATAAACATAGTGGGATGTTGGCAGCGTGAGCAGGTCTCCGCTTGAGGTGATCGCTGGAGGTGACTGACACGGACAGTCGGGGTACTGGCAGCTGTGCGGTGCTGGAGCTACACGCCCGAGGGGGTCGTGCGGTGCTCATCGGGCCCGGCAGTCTGCCGCTGGACCCGGGTGACCTGCAACTGCCCCCTGGTCTGGAACCTGCGCTGCATGAATGGGCCCGGGTCGCCGAGGCGGTTGGCCGCGCCGGGGACGGCGAGCGCGAGGCGGGCGTCCTGGTGTCACAGCGCGGCCGGTTGCTCGCAGCACGACTGGCAGGCGCCACCGGTGTCCCGGTGGCCTACGGCGACCCGATGGCTGGTGGGATGGAGGTCCTGTCGCCCGGCCAGGGCCAGGAGCCGACCCCGTGGGTAACCGGCGGCGCCCTCAGCGCGGCTACCGCTGTCCTGGTGGGAATTGCCCTGTTCGCCCTCTCCGAAGGCTTGGCCGCCAGGGGCCCCTGGTCCGTCGTCGTGGCGAACGTCGCGGTGGCCGCAGGGCTCGCGCCCTCGATGTGGCTGACTCGGGCAATCCCGGTCTGGCGCTGGGTGGCCTACGGTGCCGCGGGGGGCATCCTGCTCACCTGGATCACTCTCCTGCTGTCCCTTCTCGGCTGATGTCCCGGCCGAGCCGAGTGAGGGGACGGGGCCGGACGGCACTACTCGCGTGGTGAACGCACGCCGAGCAGCACATCCTCCCAGGACGGGACGATCGGGCGATCCTTGCGGCCCCGCTTGGGCGCCGCTGGTGGCGGCTGCGCGGCGGGGGGCTGGGGCGGTGTCTGCTGGGGCGGTGTCAGCTGGGGCGGTGTCTGCTGGGGCGGTGTCTGCGGCTCGCGGTGCTCTGCGGCGGGTCGGTAGGCCGGGCGGTATGCGGGTCCGTCGTCGGGTACTGCCCTGGCGGTGTGCTGGTGCTGGATCAGCGGGTCCTGCGTCCGCGGTTGCTCCCGCTGGGCGGGTTCGTGGCTGGCCGGGGTCACCGTCGACCCGGCCAGCGAGGCCACCGGGGGTACTGGGATCACCGGGGGTACTGGGATCACCGGTGACACGGGGATCACCGGGGACACGGGGGGCACCGGGCGCAGTTGAATAGCCGGTTGCGGATCTATCAGGTCGGTGGCATGGTCGTCGATCGCCGTCACGGTGCCGCCGTGTGCGCCCGGGTGGAACGTCCAGTGTGCCCTGTTGTCCGAGCGACCGGCCAGCCAGCGCAGTTGCACGATCCACTTGCCGTTCTCCCCACGCCACGAGTCCCAGGCCACCGCCGCGTAGTCGTGACCCCGCTGGCTGAAGGTCTCGCTGACGACCTCCTCCAGCGTGCGCACGTCGGGCCCGTCGGAGCGCACCGGGTGGGCCTGCTGGGCCAGCTGTGCGGTGCGGGACCGCTCCAGCAGCACCGGGTAGGCGAACCGTTCGATCCGCTCGCTCGGGACACCTGCGGCCGTGGCCACCTGCTCGACGGACTCTCCAGCCCTGATCCGGGCCTGGATCTCACGGGGTCGCATTTGGCTCTCCAGCTCAATCTCGATCTGCCCGAGGCGAGGAAGATCACCCCGAACAGCTGCATGTAGGCCTTCGTCCGCGGGCAACGTGAACCGCTCTCGCCGCTCGCCGGACCGCTGGGCCACCGTCTCCAGGATGACCGTGCGGCCGTCGATCCCCAGACCGACTACCCGCAGCGCGCGCATCCCAGGACCTCCGCATCAACCCGTGCCCGTTGCCGAACACCGTAGGCCGTTGCGCCACCTCGAAGGGGGAGGCGCGCCGCCAACTACCGCGATCGGAGGTACAGCATCATCCGTGTCATTCCAGGCGCTCGACCACCCAGTCGATGCACGACGTCAGCGCCGCAACATCCTCAGGGTCGACCGCGGGGAACATACCGACCCGCAGCTGGTTGCGGCCGAGCTTACGGTACGGCTCGGTGTCCACGATGCCGTTGGCCCGCAGCACCTTCGCCACCGCCGCCGCGTCGACCGAATCGGCGAAATCGACGGTGCCCACCACCAGCGAGCGCTTGGCCGGGTCGGCGACGAACGGCGTGGCGTACTCCGACGCTTCGGCCCAGGAGTACAGCCGCGACGAGGAGTCGGTGGTGCGCGCGACACACCAGTCCAGCCCGCCGCCCGCCAGCATCCACTCGATCTGGTCAGCCAGCAGCAGCAGGGTGGTCAGCGCCGGGGTGTTGTAGGTCTGGTCCTTGCGGCTGTTGTCCAGCGCCGTGGCCAGCGAAAGGAACTCCGGCACCCACCGCCCGGACGCGCTGATCTCCTCGACGCGCTCCAGCGCGGCCGGGCTCAGCAGCGCGATCCACAACCCACCGTCGGAGGCGAAGCACTTCTGCGGCGCAAAGTAGTACGCGTCCACGTCGGCGGCCCGCAGCGGCAGGCCACCCGCGCCACTGGTCGCGTCGATCGCCACCAGCGCGTGGTCGGACCCGGCTGGGCGTTGTACCGGCACCATCACCCCGGTCGACGTCTCGTTGTGCGCCCAGCCGATCAGGTCGCAGGACGGGTCGGCGACGGGCTCCGGGGCGTCCCCGGCCGGGGCGGTGACCACGATCGGCTCGGCCAGGAACGGCGCCCCCTTCGTCGCAGCGGCGAACTTGCTGGAGAACTCCCCGTAGCTCAGGTGCAGCGCGCGCTCCCGCACCAGCCCGAACGTCGCGACGTCCCAGAACGCAGTGGTGCCCCCGACACCGAGCACAACTTCGTAGCCCTCGGGCAGCCCGAACAGCTCCCACAGCCCCGCCCGGATCCGCCCCACCACCGACTGCACCGGCTTCTGCCGGTGCGAGGTACCCAGCACCGCGCCACCGGTCCTGAACAGCGCGGCAAGTTGCTTCGGCCGAACCTTCGACGGTCCGCAGCCGAACCGCCCATCAGCAGGCTTCAGCTCAGCGGGGATACTCAGTTGGATGGTCTGCGTCATGCGGGCTCACTCTCGTGGAGTCAGGGCGGGACCCGTTTGACGGTAGATGGCCAGGTGCTCGCGGCACAGCTCGCGGCACAGATAGAGGGTCAGTCCCGCGGGATCACCGATGAGCATCGGGTAAACGCCCACGGCGACAAGACGATCGAAAAGGCTACGTTACCGGGCAGTTCCGATATGTCACAATTTCCAGTTGTGATCAAGTGGGACCGCGTTCGGTGGCCACTGGCCGTGGGGTTGGTCGTGGTGGGGGCCGCTCTTGTGTGGTGGGTCTACCGCCTCCCGTCCGAGGCGCGCAGGGACATCGTCGGGTTCGGCGGGTTCGTGTTGGGTCTGGTGGGCGTGCTCATCGCGGTGTTGCCCCGGCTGTGCTCTGGACCCCGTCCATCCGACCACCGGTCAGTGGACACCCTGACCACCCTGCTGGCCCAGGCGGTGTACAGGCTGTGGCGCGACGCGGCCGAGGAACGGAGCCTGCTGACGCCCGCACCGATCCCGGTCCGCTGGTCGCTCAGCGCCCCGGATGTGGCGGGTCCGGTGGCGGCGGCAGTCGGTCCACCCGGCGCGAAACCGGTGTTCCGGCCGCTGCCCGGCCACGCCGCCAGCACCGAGGCGGATCTGCACGCCGGTGGCGGGCGCCACGAACTGCACGCCCTGTACAGCGGTCTGCCCTCCGGCCGGGTCGTCGTGGTCGGCGAACCCGGCGCGGGCAAGAGTGGCGCCGCGATCCTGCTGCTGCTCGACGCTCTGGAACACCGCTACCAGCTCGACGAGGCAGCGCGGGCCCGCTGCCCGGTGCCGGTGCTGTTCACCACCCACGGCTGGGACCCCACCACCTGCTCGGTGCGCGACTGGCTGGCCGACCGGCTGGCCAGCGAGTATCCGCTGTTCAGCCGGCGCAGCGGGGTCACCGAGGCGAGCGCGCTGCTGGACACACCTGACACCGTGGCTCTTATCCTTGATGGTCTCGACGAGATGGCCCCGGAGCTGTATCCGGCCGCGCTCCAAGCCCTCAGCGACGCCCCGTTCCGCCTCGTCGTGCTCACCCGCAGATTCGAGCTGCCCGAGGCCGCCACCTGCCAATGGCTGGTCGGGGCCGCCACCGTGCAGCTGCACGACGTGACCGCCCCCGACGCCGCCAACTACCTGCACCGAGCCCGCACCGGCCCACCCCCCACCGGCTGGACCGACCTGCTCACCCACCTTCGTGAAGACCCCGACAGCACCCTCGCTGGCGGGCTGTCCACCCCCCTGGCCCTGACCCTGGTCCGCGACACCTACCAGACCGGCGACGACGTCAAGAAACTCCTCACCAACCCCCAGGCTGTCGAAGAATACCTGATCACCCGCGTTCTGCCCGCTGCCTACACCCCCCGAGCGGGCCGCCCGCCCTCCCGCTACTCTCTGGCTCAAGCTCGCCAGACCCTCGCCTTCCTCGCCCACCGGCTGAACCAGGACAACGCCCGTGACCTCGCCTGGTGGCATATCCCCCGCTGGGCTCCCCGCGCCCCCCGCATCCTCGCCACCGGGCTCGTGGCCGGGCTCGTGTTCGGGCTTGTGGCCGTGCTCATTGTCGGGCTCGCAGCAGGGCTCGTGGCCGGGCTCATGGTCGGGCTCGTGTTCGGGTTCACGATCGGGTTCGCTGCCGCGCTCGCTGCCGGGCTCGCTGACGTGCTCGCGCCAGAGCGGGAGGAAGTGAAGCCCCAATGGATCAGGATGGCGAACTGGCGCGCTGTCCTTGCGCGGCAGGTCCTTGCGAAGGCGCTCACCATCGGGCTCGCGGCCGGGATAAGCGTGGGGTTGGCGGTCGGGCTCCGCGAGGAGCCTGCAGTCGGGCTCGCGCTCGCACTCGCACTCGCTACCGCGCTCGGAACCGGGCTCACAGTCGCGCTCGCGGGCAGGCTCATCGACCACAGCCCTGAGGAGTCCAGTCCGCTCGATCCTTACCAGACCTGGCGCCATGACCGCATGGCCGGACTCGCGGCCGGGTTCACGGGCAAGCTCACGGCCAAGTTCACGGGTCGGCTCGCAGGCATGTTCGCGGGCGGGCCCGCGGGCATCCTCGGGGCTGGGCTCGCGGTCGGGGCAGCGGGCCTGCTCGCGGTCGGGTTCGCGGTCGCGTTAGCGGGCGTGTTAGCGGTCAGCCTCGAGTTCGGGATCACGACCGGACTCGTGGGCGCGCTCACGGGCTTGCTCGCGATCGGCTTCACCGGCACCGCAACGTGGGCGACGATGTCGGCTTGGTGTCATTTACGGATTTCCAGGAAGGTTCCCGCAGTAGGTTTGCTAACTTTTCTTGAAGACGCCCGGAAGCGCGGAGTGTTGCGCACCGTCGGGCCGTTCTACCAATTTCGGCACGCGACGCTTCAGGACCAGCTAGCCAAACAGGCCCTTTCGAGCTGACCACCCGTATAGGCGATTGCCCGCAGGGCCCGACTCCGTGCATTCCGGCGTCCATCGCGGCTAGCGGCAGATCCGGGTTTCGCTGCGGAATCGGCCACTGGGTAGATGTCTTCGGGATGGCCGTCCCGCCCGGCCAAGGCATTCCTTGTCGGGCCTGCTCGTGGCGGACGGCACCGCGCGGCAGCCCACCAAGTCGCCTGGACAGGCGCCGCGAGGATCCCGGTGGCCGCTGCGGCTGCCGGGGTGCTGACGGAGGTGGGTCAGCCGAACTGGCCGTGCCTGATTCCGGTGGTGAAGGCGGCCCACTCGGCTGGGGCGAGAAGCAGGGCCGGGCCGGTAGGGTGCTTGGAGTCACGCACGGCGCGCTGCCCGCCGTCCAGGTCGGCCACCTCTACACAGTTGTACTGCCCGTTGCTTCGGCTGCTCTTGCGCCACTTACTGCTAGATAGATCGATTTTGCTCACTTTTCCAACTCCCTTGCTACTTCAGTGATCAACTCTCGGGAAGCCTTCTCGTCGAGAGCCGACTCCCAGATGCTAGCGAACGCGGCGTCGTACAGGTAGATCTCACGGGCTTTGTCCAGGTACAACGCGCCCGTGAAGCCATCGACGTACACCGTGGGCGGTTCGGTCTCCTCCCCGGTGCCGCTCAGCGGGAATCGCAGTATGACGAACGGCCCCGACAGGGCGCCGTTGTGCAGCCCGACGCCGAACGGCATCACTCTAAGCGACACGGTGGGTAGCTCGCTGATCTCCACCAACCGTTCGAGCTGACGCAGCATGACCTTGTTACCCCCCACCGGACGGCGCAGGACGGCTTCGTTGAGCACCACGTTCAGTATCGTCGGGGCGGTAACCCTGGTGAGCAGTACCTGCCGGGCGATCCGGGCGTCGACCCGCCGCTCGATCTCGGCGTCGTCCACCCCGGGATTGTCCGCCCGGATCACGGTGCGGGCGTAGTCGTGGGTCTGGAGCAGGCCGGGCACCAGTTCGGACTCGTACCAGGCAAGGTGGGACGCCGCCTCCTCCAAACCGATGTAGAGGTCGAAACCCTCCGGGATGGCGTCTCCGTAGGCGTGCCACCAGCCGCGCGCTTTGGTCTCCTTCGCTAGGCCCATGAGCGCCGTGGTGAGGTCCGGCGGGGCACCGTAGATGCGGCACATCGCCTCCACATCAGAGCTGCGCACTCCGGTCCGCCCGCTCTCGATGCGCCAGATCTTCGGTTCGGACCACGTCAGCTCCGCTGCCGTCCTCCGCGCCGTCAGCCGCGATCCTTTACGCAGCTCACGCAGATACCTGCCGAGCTGCCGACGCGGCACGGTCGACCCCGTGATGCCTCCTGCGGCGTCTTCTGGGATGCCCTCGGTGATCCCCTCGCCCATTTGTTGTCTCCTCGCTGCGACGTAAACCTTACACCCGGAATGACAGAGTTCAGCCACCCGTTTCGCAATGAATTCTGCGAAGCGCCATCGCCACGACGAAACGAGCACGTGAATTCTTACATGGAAGCAGGCCCCACACCGCCACATGCGTCGGCCACGGCTTGGTGCACCGCGCACGCCTACCACAACGAACCCGTTATCACCACCGCGTTTGTCCCACCCAGACCGCCCCCCAACTGCCATCCGGAGCCAAATCGCTGTTCTGGACACCCGTAAACCGCTATTCGGAGCCGAATCGCAGTTTCGGACCCCGTAGACTGGCATTCGGCGCCGAATCGCGGCTTGTGTGGCAACTGACAACTGAGCAGAGCAGGGCTGTCGGCGATCAGCTACCGAGGTGGACCGGAACAACCGGTTGATCGGCTGAGGGAGTGTCGGTGGCTACTGGGTGTCGCAACAGTGCAACGTTAAGCAATCATGGCTTGCCCTGGACTCCGCCCAGCCTCGCGAAGAGCCGCTGAAAAACGATCAAGCGCACCAGGAGGAGCCGGTGATGCGTTCGTAGACCTCGACGTACCGGCGTCGCGTTTCGGCCAGGATCGCGTCGGGAATGGCCGGACCAGGTGGTTCCTTGTCCCAGCCGGTGCTGACCGCCCAATCCCGGACGAACTGCTTGTCGAGCGAGTACTGCGGTTGGCCGGGCCGCCAGTTGTCCGTCGTCCAGAAACGTGAGGAATCCGACGTCAGCGCCTCATCGCCGAGTGTCAACTGACCGGAGGAATCCCACCCGAACTCGAACTTGGTATCCGAGATGATGATCCCGCATCGGAGGGCGTGCGCGGCTGCCGTCTCGTAGAGTTCCAGGGTCAGCGAACGCAAGCGCTCCGCGGTCTCCCGGCCGGTCTCCCGAACCACATCGTCGAAAGTGATGAACTCGTCGTGCCCGGTGTCGGAGAACTTGGTGGTCGGCGTGAAGATCGGTTCGGGTAGTCGGCTCCCGGCGACCAACCCGGGAGGCAACGGAACACCCGACACCGTGCCGGACTTCTCATACTCGCGCAGTCCCAGACCGGCCAGGTAACCACGAGCGATGCACTCCACCGGAATCATTTGGAGAGATGTGCAGCGAATAGCGCGTTTCTCGAATTCCGGCGGCACGTGGGTGGCAGAGATCAGATGGTTAGGCATCACGTCGGCGAGCCGGTTGAACCACCACACCGAGAGTTGGGTGAGTAGCGCACCCTTCTCGGGAATCGGCGTCGGCAGAATCACGTCGTACACGGAGACCCGGTCCGAGGCGACCAGCAGGATATCGTCGTCGATCGAATATAAGTCCCGCACCTTACCGCTGTGGATGTGCTTCACCTTGCCCCTTTCCTGGTGTCAAAGTTCCGATCACCGTACCCACCCGGTCTACTCGCCCACCTGTCGTGGATTCGGGGTATAGTCGCTTCAAGATCGCTGTCTTGGAAGAACGAGCCGCGCGGCGCGCGGCGATCCCTTCCGAAACAGCGATCATGAACTGTCCGCGGCAGTCCAACGAGCCTGGTACCTCTGCTGCGGCCACCCCGGCCACCCCGGACCTGATATTTGATCTTTAAATGGCCGTGGGTCCCGTCCCCACCGGTAGGTTGATCGCTGTGGACGCTCATGACACCTTTCACGACCTGGTCGGCGAGCTGGACTACCCGATGTTCATCGTCACCGTCCGCGCGGCCGGCCAACAGGCCGGTTGCCTCATCGGGTTCGCCACGCAGAGCAGCATGGATCCGCCGCGCTTCCTGGTCTGTCTTTCCAAGGGGAACCGCACCTACCGGATAGCCCAGCAGGCTGACCTGCTGGCGGTGCACTTCGTACCCCGCGACGCCGAGGCGCTGGCAGAGCTGTTCGGCGGGCACAGCGGCGATGAGGTGGACAAGTTCACGCAGTGCGCCTGGGAACCCGGCCCGGATGGCGTGCCGATCCTGCAGGAATGCGGCAACTGGTTCGTCGGGCGGATCCGGGATCGGGTCGATTTCGGTGACCATGTCGGTCACCAGCTCGAGCCGGTCGAGGCCCACCATGCAGGTCACGATTCGTTTTTCGAGTTCCACCGGGCGAAGCACATCCAGCCAGGGCATCCGGCATGAGTCCGGACCCCGCAACGCTGCGCCGACTGCTGCCCGACCAGGGGACCGTCACCGCCGTCGAGGCGCTGGACGGCCTCACGTTCGCCGAGCTCGCTCCCGAGCACCGGCCGTACCTGGTGCTCAACATGGTGGCCACCGCAGACGGGGCCGCGACCGTGCACGGGCGCACCGCGCCGATCAGCAACCAGGCGGATCGGGAGCTGTTCCACGAACTGCGGGCGATGGTCGATGCGGTCATGGTCGGCGCTGGCACCGTGCGCACCGAGCGCTACCGGCGGCTGGTGCGGGACCCGACGCGCCGACAGCGCCGGGTGGCCCGGGGCCTGACGCCCGACCCACTCGCCGTCGTGCTCAGCCGTCGGCTCACCCTGACTGCTGATCTGCCGCTGTTGGCCGACCCGGACTCGCGGGTGCTGGTGGTCACGGCCAGCGCTAGCGAACTGCCCGGCTGCCTGGCGCAGGTCAGTTACCTGCGACCGGCGCCGGGGGAGGAGCTGGCGCTGCCCACCGTGTTGCGCCGACTGCGCACCGAGCACGGCGTGCGCTCGGTGCTCTGCGAGGGCGGACCGACCCTCAACGCCGCCCTGCTCCCCGCTGGCCTGGTTGACGAGCTGTTCCTGGCCATCGCACCCGCGTTGGTGGGCAGCGCAGGCTCGTTGACGATTGTCGACCGGGCGACCTTGACCGAACCGGTCGGTCTCGAGCTGCGCTGGCTGCTGGAGTCACAGGGCCAGCTGTTCGCCCGCTACGCGCTGCGACGCTGACACCGAGCTATGACGTTGGACACTGCGACGAGGCTGACCCCGTGACGCCGCTCAGCGTCGGACGATCTCGTTCCAGCCCGCCACGTCCTGCGGAGAGCGGGGATCCGGTCCGACGTAGCGCGCCGCGGGGCGGACCAGCCGGCCGGTGCGTTTCTGCTCCATGATGTGCGCGCACCAGCCCGCGGTACGAGCGCAGGTGAACATCGCGGGCATCATGTGCGGCGGGACCTGGGCGAAGTCGAGGATCACCGCGGCCCAGAACTCGACGTTGGTCTCGATGACCCGGTCCGGTCGCCGCTCGCGCAGCTCGCTCAGCGCGGCCTGCTCCAGGGCCACCGCCACGTCATACCGTGGCGCCCCGAGCTCCTTACAGGTCCGGCGCAGTACGCGGGCCCTCGGGTCCTCGACCCGGTACACCCGATGACCGAAGCCCATCAGCCGCTCGCCGCGGTCCAGCACCCGGCGTACGACGGAGATGGCATTCCCCGTGCGCTCCGCCTCCTCGATCATCGGCAGCACCCTGGCAGGTGCGCCACCGTGCAACGGGCCGGACATCGCGCCGATTGCCCCGGAGAGGCAGGCGGCGACGTCGGCACCGGTGGAGGCGATTACCCGGGCGGTGAATGTCGAGGCGTTGAGCCCGTGTTCGGCGGCCGAGACCCAGTAGGCGTCCACAGCCTTGACGTGTGCCGGGTCGGGCTCGCCCCGCCATCGGGTCATGAACCGCTCGGTGATGGTGATGCACTCGTCGATCCGGCGCTGCGGGACGGCAGGCTGGTGGATGCCACGAGCCGATTGCGCCACGTAGGAAAGCGCCATCACCGATGCCCTTGCCAGTTCGGCGCGGGCCTCGCTTTCGGTGCTGTCGAGCAGCGGGCGATAACCCCAGATCGGGGCCAGCATCGCCAGCGCGGCCTGTACGTCGACCCGTACGTCGCCGGTATGCACCGGCAAAGGGAACGGTTCGGCGGGTGGCAGGCCACGTCCGAAACGGCCGTCGGTGAGCAAGGCCCACACGTCCCCGAAGGTCACGTGACCGACAAGGTCCTCGATGTCCACGCCGCGGTAGCGCAACGCGCCGCCTGCCCGGTCTGGTTCGGCGATCTCGGTATGGAAGGCGACCACGCCCTCCAACCCAGGCTTGAAGTCGTTGGCGGTATCCGCCACTGGTGTATTCGATGCCAGCGTTGTCGCCGACGTCAGCGTGTTCGACGCTGTCATACCCGTCCTCCTTGCACGCTCAGCCCCCGGCTGGGCACGCGCGGTGGACCGACTGACCGACGTTCGGGGCGCTCGCCACAGCGCGGCGCCGCGCGGCTGGGATGAAGACTGCACCGGTGATGACCGCAAGGCAATGCATGCACTGGTGGTCTGCGTCACCGAACGCTATAGCAGGGGTGTCGGTGAGGGCTGCGAGCCCGTACTTTCGGAGGAATCGGACCCTCGGAACCAGGAGCGTGCGAAGTGGGGGCAAGTCAGGTGCAACATCAGTGGGTCGCCGAGCTGCCTGCGATGCGGGTCGCCTACACCGCTGGTGAGCTGGATACCGAAGATCTGGCCGCCACTTGGCATGAGCAGCTCGCGAGATGGTTGGATGACGCGCTTGGTGCGGGTCTGCCCGAGCCCAACGCGATGGTACTGGCCACCGCCGACGCCGAGGGGCTGCCCAGCTCGCGGACCGTGCTCGCCAAGGAACTCGACGCGCGTGGCGTGGTTTTTTACACCAACTTCACCTCACGCAAGATGCACGATCTCAACGTCACCCGCTTCGCCGCGGTGACGTTCCCCTGGATCGGGCAGCACCGGCAGGCGCATCTGCGCGGGCCCATCGAGGTCATCGAGCGTGCGGAGAGCACCGCCTACTGGAAGACCCGGCCACGCGGCGCTCAGCTGGCGGCGTGGGCCTCGGCCCAGTCCGCTGTGGTGGCGAACCGGCGCGCTCTCGACGTCGCACTGGAGCAGGTCGCGCGGCGCTTCGCCGATGCCCAGCAAGTGCCGTTGCCACCGCACTGGGGTGGCGTGCGAATCCGGCCGGTGAGCGTGGAGTTCTGGCAGGGCAGGCCGAACCGGATGCATGACCGGCTGCGGTACCGCAGCGACGACGACGGCCAGTGGACGGTGCAGCGCCTGGCTCCGTGATCGGGCGACTGGGTGACCCGAGTAGGCACCGCGGAAACACGCCGATCCAGCGACGTCAGGCCCGTTTCGCTGCATCGTAGGCGGCGTGCGGGCTACCTTGGAGTGTGTGGTCGACGGTCTGTCACGTGCCGTCCGCCACGGGGAGTGCGCCATTGAGAGTGCGCCGTCGAGCGTGTGAAAGTGAGAGGACTGCAATGGCCGACGCCACCGCGTCCGAAGTACCGGTTCGCCCGGACGGGTCCGCAGGCAACGGTCGCGGCGAGGCGATGGTGAGCCTGAGTCACCCGGACGGCGAGCACCTGATGCCGGTTTTCAGAGGCACCGAGGGTCCAGCCGGGATCGGTCTGAGCAAGTTGCTGGCAGGCACCGGGATGGTCACGCTCGATTCCGGGTTCGCGAACACCGCTTCATGTAGTTCGGAAATCTGCTATATCGATGGGACTGCGGGCATACTCCGCTACCGTGGTTACCCGATCGACCAGCTTGCCGAGCACTCCACGTTCCTGGAAACCAGCTATCTGCTGATCTATGGTGAACTGCCGACCAGTGGCCAACTGGATGAGTTCACCGATCTGATCCGCAGACACACTCTCCTACACGAGGATCTGAAGCGCTTCTTCGACGGCTTTCCACGAGACGCACATCCGATGCCGGTGCTCTCCAGTGCTGTGTCCGCCCTCTCCACCTTCTACCAGGACAGTCTCAATCCATTCGACCAAGAGCAGGTGGAGATTTCCACGGTGCGGTTGCTGGCCAAGCTGCCCACCATTGCGGCTTACGCCTACAAGAAGTCGACAGGCCAGCCATTCCTCTACCCGGACAACTCGCTGGGACTGGTGCAGAATTTCCTGCGGATGACTTTCGGGCTGCCCGCAGAGCCATATAAGGTAGACCCGGTTGTGGTCGACGCGTTGGAACTACTGTTAGTGCTGCACGCCGACCATGAGCAGAACTGCTCGACGTCTACCGTGCGAATGGTGGGCTCCTCGCAAGCCAATCTGTTTGCGTCGGTCTCGGCGGGGGTTAATGCATTGTTCGGTCCGCTGCACGGCGGGGCGAACCAGTCCGTGCTGGAGATGCTCGAACGTATTCACCTCGATGAGGATAACGTGGACGCCTTCATCAAGAAAGTTAAGAACCGCGAGGCCGGGGTGCGGCTGATGGGTTTCGGGCACCGCGTCTACAAGAACTACGATCCCCGCGCGAAGATCGTTAAGAAGACCGCCGACGAGATCTTGCACAAGCTGGGGATCAACGACCCTTTACTTGACCTCGCTTTGGCACTGGAGGATCGGGCGTTGGGCGATGACTACTTCATCGAGCGCAAGCTCTACCCCAACGTCGACTTCTACACCGGCCTGATTTATCGAGCGATGGGCTTCCCGACGAGGATGTTCACGGTACTCTTCGCGCTGGGACGGCTGCCGGGCTGGATCGCGCACTGGCGCGAGATGATCAGCGATCCGCAGACCAAGATCGGCCGTCCGCGTCAGATCTATACCGGCCACGCACAGCGTGAGTACACCGACATCGGGCTACGCTGAGCACGATTCGCCAATGCTGGTTTCGAGTAACAATGGCTACGGACTGTGATCTATAGGTGAACTCTCCTTCTGTGCTCATTTGGGGCAGTCGTTGGGCCATTCGTATGACGTTGTGTTGAGGCTGCGGAACCTTGGGTACCCTCTGTTGTGTGCACCGGTGTGCGCCGGCGGTACTCACCGAGCCCCACAAGGGTGGGGTCCATTCGGTCCGCTCGGTGCTTCGCGCGACGATATAGGCAGTATGAGTGGCGGAACCGAACGGGGAGGAAGCGCTGTGAGCTACGGCGGACGGGTGATGCTAGCGGTAGCCGGTGGGTATGTTCTTGGCAGGACGAGGAAAATGAAGCTTGCGATCATGCTTGCCGGAATGGCGTCCGGCAATAAGATCGCTCGTGATCCCGCCCAGCTGCTTCAGCAGGGCACCAGACTGGTGCAATCCAGCCCGCAACTAAGCGCGCTCAGTGATCAGGTCCGCGGCCGGTTGGTCGAGGCAGGAAAGGGTATTGCGGTGGCTGTGGTGAGCAGGCGGATGGATTCGCTCAGCGACCGGCTCAGCGAGCGCACCCAGCGGCTCAGCGGGAGGCTGGACGAGCGCACCGGCTCAGTGCGAGCCACCAGGACCGGGCGGGCCACCGATGACGAGGAGTCGGCCGACGAGGACTGGGTCGATGAGGACCGCGCTGAGGACGCCGCTGACGACGGCACGTCCAGCGCAGCCAACAGCTCGGACAGAGCCACAGGCAGCACGGTTCGCAGTCGCACTGCCGGTAGTTCACAGCGGGGTGAGCGCAATGCCTGAGCGCGAGCGGACCGGTGCCTCTGGTCTGCTGAACCAGTTACCCACTGACCGGCTGGTCGAACAAGGCCAGCAACTGCTCGCCCTGATGGCCGAACTGGCAATCGAGAAGGCTGTCGGCTCGGTGGAGAACCTGGCTGGGCGGTTGATCGACTATGGGCAGCACGGCGGACCGGGGCTGATTACGGCGATCGCTGGGGGTGCGGCGCGCACCACGGCCAAGCTGCCGCTCGGCGCGACCGTGAAGGCTGGCATCACCGGAGTCTCGGAGAGCGCCAAACAGGCAATCTCCGGGGTGACAGGTCCGCGCAGGAACGGGCGGGTCACCAAGCCGATGGGTATTGTCGAGCAGATCGATGTCGACGTTCCAGTGCGGCTGGCCTATGATCAGTGGAGCCAGTTCCAGGAATTTTCGCAGTTCATGAAAAAGGTCAGTGCGGTTGAGAAGACCTCCGATGAGACGTCCAGTTGGACGGTGCAGGTTCTCCGGTCACACCGTGACTGGGAAGCAACGATTATTGAGCAGATCCCCGACCAGCGAATCGCCTGGCGATCGGACGGCGCGAAATGCCGCGTCGATGGGGCCGTGTCGTTTCATGCCGTGACGCCGAACATGACCCGAATTCTGGTGGTGCTCGAGTACTATCCGTGGGGATTGCTGGAGCGCACCGGAAGCCTCTGGCACGCTCAGGCTCGTCGTGTCCGGCTGGAAATCAATAAATTCAGGCGTCATATCACGACCAGGGCCGTTCTCAATCCGGATTCGGTGCAGGGCTGGCGGGGTGAAATTCGGGATAGCAAAGTGGTGCGCAGTCACGAGGAGGCGATAGCGGCCGAGGCCGAAGAACGCCAAGAACTGGGGGAGAGCCAAGAACAAGTCCAAGCGCCCGACGCATCCGCTCAGGACGCCCTCGATACGGTAGAGAAGGACAACCGCGACATCGACGACATGGTAGAGGATCGCGACAAGAACGACAATAACGTAGACGATGTGATGGAGAAACACGACGACTACGACGACAACGTTGACGACTCGGCGGCGGAACACGACGGCGACTACGACGACCCGGACGAGGACTACGAGGAAGAACCCGAACGCGAAGCCGCGCGGTCGGGGCGGAGGTAACCAGTGACTGTCGCAACACAACGCCAGGGTCCGCACGTCGAGCGCCCGAATCGCAGCGGGCTGGCCGAGGTCATCGAGCTGATCCTGGACAAGGGTCTGGTCATTGATGTCTTCGTCCGGATCTCGCTGGTCGGCATCGAACTGATCACCATTGATGCCCGCATCGTGGTGGCCAGCGTGGACACCTATCTGCGCTTCGCCGAGGCCACCAACCGCTTGGACCTCTACGAGAAGGGCAAGGGCGGCGTGGGCCTGCCCGGATTGGTGCAGGGCATCACCGAGGGCGCAGCCAAGGGCAAGACCAGCGGGGTGCTCGACGCTGCGCTCGAGAAAGTGGAACAGGTGTTTGGTTCAGACAAGGACCGCCGCGAACGCGAAGAAGTACGCCGTCGGCCGCCGCGTCGGGAGCAGCCGTAATGACGACCCCGTCGGAAGCTGAAGTGGCCTGCTACGTCTACGGGGTGGTGCCCGCCTCGGTGCGGCTGCCTGAGCAGCTGCGCGGACTGGGCCCGACCGGGCGGGTGAGCCTGGTCCGCGCCGAGGAGATAGCCGCCGTGGTAGGGGACGTTTCGTTGGGACGGCCACTGGGCACTCGCGCCGACCTGATGGGCCATGAGCAGGTGCTCGACGCCCTGGTGGTTGCGGGCATCACCATTGCGCCGATGCGTTTCGGTTCCGTGGTGACCAATGAGCAGGTCGTGATCGACGAGCTGCTGGTACCCCACCAGGAGTACTTCACGGCGTTGCTGCGTGATCTCACCAAAAGGACCCAGTTCACCCTCACCGGTCGCTATGAGGAGGAACCGGTGCTGCGGGAGGTCCTTGAGGAGTACCCCGAGATCCGTGAGCTACAGGGTGCGATCTCCGAACTGTCCCCGGAACAGGCATACCACCAGCGGCTGCGGCTCGGCGAGATGATCGTGGGTGCGCTGGAGGAGAAACGGCAGGAGGACGGCGCGGACGTGCTCGACGCGCTCACCCCGTATGTCGTTGATGTCGTGGCACGCGCGCCCGCCCAGGCCGACGGGGTGGTCGATGCAGCGTTTCTGGTCGCCGATGAGCGCCGGAATGAGTTCGACGCCGCGGTCGAGGACTGCGGCCGTCAGCTCGCCGGACGCGTCCGTCTGCGGCTGCTCGGTCCGGTGCCCGCCTACGACTTCGTGTCTGGACAGTGAGAATGCCCGAGGAGTCCGCCCCATGGGTCTGCTGACCGGTCTGCTGACGTTGCCGATAGCTCCGTTGCGGGGCGTGTGGTGGCTCGCCGAACGGGTGCAGGAGCAGGCCGAACGCGCTTACTACGACCCGGTTTCCATCCGCAACCAGATTGGGGAACTGGATCGCGCGCTGGCCGCCGGGGAGATCTCGGAGCAGGAGTGCGAGCAAGCACAGGAGGAATTGATCGAACGGTTACTTTCCCGGGGCGGTGCCGGTGGTTGACAAGACGGAGGACCGCGTACCCCAGGACCGGCCTAGACCCCGCGCCGAGCCGTCGTCACGCAGCCGCGTCGAGTCCACGGCCGTGCCCGAGCCGGAACGATCCCGGCGCCGGGTCGAGTCGGGCGGACTATCCGCCGCCGAGGCGGCTCGTTGCGCCGTGCGTCAGGTCGCCGAGTTCACCGGCCGGGATCCGGAGGCTGTGGTGGCGATCGAGCGGACCGATCACGGCTGGCGGATTGGCGTGGAGGTGGTCGAGACCCGCCGCATCCCGGATTCCGCAGACATTCTGGCGATCTACGAAACTGACCTGGACGGTAGCGGCGGGCTGGTCTCCTACCGGCGGGTTCGCCGCTACTCACGCGGCCGCATGCATGAGGAGCTCCGATGACCGGCGGACCTTACGGCTCGCTGCGGCCCCCGGCGCCGCAGGCAAACCTCGCCGACATCCTGGAACGGGTACTGGACAAGGGGGTGGTGATCGTGGGCGACATCCGGATCAACCTGTTCGACATCGAACTGCTCACGATCAAGCTGCGGCTGCTCGTCGCTTCGGTGGACAGGGCCAGGGAGATGGGCATCGACTGGTGGGAGCAGGACCCTTCGTTGAGCTCCGGGCAGTCGAACCTGCGGGAGGAAAACCGCAGGCTGCGCACCCGACTGAGTCAATTGGAGTCGGGGGCCGAATTGGAGTCGGGGGCCGAATTGGAGTCAGGGAAGGTCCCAGAGCCGGAGGCTGGCCGTGACTGAACTGGGCAGCTACGTCTACGGCGTGGCTCGTGGGCTTGACCCGGCCACGGTGGCCGGCCTGTCCGGGGTGGCTGGCAGCCCGGTGCGGGTGGTGGCACACGGTGCGCTCAGTGCTCTGGTGAGCACGGTGGACCTCACCGAATTCGACGAATCGGGCCTGCGGCGCAACCTTGAGGACCTCGGCTGGTTGGAGGCCACTGCGCGGAAGCATCACGCCGTGCTGACCGCAGCGGCACTAGACACTGCGGTGGTTCCGCTGCGGCTGGCTACCATCTACCGCAGTACTGACCGCGTGCGTGCTTTGCTGGCCGAGCGCGGCGCCACATTCGATGCGGCACTGCGTCGGGTGCAGGGCCGTACCGAATGGGGCCTCAAGGCATACCTGGACCCTGGCGAGCACTCAGCGCCCACCGTGGACCAGGCAGATGCAGGCCCACCAGGAACCGCTTACCTGCGCCGACGTCGTGCGCAACTGCGAGGTAGCGAGGAGTTGCGCCGCGCCGCCGAGCACGGGGCCGAGGTGATCCATCGCGCCGTATCGGCCGCTGCCGAGGCAGCCCGTCGCTATCCGTCACAGGGGGGCGGACTGAGCGGGGAATCTCGCGAGATGGTGCTCAACGCCGCTTATCTGCTGTCCGGTACCGAGCGCGCACCCCTGGAAGAGGCGCTGTCCCAGACTGGGAACTGGCCGCTGCACGTGGAGTGGACCGGCCCCTGGGTCCCGTACTCGTTCGTCGAACTGGAGCCTGATCCGTGAGCCCATCCCTCGAGCCTGCCGGTACCCAGCGGTTGGCCCTGGTCGACCTGTTGGATCGGTTGCTCGCCGGGGGTGTCGTGCTGGTCGGCGAGATCACCATCTCGGTCGCCGATGTCGAACTGGTGCAGATCTCGTTGCGGGCACTGATCGCGTCGATGGACGCCTGCCAGGACGGTCAACGATGACCGAGCGGCGTCCAGTGGGGCAACGCTGGGAGACCGACGCCGCCAGCATCCGTCACGACCTCGGCAGGCTCGTGCTCACCATCGTCGAACTGCTCCGCCAGCTGATGGAGCGCCAGGCACTGCGCCGGGTCGAGAGCGGCACACTGTCGGACTCCCAGGTCGAGGAGCTGGGTGTGGCGCTGATGAGGCTGGAGCAGGCCATGACGGAGCTACGCGAGCACTTCGACCTGGAACCCGGCGATCTCAACCTTGACCTGGGCCCGCTGCTGAACCTTGATTTGGCACCGAACCAGCTCAAATCACATTAAGACCACGCTGCGCAGCACCTCGCCGTGATGCATCTTTTCGAAGGCGTGCTCGACGTCGTCCAAAGTGATTGTTTCAGACACGAACTTGTCCAGCGGTAGCCTCCCTTGCAGATGCAGATCGACCAGCATGGGGAAGTCCCGTTCGGGCAGGCAGTCGCCGTACCAGGATGATTTGAGCGCCCCGCCGCGACCGAAGAATTCGATGAGCGGAAGGCTGGGCACTGTGAGTTCTGGGGTGGGCACGCCGACGAGCACGACCGTGCCGGCCAGATCGCGGGCGAAGAACGCCTGCTCCCAGGTTTCCGGACGGCCCACCGCGTCGATCACGACGTCGGCTCCGAAGCCGCCGGTATGCTCCCGCACCGCCTCGACAACGTCGGATTCGCGGGCGTTGACGGTATGGGTCGCGCCGAACTCGGCGGCCCACCGCAGCTTACCCGGGTCAACATCGACAGCGATGATCGTCGTCGCCCCGGAAAGCACGGCCCCGGCGATGGCGCCGTTGCCCACTCCTCCGCAGCCGATCACAGCCACCGAGTCACCACGGCTGACCTCCCCGGTGTTGATCGCCGCGCCCAGTCCGGCCATCACGCCGCAGCCCAGCAATCCTGCGACCTGCGGAGGCACTGCGGGATTGACCTTGGTGCACTGGCCACTGTGGACCAGGGTTTTCTCAGCGAAAGCGCCGATACCCAGCGCAGGGGACAGCGCGGTGTCGTCGGACAGCGTCATTTGCTGTGCTGCGTTATGGGTGTTGAAGCAGTACCAGGGCTTGCCACGGCGACAGGCCCGGCAGCGGCCGCACACCGCACGCCAGTTGAGGATCACGAAGTCCCCGGGTGCCACGGTGTCGACCCCGGCACCGACGGCCTCCACTACGCCCGCGGCCTCATGACCGAGCAGGAACGGGAATTCGTCGTTGATGCCACCCTCACGGTAGTGCAAATCGGTGTGGCATACGCCGCACGCCTGGACTGCGACCAGAGCCTCGCCGGGTCCAGGATCGGGGACATGAACCGTCTCAACGGTCACCGACGCGCCCTTGCTGCGCGCCACTACTCCACGCACCTCGTGACCCACCTTGACCTCCGAAGGTTTTCGTGTCCCGTGAAGGCGCCCAGTCTTCGGCTACCTACGGTAGTACGCTCCGCGTCCCCGCGCACGACGAGTCCACCCATAGGGGGAGAGCCTGGGTGAGGCGGTTTGTCTATCCGTGGACGCGGGTAGCCGTGCCCTGTAACAACCAAAGTGAGGAGCTGTGGGATGGGCTACGACGACAAGATCAAAAATAAGGTCAACGAGGGCATCGGCAAGATTGAGGAGACAGTTGGTCGCATCACCGGTAACGAGGAGATGCGTCAGGAGGGCGAGGTCGACAAAAACAAGGCCAAGCTGAAGGACAAGGTGCAGGACGCCGCAGACAAGGCCAAGGACGTGTTCAAGAAGTAGTCAGCCCGGCGCTTCGTGGCTCGTGAGTGGCTCTGCACTCACGAGTCCGCGGCTCAGCTGCCCAGCAGCGGCGGATTCGCGGGGTCGAAGGCACCGGGGTATGCCTCGCAGGGCGAGCCAGCTTCAGGGCTGGTATAAGGGTTGGATCGTAGTGCTTGGAGAAAGTGGTCGATCCGCGAATCATCCGCATTGTCGACCCGCAGTTGGTGGCCCCAGGCTTGTAACGAGATCGGCGTGGGCAGGTCGGGGTACGGCGACAGCATCGTGTACGGCTGGCCCTGCACTCGCTTGACCAGATCTTGGAGTGCCTCGCCGGAGATCTGCTGCGGATCGTAGGCGATCCACACCGCGCCATGTTCCAGCGAATGCACCATGTTCTCGTTACGGACTGCGACCTCGTAGACCGTGCCTGTGCATTCCGCCCAGGTCAGATCGTGTGGGCCACCGGTGGGGGGAAAGCGCTCGTAGTTGGCCCGCTCGGTACCGGGGAGATGACTCGCCTTGTCTTCGAAGAACTGGACCCCCGGGAGGCGCCGGGCCGGGTCTTGGTCGGTCTCGGTGGGGACAAACGATTCCTGGGATATACCGCAGCCTGCGGCAACGAGCAGAATTACCGAGAGCAGCGCAATTCGGGTAGGCACCTGGAGGTCAGCCGCCCTGTGCGGCGTTGCCCAGTGCGGCATTACGCAGCGCCTGCATGTCAGCGATCTTGATGCGCGAGCGGCCCACAGCCGCTCCGAGTGCCTGTTCGGCCGCGTCGATGGCCTCCCAGCCAGCCCAGGTGATGACCCCAACGCCCCGTTGCCTGAGCAGGACGGTGATCGCCTCAAGGTCGCGGTGTGGGGCGCGGGGCAGCCCGTCAAGGTCCCCGAGGAGCTGCTCGACGGTCTCCTTGGCGTCGCCTTTGTTGGTGCCGATCACCCCGGTGGGCCCGCGTTTGATCCAGCCGACGACGTACTCGCCAGTCGCCACCGAGCCATCGCGCTGCACCCGGCCCGCCACGTGCGGGATCACGCCGGACCGTTCGTCGAAGGGGACGCCGGGCAGCGCCAGTCCGCGATACCCTACCGAGCGCAGCAGCAGCTGAGCGGGCAGGGTGACGGTCTCACCGGTACCAGTGACACCGCCGGAGCCGTCCAGCGCCGTGCGTTCGCACTCCACTGCCGCCACCCGCCCGTTCCCGTGCACGGTCACCGGGGCGAGCAGAAATCGCAGGTGGATCCGCCGCGGCCGGTCCTGAAGCGGGCGTGTCGACCACTCCTGCAGTATCTCGAGGTTGCGCCGCACCGCCTTGTTGGTCTCAATGACCTCCTTGCTGGCCTCGTCAAGCATTAGCTCGGCGGGGTCCACCACCACGTCGGCGCTTGCCAGTTCACCCAGTTCGCGTAGCTCCTTGGTAGTGAATTTGGCCTGTGCGGGTCCGCGTCTGCCTACGATGTACACATCACTGATGGTGCTGGCGTTAAGCACCTTCAGTACGTGCTCGGACATATCCGTGCCATAGAGTTCGTCAGCTGTCTTGGCCAAAATGCGCGCGACGTCCACGGCGACGTTGCCCATTCCGACCACCACCGCGCTGCGAGCGTTCAGGGTGAACGCGTCCACCGGGGCGTCGGGGTGCCCGCAGTACCAGGCTACAAACTGGGTCGCCGAGAAGCTGCCGGGGAGATCCTCGCCGGGGATGGACAACCGACGATCCACCGGTGACCCGGTCGCGTAGACGACTGCGTCGTAGTACTGCCGCAGCTCTGTGAGGCTCACGTCGGCCCCTAACTCGACCCCCCCGAGGAACCGGACATGCGGCCGCTCCAGAATCTTGCGCAGCGTGATCTCCAGCGACTTCATCTTCAGGTGATCCGGCGCCACGCCGTAGCGCAGCAGGCCGTACGGACAGGGCAACCGATCCAGGACGTCCACCGACACCGCGTCGTGCTTGCTCAGCTCATCGGCCGCATAGAGCCCGGAGGGGCCGGACCCGATCACCGCCACCCGAACTGGTTCTGATCCAGTCAACACACCTCCTACGAGAGCACACTGGCATCGCGCGAAACAACGCGCGGGAGACAACGCTACGGCACCGCTCCGTGGCACAGCATGTGTTGTGCCACGGAGCGGGGAGTCTTCCCCCGAACACGCTAACGTTTTCATCACGACCCAGGAGGCCAGCATGAGCATTGAGGAGCCGGACGCCGACAGACTCGATCAACTCCGGTCGGTGACACTCGACGATGCCGAGGACCGTGACTACCTCGATCCCACCGAGTTCCCCCTGGACGTCAACCCGGTCGACTTCGCCGAACAACACCGAGCGGTGCCCTTGGACGATGAGGCGGAGGGCTGATCGGCGCACTGCCGGTCCGGGGCAGATCGCGGCTTCATCCACCGCACCACCATCGAGGCGCTAGCCGCGATTTCCGGATGACCCTGGAACTGTTGGCTCGGTGACAAGGCGACGCAGTGCTCTGACGCTCAGCCCGTGGCGCAGCTCGGGATCTCCGCTCAGCACGCAAACCCCTCCGGGACGGGTCAGGTCGTCGAGCACAGCCACCGCCTCGGACAGATCTTGATCGCGGGTGTAGGAGTTGGCCACCGCTACGCATCGCAGTCCCGCAGCCACGGCGGCCTGTACTCCATTGGCTGAATCCTCCACCGCCACCGCGCCGGATGGCAGCACGTCCAGGCGCGCCAATGCCTCCAGATAGACGGCCGGACTGGGCTTGAGGTCGACGATATCCGACCCGGTGACCACGACATCGAACATGTCGAGCCCGAACAGTGTGTCGAGCAACGGCAGCACCCAGTCGCCGGTCCCAGTGGTGGCGACCGCGGTGGCCACGCCTGCTTCCCGCAGTGCGCTGATCAGCTCCGCCGCGCCCGACCGCGCCTGCACCGCTCCGGTACGGACCAGCGCGGCAAAGCGGCGGGTCTTATCCTGGTGTAGCTGGGCAGCCAGCGTGGCCGCTTCCGGTGCGCTGTGTCCCCGCGACTCCAGATAGCGGGCGAGGCGCCTGCGACCGCCAGTCAGCGCGAGTAGGTCGCCGTACTCCGCCACACCCCACCTGTAATCCAGCCCCGCGGCGTCGAAAGCCTGATTGAACGCCACCCGGTGGCCGTCGCGCTCGGTGTCGGCCAGCGTGCCGTCTACATCGAAGATGACTGCTTGTAGTAGGTTCATTAGCTCGACCGAGTGATACCTAGCCGCGCGGCGGATCGAGCTGCTCGGCTGAGTTGTTGGGAGCCCCGTGGATGTCCGCCCGGAGCGAGAGTTGGTTCCGGGGGTTGCTCGTGAGCCGAATCCGGACCCCTTTGGAGATCAACTTCCTGTGGCTTTGAAGATTGTTTGCGCGGCTGTCGTGTGTTCGAAGTAGCTTTACGGTCGCTCGCGAGGTCGGTGTTCGTCCGCGCGGGTCGAGCGAGGGCCTCCTCGCGGTCGTTCCAGTTGTCGGTGAGAGCGCCGATGGCCTGGATGAGGTTGTGCACCGAGGCGAAGGTGCCCAGGCGGATGGCTTGGTAAGTGAGGATACCGAGGGATATCTCGACGAGGCGGAGCCAGGGATCGGGATGCAGTGCAGGGTGATCCGCCGGTTGCGCCCCACTGGCTGAGTCCAGGGCTCGAAGTGCGGGATGTCGCACCGGTGAGCGCTCGGGCGGGTTTCGACAGAGCTCGACCATCTTGGCGTCCAGCTTCGGGCCGATACCGAACCTGAAGGTCTCGAGGCGGTGCGGCTGAATCCCCCATTTCCGCCAGATCCGAGCGACCGTCGCAAAGGAGATGCCTAGCTCGTCAGCCAGTAGCCGAGACGACCAGTGGGTTGCACCCAGATGCTTAGGCGGCCTACCTGCGTCGGCGAGCGTGGCCGCGACCACCGCGACCTCATCCACCTTGGCTGGACGGCCAGAGCGGGGTTTGTCTCGCAGTGCGTTGATTCCCCCTGCTGCGTAGCGGTTACGCCATGCGAGCACCGTGGGGCGGGTCGAGCCGGTACGGCGGGCGATCTCCGTGTTCGCCACCCCTGCCTCGGCCAGCAACACGATGCGCGCTCGTTGGGCCAGGCCCGCCCGCACTGACGTCGATCGGGTCAGGGCCTCCAGACGGGGTCGGTCACCTAGGCGCAAGGTCAGCGGAGCTGCTACAGCCATGCCCCATCGTTGCGCACCTTCGGCTGCAAAACAACTATCGACACGTAGCCTCAGCGACGAGCTCTGCCAGCACGCAGTCTGTCCCGATCAGTCACGTAGATCCTCTTGACACGCAAGACTCATCCGTGTGGACTAGTGCCCCGCGTCACAGTAACAACGGTCAGGCGACCGACGATGGTCTGACGTCCCAGCCAGGCGACGTCCAGGAGTTGAAAGGGGACGCACGATGGCGCTCGAGTCCGACGGGCACAGCCAAGGCAACGCCCGCATCTACGAGCTCATAGAGAACGCTCCCAAGACGGGTAAGAGTCCCACTATCTGGGCTTGGCCAGAAGTCACGGACTGGTTCAAGGTCGCTGCTCAGCCCGTCCCCGGGCCATGGCCACCCCATCAGGAGCCACGCCCCGAGCCGGAGGCCGAAAGCCTGCCCGTGGCGGTTGCCGAGCCCAGAAGCAGGCCGACCAACGAAAAGCGTGCGCCGCGCCGAGGCCTCGGCTGGCAGGACGAATAGGCCCCTCGGGGTTGCGATGATTGTCCTTCACGGAGTTCGATATGAGATTTCTACGGTTGGGCCGAACGTAATTCAGCTTTTCCGTTGGATCGTCTAGGACTAGGAGGATTGGATGTACCCGTCTCGTTTCCGCTACGAGGCCCCACGTTCGCTCGAAGAAGCGTACGGTCTCTTGCAGACTTACGGTGACGAGGCGAAGGTGATTGCTGGTGGCCAAAGCCTCATTCCGTTGATGAAGCTGCGTTTCTCTTCGATCGGCGTACTCGTCGATCTCAACAACATTCCCGGTCTGGAATACCACGAGAATGCTCCGGACGGCTCGCTGCTCGTCGGCGCTCTCTGCCGCCACCGGACACTCGAGTACTCGCAACTTCTTAAGAGCACGCAACCGACTATGGCGGCGACGGCACCGCTCATCTCCGACCCGATGGTGCGCTCCCGGGGGACGCTGGTCGGCTCGGTATGCCACGCAGATCCGCAGGGCGACTGGGGCTCGGTGATGTTGGCGTTGAACGCCGAGATTATCGCAGGCAGCCCGAACGGCGAGCGCAGTATTCCTGCCTCGCAGTTCATCATTGGCCCATTCCAAAATTCTCTGGCGCCGGGCGAGATCGCGGTCGCGGCCCGGATACCTCCACCGATCGGAACACGTTCAGGGAGCTATCTCAAACTTGAGCGAAGAGTGGGTGACTTCGCCACCGTAGGTCTGGCAGTAGCCCTGGAGTCCTCCGGTGGCACGGTCGCTCGAGCTGGCATCGCCCTGACCGGCGTTGGGCCGGGCAACATCAAGGCTACGGCGGCGGAACAGGCGCTTGTCGGCCAGCCGCTCAGCGCAAGCACGATCGAGCAAGCTGCTCGGCTGGCTGCCGAAGCAGCCCAGCCCAAGTCCGACGTCCGCGGCACCGCGAAGTACAAGCGCCATGTCGTGTACACGTTCGTGATGCGTGCGTTGAGTAGCCGTGAAGCCCGGGCGGCGTGAATCGCCTTGATATTTCGGATCGGTTCGTTTAAGCGATGGTTGACTGAAGGAGGCGGCGTTGGATGCGTTTGAAGAGCAGCGGATAACGATCACGGTCAACGGTGAACCCAGGACTGCTGAGGTCGAGCCTCGCTTACTGTTGGTCCACTTCATCCGTGAGGTGCTCGGGATGACCGGCACGCATATCGGCTGCGACACGACGAACTGCGGCGCTTGTACGGTGCTTTTCGATGGTCTGCCCGCGAAGTCGTGCACGATGTTCGCCGTCATGGCGGACGGGCACGCGATTATGACAGTCGAAGGCCTTGGTCTTTCGAGTGAGTTGCACCCCATTCAGGAAGGGTTCAAGGAGGAGCACGGACTGCAGTGCGGCTTCTGCACCCCCGGGGTGATGCTGGCCTCGAAGGCGCTCCTCAATGAGAACCTCAACCCGACGGAGGAGGACATCCGGTGGGCGCTGGCCGGCAACCTCTGTCGCTGCACCGGTTACCAAAACATAGTGAAGTCGGTGCTGTGGGCCGCAGCGAAGATGAGGTCCGAGCCCAGCGTGAGTCGCTGACGGCTTAAAGTCGACGACATAGGGAGACGTGACGTGTCGCAAGCGCTAGACGAAATTAAGATCGGTGGTATGGGCGCCAGCCGCAAGCGGGTGGAGGATGACCGCTTCCTCCGCGGCAAGGGCAACTACACCGATGACTTCAAATTGCCCGGAATGCTACATATGGAGATCCTTCGTAGTCCGCTGGCGCACGCGCGGATCAAGTCGATCGATACGAGCAAAGCTTGGCAGATGCCGGGTGTGCACATGGTGCTGACCGGTGAGATGGCTGCTCAACATAACCTCGCGTGGATGCCGACGCTCTCCTATGACACTCAGGCGGTACTCGCTACCGACAAGGTGCGTTTCCAGGGCCAGGAGATCGCGTGTGTGGTTGCTGATGACCCGTACATCGCCAAGGACGGGTGTGAAGCCATCCAGGTGGAGTACGAGCCACTGCCGGTGATCGTTAATCCGTATCAGGCACTCGCCGCCGGTGCACCGCTTATTCGCGATGACAAAGAGGGTCAGACGGATAATATCTGTTATCGCTGGGAGGTTGGCGATAGGGAAGGCACCGAGCGTGCTTTCGCTCAGGCGGACTTTGTTTCGAAGTTGGAGTTGCACTACCCAAGGTCTCACCCATCACCTATCGAGTGCTGCGGGTCGATTGCGGACTACAACCAGGCGACGACGAAGCTCACCGTCTACATGACGACGCAGGCCCCGCACATCATCCGAGCTGCGGTGGCACTCGTCGCTGAGCTACCCGAGCACATGATCAGGATTATCTCACCCGATATTGGTGGTGGGTTCGGCAACAAGGTACCTGTTTATCCGGGGTACGTGGGGTCGATCCTGTGCTCCATCCTGCTCGGGCGGCCGGTCAAGTGGATCGAAGACAAGACCGGTAATCTGATCTCTACCGGTTTTGCGCGCGATATTTACTACAAGGGTGAGCTGGCCCTCCGTAAAGACGGTAAGATCCTTGCTGTACGTTACCATTGTGATACTGACAACGGTGCCTTCTTCTCCGATGCCCAGCCTACGAAGTTCAAGATCGGCCTGATTCACTCCGCGTTCGCTTGCTATGACATCCCCTATGGGTACATGACCGCACAGGGCACGTACACGAACAAGGCGCCCGGGGGTGTGGCATATCGATGTTCGTTCCGGGTCACCGAGGCGATGTTCTTCCAGGAACGTGTGATCCGAGCAGCCGCAGCGGATATCGGGATGGATCAGGCCGAATTCCGTCGAATAAATCTCGTCAAGGATGACCAGTTCCCGTTCCGAACACCCTACGGCTTCCTGCTCGACTCGGGGCAGTACGGGAAGTGTCTGGACGTTGCGTGCGATGCCATCGGCTACGACGACTTTCTTCGTGAGAAGGAAGAGGCTCGCTCTCGTGGGCGGCGGCTCGGTCTCGGTATTTCCACCATGACGGAGCCGTTGGGCGCTGGTAACAGCCGCGAGTACGACATCATCGGCATCAAGATGTTCGATGCCGCTGAGCTGCGGGTGCACCCCAGTGGGAAGGCGATCCTGAAGATCGGATCGAAGACTCAGGGCCAGGGCCACGAGACGACGTTCGCGCAGATCGTGACCCACGAGCTCGGTATCCCCGCGGCCGACATCCTCGTCCAGCACGGGGACACCGACAACACCCCCTTCGGTATGGGCACGTATGCGTCCCGTAGCACGCCGGTCGCAGGCGCGGCGACGGCCATGGTCGCCAGGAAGGTCCGGGCGAAGGCCAGGAAGCTGGCGGCGCACCTCCTTGAGGTCTCCGAAGAGGACGTCGAGTGGGAGCTCGGTCGCTTCTATGTGCGTGGCGCCAACAATAGGGGTGTCAGCATCCAGGAATGCGCGATGGCGGCCTACGGCAACATGCCTGACGGTATGGAGCCGGGGTTGGAGAACAATGCTTACTATGACCCGCCCAATATGACGTGGCCGTTCGCGGCGTACATTGTGACGGTCGAAGTCGACCCCGAAACCGGTGTCTGGGACGTGTTGCGGATGGTCGCGGTCGATGACTGTGGGGTACGCATCAACCCCATGATTGTCGAGGCGCAGATCATGGGTGGCATGACCGAGGCCTACGCAATGGCGAACATGCAGTTCATTACGTACGATGCCGAAGGTAACTGCGTCGGTTCGAATTACATGGACTACTTGCTGCCGACGGCCTGGGAGACGCCGGGCTTCGAGCTGCACGAGGTCGTCACCCCGTGTCCGCACCACCCGATCGGCGCCAAGGGTATCGGGGAGTGCGCGGCTGTGGGCGGGCCGGCGGCGTTCGTCAACGCAGTGATGGATGCCCTGGACGACACCGGCGTTCGCAACATTGACATGCCGGTGCTGCCCGGCCGGGTGTGGGAAGCTATTCAGTTCAAGCGCGATGTGTCAGGTATGCCACCAGTCAAGACCGATGCGGGGTAGATAGGTCGATGATCATGGACGGATGGGACGTCCTCGAGTACGCCCGCGAGCTGTCCAAGCGGGGCGAGGCGTTTGCGCTGGCCACTGTCGTGTGGCGGCGAGGTCCGTCCTCGGGGAAGCAAGGCTATCGGGCAGTCGTCACCGCCGCAGGGCGGGTGCACGGCTGGATCGGTGGTGCCTGTGCGGAGCCGATAGTGGTCCGTGAGGCGCGGCACGCTCTCAGTGAGGGTGTGCCGCGCCTCGTCTTCCTCGGTACCCCCGATGAGCTCGAAACGGTGGCAATGCGGGAAGGCATGCTTTACCTGCCCATGTCGTGCCAGAGCGAGGGTGCCTTGGAGGTCTACATCGAGCCAGTAGAGCCGAAGCCGCATGTGGTGGTGGTCGGTCGCTCTCCGATGGTGGAGACGTTGGTTCATATGGTGCAGGCGATCGGATGGCGTGCCGTGCTCGTTGATGCAGACGGCGGCTCTGCGGAGGATCATCCCGCCGCGGAGCGTGTCGTCAGCGGGCTTGATTTTAAGGAAGCCGGGGTGGACGGCCGGTCCCTTATCGTCGTGGCCACGCAGGGTCATCATGACGAAGAAGCCGTGGAGCAGGCGTTGGCGGCGGGGTCGGCTTATGTGGGCCTGGTGGGATCTCGCCAACGGGCCACCTCGGTGCTCGGGTACCTGAGTGATCGGGGCATCGCCAAGGAGGCACTCGATCGCGTCCACGTGCCCGCTGGTATCGACCTCGGAAGGGTCTCGCACCGGGAGATAGCCGTCGGGATCTTGGCGCAGCTGGTGAAGCTGAGGGCCGCTGGTGAACTGAGCGTCGGAAAGTCGGCTGAAATCCCGGAGGTCGAAGAGGCCGTCGATCCGGTGTGCGGAATGACTGTGGAGGTAGTGTCCGCGCGCCACACGTTCGATCACGAAGGTTCCACGTATTACTTCTGTTGTCCGGGGTGTCGGAAGGCGTTCGAAAAGGATCCTGTGGCGTTTATTAGTTCGGTGGCAAAATCTTGAACGGTATCAAAGGTCCACCCGGTAAGGAGATCGAGTAGTCGATGCTGATCGAAAACGAGTTCGAAGTAGCTGCGCCGCTGGAGCAGGTGTGGAAGCACCTGCAGGATGTCCCGCGGATCGCGCCCTGCCTCCCGGGTGCGGAGCTAACCGGAACCTCGGGCGACGTGTTCAATGGCCGGGTGACGACCAAGATGGGCCCGGTATCGCTCCGCTTCACTGGGACTGCGCAGATCGTGGAACGCAACGAGTCCGCCAAGCGGATCGTCATGAACTGCAGTGGCGCAGAGGAAAAGGGTAAGGGCCAGGCAACCATGTCGGTTACTTCGACGATGGTACCGAGCGGCACCGGCACGCGCGTCAAGGTATCCCAAGATCTTCAACTCTCCGGCGCGGCGGCCCAGTTCGGCAGAGGCATGGTCTCAGATGTCACTGCCGTGATTATGAAGAGCTTTGCCAAATGCATTCAGGATGACATCGGCAGGGCTGCTCGGGGTGAGGCACCCGCACAGCGGAAGGCTGTTCCGGTGAAGGGCTTCAGTATTGCCGTGCAGGCGACCATGACGGCGCTGAAGCGGTTCTTCGGTAAACTTTTCGGTCGCGGTAAAGGTAGATGACGATCCTCCGGCGAAAGTGAGAGCTGACATGGTCCTGTGGTGGTTGGGTAACCTCATCCTACTTTTTGTGGTGCTCCCCCTAGTTGTTGTGCTCGTGAATCGGATAGTCGCGCCTATTGCTCGTATTCGCGCGACCGTGGACGCCATCCTGGCGAACGGTGTCGAGCTCACCGAAAAACTCGACAATGTGGCACCGTTGCTTGAGGAGACGGACAAGACTGTGAATGAGATCGCCATCGGGGCGACACGCTACGTGACACGTGTTGCGCAACTACTGGGATGATCTTGTCGTGCACCCGTATAAACCTGAAGACTGATGAAAAGGAGAAGTTATGCCCGCCGCAGCGTGGGTTACCCTGCTGGCAACAGCACTGATCGTAGGATACCTCGCCATTAATCTGTACAAGGTGATCGTAGATCTGAGGCACGTCTCCTGGACCCTCGGCGCGATCATAGTCGGTGTTCGAGCGATCGCCTATCAGACGAGGAACGTTTCAGTGGTTATCCCATCGGTGAACAAGAACCTCGCGCCGGTGCGGGCCATGGCCGAGACGGTGTAGGGCGAAGGTGATGATGCTCGATTTACTACCGGATTGTGATGGAATGGAGTAGGAGATGCATGAATTCAATTGTGGGCACCAGGAGTGTAGCTCACAATTTACTGCGTCCAGCAAGAATTATCTGATGACTCAGGTAGCGGAACACCTGAGGGACGCGCACAGCGTTGATAAGGCTACCGAGACACTGATGTCGTACCTTGAGGCGACGTGCGTGACGACGACTTCAGAAAAATAGGCCGCTGATACTGTGACAACAGTTACCGAAAGGAGGGCTGCGGGATGAGTCTTCTGCTTGCACAGAATACAACTGCGGAGCCAAATCTGTTCGGGTGGAACTTGGGCTTCGTGATCACGATCGTAGTAATCACGGTCGTGGTCGCCCTGGTTGCTCCGATTCTCGTTCTTGCGGGCCGGATCGGTCGTCAGGCAGTGATGATCAACGAGGCACTCGAGCAGTCCTACCGGAATACCTTGACGCTTGGTGACCTGCGACAGACTATAGACCACGCCGTGACCATCATCGGAGGTCTGGAGCGCGGACGAGCAAGGCTTGGGGGTTGATGACGATGCCAGTCGGATATGCTGCGGAAGAGATCGCCTACTGGCAGGTCGCGATAGGCGTCGGCTTCGTCGTCGTTCTTGTCGTGATCCTGTTGCTCAGTGTGCTGGTGTCCATGGTGAAGATCATCGATCGTGGGGTTGTCAACGTTCGTGACACACTGCGGGCGATCACCGGGAACACAGCTAATACACCGCTTATTCCCCAGACTGCGGACGGGGTCGACGCTGTTCTAGCTGAAGGCCTTCAGCACCACCTGTTCCTGACCAGAGTGCTCACAGGTGCTGGCCTGCCGCCGATCGCGAAGGTGGAGACATGACTCTTATCGCGCTGTCAGTTCTCGTCATCGCATTGCTGATAGTTGTACTCTCGCTTTACCTGTTCACGATTGGGATGTTACTCGGCAACATTGCCAACAATCTCGATGACTGTCTCGAGAGTGTTAAGACGATTCTCGGTCATGCGAGGGTCATTGTTCCAGCCGTGGAACATATCAACCGAACAGGTGGGGTTGTGGCCGGTGCGCTCCCACTGCTCTACGGAGGCGCGGAGCGGATCGCTGCGAAGCTGGCACCACCTACTCCTGTGCCAGCCAATCCAGTTCCCAACCTACCCGCTTCCGGACGTCGGCGCTCCCGGCTCATGGACACGGTTGGGTTCCGTTCTTCATCTCACTGAATGTCCCAGTCGATCTGTATCTGTTGTCCGTGCTGAGTGGCCAAGAAAATAGCGATTGATTATTTTTAGGATCGATCGCTTGAAATCGGTGGACAGTTCCTAGGTCTAGGCCAGGAACTGTCCACCTATTTTGGTCTTGATCTTTTAGGGCTCGCCAAGCGGTCCAGGGGATCAAGTCTGACCATCATCAAAGTGGCGCTCCGTCGGCATCACGTTTCGCAAGTGGCCCAGTCAAGTCCGACGTGTACTCGCCGATCCATTCGTCTTTCCAAGCCTTATCGAACTTCTGCTCGTTGCAGTGCGGATCATAGATAGCAGTCAGCTCGTTGGCGATCATCTCGCGGTGGGATCGCGCCCATCCGACCACCTCGTATGTGCAGATGTGGAGCTTCCATCGTGTGCCGGCACGCTCGATCCAGCAGTTGGCACGGGGGTGCTTGAACGGAAAGCCCGCCTCGGCGAGGTTGTCGGAGTGACCCACGTAGATGACCGAATACTTGTCGGGCTTTGTGTCGGGTTCCGCCTTGTACATGATGGCGAAAACTGCAGGTCGACTCGGCGGAGTCCAGCCACCAAGGAGTCGTGGACCCTCGAAAGAGTAGCCTGCCAGGCTTCCGAGGCGAATCATGTTCCGGCCTGAGATTCCATCGGACGTTCTAGTGTCATGAGATGCTCCCGCTAGTATAGAAATTTGCCGAGGTCCACCGCATCAGGTGGCCTCATCTTCTTCATCTTCATCCTCGCTGATCGCCTTGACACGAACGATCGGGAACACCGGGAGACCGGCCTTCGTCACCGCATTGGCGAATTCCTCCTTCCCCCTCTCGATTGCACGTTCACGACTATCGGCAAACACGACAATCTGCGCACCGTAACGATTCGTACCGATACCGGTTGCGATGCCGCTATGCCGGGCGACCGCATCTGCAAGCTCGACCACTTCCTCGCGCTTCATGATGCGGTCGCCTTCGGCCTCGATCCCGACACTCCATCTAATCAACATCAGGTTCAGAACCTCTCTAACCGAGCTTAGGCAGCAGTTCGGCGAGCTCCTCAAGGCTGCTCAGATCGTGACCGGATAGAAGCACATCGATGTATGGTTCTGCTATCATCATGCCAACCGAAGTGGGTTGGTAATTCTCGTTGTTACCCTTATGTGGGTTCATCCAAACAATGTTGTGACACAGTCGGGATAGCCGCTCCATAGCTTTGGAAAGAAGTTCAGGATCGCCTCTGTCGAGTCCGTCGGAGCAGATCACGACGACACCACCACGGCACATACCCCGCCGACCCCACTTGCGGACGAACTTATCCAGTGAATCGCCGATACGGGTGCCGCCCTCCCAGTCGACCACCAGCTTGGCGGCCCGTTCGAGGGCCTCATCGGGTTTGCGGGTTTGCAACGGTTTGGTGATGTGACTAAGCCGGGTGCCGAAACAAAAGACTTCAACTTTCGAAGCGGCACGCTTGGCGGAGTAGGCGAACTGGAGAAGCGCTCGGGAATAGTCGGCCATCGAGCCTGAGACGTCGAGGATAAGGATGAGTGGACGCAGCCGCACCCGACGTTCCCGCCAATACAGATGGACCATCTCGCCGTTTGTGCGCAATGATTGGCGAATAGTTCGTCGCATATCAGGTCTGCGTCCTGAACGCGCCGGCGTCGTGCGGCGAGTGCGGCGCTTGGGAGGCATCAGCTTGATGCGAGCCATGATGCGCCGTAGAGCCTCAAGCTCCTCCTTGGTGCAGTTGGAGAAGGACCTGTGTTTGAGCGTCTCGATGTTCGACGCCATCAGCCCCAGGAGTGCTTGCTCCTCGTGCTCCTTGCTCGAGGGCTCCGTGGCCGGTACCTCGAAGGTTGCCTCCGCGTCGGCGGCGGACTGCGCCTTAATCTTCAGCAGCGATTGCAGCGGGCTATCCACTGCGAGGAAGAAGGCGCGGAATACTTCGTCGTAGATGACGATGTCGTCGCGGCGGCTAATGAGCGTCGTACGACCAGCCCAGTACAGGTCCACAAGGTCTGTCGGGTCGAGCTGTGTCATAGCGGTGCAGTAGGTCAGAATGTCACCCGAGCCGACGCCGAGTCCCTTTTCGCGCAGCGCACGTCCGAAGCTGACGAGCACTGACGTGAGCCCATTGTTATGGCGGGACATAAGCTAGACGGATCCGTGAGAGGTCTCAAGCATTGGACGTGATCTCCTTGAGGTTGTCGCGCACCAAGGCCAGATCGTCCCGGTCCTTGATGATCGAGCCGAGAGTCACGTCGGCAATCTCGGCGCTCAGACGGCTTTCCCCCAGGAAATCGAGGGTGCGTGCCCAGTCGATGGTCTCCGCGACGCCGGGCGGCTTCGCAAGATCCATCTCGCGCAGCCGGACGACCGCAGCCACCACTTTGCGGGCGAGCGCCTCGGATACGCTGGGGGCCTGGACTGTGACGATCTCGACCTCGCGGTTGGGCTCCGGGTAGCCGATCCAATGGAACATGCACCGCCGCTTGAGTGCATCGTGTAGGTCACGGGTCCGGTTGGACGTTAAGACGACTAGCGGGGGGTGTTCAGCCTTGATGGTTCCGACCTCGGGGATGCTGATCTGGAAGTCGGAAAGAACCTCGAGTAGGAATGCCTCGAACTCGTCGTCGGCGCGGTCTACCTCGTCGATCAGCAGGACCGCGTCATCACCGGCCTTCACGGCCTGCATCAGGGGGCGTTCCAGCAGGAACCTTGGACCGAACAGCTGCTGGACCGCGTCTTCGCTTCCGATGTCTTTCTCGGATAATGCCCGGATATGCAGGAGCTGGCGAGCGTAGTCCCACTCGTAGAGGGCCTGGTTTGTGTCGATGCCCTCGTAACACTGCAAGCGGATAAGCTGTCGGCCGTAGACTGAGGCCAATACCTTAGCAATCTGGGTCTTGCCGACACCTACCTCTCCTTCGAGCAGAAGAGGACGGTTCAGTTTCATTGCTACAAAAACTGCCGTCGCGAGCCCCCGGTCCGCCAGATAGTCGCCCTGCCGCAACGTCTGGATCAGTTCCATCACACTATCCGGATACTTCATTCGGGCGATCTCCTTGGCGCGCTGGCGGCCGTTGGGCGGCAATTTTAACTTAACGGGGAGCGAGCCGCATCGAAGGTGCTGACACGGGTCGGCAGGATGTAACTCACCTGTTGGTGAGTCAGTTAATTGTTTCATAACCTCGGGTGTTGATCTGCATAGCACTCTTGTAGGAGGTCGTGCGCTTCTCTCCCGTTACCGGGGCCTTTCCTTGCTGGTCCTGTGGGTATGAGGTCGTACGGTTGGCATTGGGTCCACCCTGCGAAGGAACCTTGCGTCCGAAGGCCATGTTTGCTCTCCTTATTCTGTCGGACCCTTGCTCGGTTGAGCTCGGGTTGTCCTACGCCTTGTCCGGATCCGATGATCCGAATACGAGATCCCGCACACTGCTGCCGGTCTGGAGCTTGCCCTCGCGCTCTAGTTTGGTCTTCCAGGCCGCGCGGAGATTGTCGCCGACTGATGGGCTGGACTTGTCTTTTTTTTCGATACCGTCAGCGAGCCCTTGGAAACCGACGGCTTCCATGTTCGTACAAGCCTTCGTATTGCCGCAGGCCTCATCGAGATTTGCGCTGGTCTGGCCTTGGGCACTCCAGATTCCGCGCAGCGCGGAGAGGGCCTGCTTGCTCTCTTCCGTTACGCCCTCGGCCGACCGGGCGTCGTCTTGTTCTTGAGTCATTTTTGCACACCTTCTCCGAATACTGATCATTAGCCGAATGGATTGATAAAGTCGTTGCAGGTCAACTCGGGGCAAGCGCATGTCGTAGCTGTTTTGGTTGTGCTACGGGCGTGATCCCTCCTCAAACCGGCGACTCACTTCCTCCCAATTCACTATATTCCAGAATGCTTTGACGTAGTCGCTACGGCTGGCCGGGTATTGCAGATAGTAGGCATGCTCCCATAGATCGAGCCCAAGGATCGGGAGCTCTTCAGCGGTGAGTGGGGAGTCCTCGTTGAGCAGACTGTAGACAACAAGTCGATTACGGGCCCGCACCAACCATGCCCAGCCGCTACCGACGTGATTGGTAGCGATGAACGTGAATCGTTTCTTAAACGTCGAGAAGTTGCCGAACTCGTCGTTAATGGCCTGGGCGAGGGAGCCGGTAGGCTCTCCGCCACCGTCCCTGCTCAAGATCGTCCAGAAGAGACTGTGGTTCGCATGCCCACCACCGAAGTTGCGGACCAGGTTACGAGACTCCTCGGGGATCTTGCCGAGGTTCCACAGCAGGTCCTCGATCGACTGGCTCCCAAGTGCACGCAGCTCGTCGGTAGCCGACAGCGCCGAGTTCAGTTGATCGACATAGCCTTGATGATGCTGGGCGTGGTGGATCTCCATTGTCCGCGCGTCGATGTAGGGTTCAAACGCGTTGTACCCGTAGGGCAGGTCGGGAAGGCTGTAGGAGCTCATATTTCCCTTCCTGAGCTCGGAACTGTCAGTGGTCCAGAGTTGCCCATAGTACACGGTTACGCGCCGTTGCAGGTGCACTGTGGACTCGGCCAACGTCGGCATGCTGGTCACCGTATGTACGAGCCAGAGGCGTCCACGGTTCGTCAACTTCGTTGGCGATGTTGGGACGACGGGGCTACCAGGTGACGGGGAGGTGGTTGACGGCGCCGGCTACGGCGTCGCGGACGGGTTGGATCTCGTCGAGTCCGACGGCGAGGCGCAGGGTGGGAAAGCGTTCGAAGAGGCGGACGAACAGGTACTGGAGTTCCACCCGGGCCAGTGGGGCGCCGAGGCAGAAGTGCGCACCGTGACTCAGTGACAGGTGCGGGTTGCGTTCGCGGGTAATGTCAAAGCGCTGCGGGTCGGGGAAGACGCACTCGTCCTCGTTCGCGTCCTGTACGGCGAACATCACCATGTCGCCCGCGCGGATGGTGACGCCCTCAACCTCGATGTCGACGGAGGCGTACCGGGCCAGGCCACCTCGGCGAGTGGTTCGTGCGCGCTCGATTGGGCTGGCGAAACGGAAAATCTCTTCGAGGGCCGGGGCGGCGAGAGCTGGGTTGCGCTGGAGCGCCTCCCGCTGCTCGGAGTGGGTCAGCAGCAGCAGGATACCCCGGTCGATGATGGCGACGACGGGTGCGTGCCCGGCGAACAGGATCCCGGCGGCGAGATGGGCGATCCCGTCGTCGGTCAGTTTCGGATCCAGCTTGGTGGCTTGCAACAGATCCGATATGACGTCCTCGCTCGGGATCCAGCGCTTGCGCTCGATCAGGGTGCCCAGGTACCGCCACAGCGACTGTAGGCCTCCCCGGGCAACGGCGGGCTTGCTCACCTGCTTCGCCTCGATCTGCCACCGGCAGAAGTCCGCGCGGTCCTCGGTGGGCACCCCGAGTAGCTCGCAGACCACGAGGGCAGGCAGGGGGAAAGCGACGACGGTGTGGAAGTCGGCCGGGGGCCCGCTCTGGCCAAGCTCGTCAAGTAACTCGTCGACGATCGTTTCGACGCGGGGCCGCAGGCTTTCCATGCGACGGGCCGACAACGCCGGCATCAGCAGCTTGCGCATCCGGTGCAGGTCAGCCCGTTCCCCTTCCGGATCGGGAATGACCCCCCCGAACAGGCCCGGCTGGGTGAGGCGGACCGGATGGCCCGGGTTGGGGTGCGAGCGGCTGAGTCGTGAGTCGGCCAGCAGGTCTCGCACTCGCTCATGTCCTGAGACGAGCCAGGCGGGCCGACCCTGGGCGTCGCTCACCCGCTGGATCGGGTCTGTGGGTGTCATCGTCGGACAGGATAACTGGAGCAATGGATCACCGCTACTTTTTCGGCACTCACTCGGCGGTGATGCAGCGCGAAGTGTCGGAGTACTTATTTATGGGAGTTAGGGCGTGTTCAATCAGGGCGCGAATGGTCGGCCAGTCGGGTTGTGCCCTCGGCAGGATTCGAACCTGCGACACCCGGTTTAGGAAACCGATGCTCTATCCCCTGAGCTACGAGGGCCGTGCTGGTGCGGCGTCACGTTGAACACCTGAACAGGCAGCGTCCGGCCGCCATCGAGATCGTAGCGTGTGGCGCCAGCCCATGGCAGCGGTACGGAAGGCGGGCGGTGATGGTGGAGCGGGGCGCTCAGGTCACTCTCAGGGCGGCGGTCCACACTGAACTGCATGCGCATCCTCGTGGTCGATGACGACCGGGCGGTTCGGGAGTCGTTGCGCCGGTCGTTGCAGTTTAACGGTTATACGGTGGAGCTCGCAGAGGATGGCCAGCAGGCCATGGACATGGTGCGCAGGCAGCGGCCCGACGCGATGGTGCTCGACATGATGATGCCCAGGGTGGACGGGCTCGAGGTGTGCAGGTGGCTGCGTAGTGTGGGCGACGACCTGCCCGTGCTGGTACTCACGGCGCGCGACGCGGTGTCCGACCGGGTGGCGGGGCTGGATGCCGGGGCGGACGACTACCTGGCGAAGCCGTTCGCCCTCGAGGAGTTACTTGCCCGGCTGCGCGCGCTGTTGCGCCGCTCGACGCCCGACGCGAACGCTGATGTGGGCATGGAGCTTGCCTTCGCCGACCTCAGCCTCGACCCGGGCACTCGCGAGGTAGCGCGTGGCGGGCGCCGGATCAGCCTCACCCGCACCGAGTTCAGCCTGCTCGAGCTTTTCCTGCGACACCCCCGGCAGGTGCTCACCCGCAGCCGTATTCTGGAGGACGTCTGGGGCTACGACTTCCCCACCTCGGGCAATGCCTTGGAGGTCTACGTCGGTTATCTGCGGCGCAAGACCGAGGCGGACGGCGAGCCTAGGCTGATCCACACTGTCCGGGGCGTAGGTTACGCTCTGCGGGGTACGCCCCCGTGACCAGTAGTTTTGGCGCTCGACGGGTGTCGCTACGGACCAGGGTCACCGTGCTCACGGCGGTCTGCGTAGGAAGTGCTGTCGCGTTGGTCTCGCTCGCCGGGTTCGTCACGGTCCACACCAGCCTCTACGCTGAGCTGGATGCGAGCCTGCTGCAGCGCGCCGACTCACTGCGCACCTTGAGCGCCGAGCAGCTCGACGCCATCCCCAAGAATTTTTTCACCGTGGCGAACATCAGCGTCGGCTTGCTCGACGGCAGCACCGGGCAGTATCGCGCGGTAGGACGGCTGGTACCGGGCCCGGAAGAGCTGGCAGTGGCGCAGGGGCAGCGACCCCAGTCGTTGCGCACTGATCGGGTACACGACCTGCGCGTGGCCGCCATTCCGGTGGGGTTGGGTGGGGCTTTGATCGTGGCTCAGCCGCTGGATGTCACTCGGGCCACATTGTCCCGGCTCGGATTGGTGTTCGCGCTGGTCGGGGGAGCAGGCGTGCTGCTGGCCGCGGCGGTGGGCACCGCGGTGGCCCAAGCTGGGTTGCGTCCGGTGCTGCGACTCACCGAGGGGACCGAGCGGGTCGCCCGTACCGGTGACCTGCAACCGATCGCGGTCTCCGGCGATGACGAGCTGGCCCGTCTCACCGGCAGCTTCAACAGCATGCTCAGCGCGCTCGCCGAGTCCCAGGAGCGGCAGCGCAGGCTAGTCGCCGACGCCGGCCACGAACTGCGTACTCCACTCACCTCACTGCGTACCAACCTGGAGCTGCTGGCCGCCTCCGACCGCCCCGGCGCCCCGGCGCTTTCCGAGCAGGACAGGGCGGATATCTCCGACGATGTGCGCGCTCAGGTGGAGGAACTGTCGACCCTGGTGGGTGATCTCGTTGAGCTGGCCCGCGAGGACGCGCCCCAGGTGGTGCACGAGCCGGTGGAGCTGTCCGAGGTGGTTGAGCGGGCGTTGGCCAGGGCGGGTCGGCGTGCCCCGGGCGTTTGCTTCGAGGTTGACCTCGCGCCGTGGAGCCTGCTCGGTGATGCCAATGCCTTGGAGCGTGCGGTGCTCAACCTGCTCGACAATGCCACCAAGTGGAGCAGTCGCGTCACAGCGACGGTGTCGGTGCGGCTGGCACCAACTGACCGCGGTACGGCCGTGGTTGAAGTCGCCGACGACGGACCGGGGATCGCCGCAGCGGACCTGCCCTACATTTTCGAGCGGTTTTACCGCTCACCCACTGCCCGCACCCAGCCCGGCTCCGGGTTGGGACTGGCAATCGTCGCGCAGGTCGCGACCCGCCACGGCGGCTCGATCCGGGCCGGGCACAGTTGCGCGGGCGGGGCGTTGTTGACCCTTGAGTTGCCCGGCCTGCCGCCCACATGACACGCAAAGGAAGCACCACATGCGCTGCCCAGAAAATCAGTCCACGCTGAGCCCATGACCGACCAGACACCTCCGCCGCGGCAGCAAGGTGGCCCCCAAGACTGGCCTACTATCCCCGGAATTGCCGCACCATCACCTGGCGGGGGCATGCCGCAACCACCCGCTTCCCGCCCTCGCCGCTGGGGCCTCCTGTTCGGAGTCGTGGCGGTTGCTCTGGCGCTATGCCTCGTCGCAGGCGGTATCGGGGGCGCAATTGGGTATCAGCTGGCCCGCACTGGATCTAATGTCGACAATGCACTGAACCGGCCCGTACCCGGTCCACGGCCGAATGTGAATCTCCCGGAGGGGTCGGCGGAACAGGTGGCGCAGCGGGTCACGCCCACCGTGCTCCAGCTCCGGGTCCGCGGACCTCAACTGGCGGGCGAGGGCAGCGGCATCGTGCTGAGCACTGATGGCCTGATCCTCACCAACAACCACGTCATTGAGCCGGCCGCCGACGACGGTAGCGTCGATGCCGTCTTCCATGATGGTCAAACGACGCCGGTCGAGATCGTCGGAAGAGCGCCGTCGTTCGATCTCGCGGTGGTGCGCGCCCTGGGTGTCAGCGGCCTGCCCATCGCCGAGCTGGGGCGCTCCGACGACGTCATGGTCGGACAGGAAGTGCTGGCGATCGGTGCCCCGCTTGGTCTGTCCGGCACGGTGACGGCCGGCATCATCAGCGCGGTAGACCGTCCGGTGCGGGCAGGCGGTGAGGGCAGCGACCAGAACACCGTGCTCGACGCGGTCCAGACCGACGCCGCAATCAACCCCGGAAACTCCGGCGGACCCCTGGTGGACATGGCGGGCCGGGTCATCGGCGTCAACTCCGCCATCGCCTCGATTGGCCCCGACGATGGTCAGTCCGGCTCGATCGGGCTGGGTTTCGCGATTCCGATCGACCAGGCCAGGCGGATCGCCGATGAGCTGATCCAGACCGGGCGCGCGACCCAGGCTGTGCTTGGGGTGACTGTTCCCGCTAGGCAGCCTGATGGCAGCGGAGCGCTGATCCAGGAGGTCATGCCGGACAGCGCGGCTGCGCGTGCTGGGCTCCAGCCGGGTGAGGTGATCACCAAGGTGGATGGCCGCGTGATCGAGAATGGCGATGCGCTGGTCGCGGCGATCCGTTCCTATTCACCGGGCTCCCAGGTCACGCTGACCGTCTCCGGCGGCGTCAATGCCACCCGGCAGGTCGGTCTCACCCTCGGCGGCCAACAGGTCGGGCCGAGTTGACAACCCGTCCGGGTGATCCAGACCTGATTCCCGAACCAAAGTGTGTGCGGCTACGGTGCTCGTCATGGAACACAGCGTGCGCAACCTGGGGCGGGCCCTTGTCGTGATCGTCGACGACCGGGCCGCGCACGGCGAGCATGAGGACGTGACTGGCGCCTTGGTTACCGAGCTGCTTGAGGAGGCGGGCTTCGTGGTCGACGGTTCGGTCATCGTGGCAGGCGAAGCGGTGGACATCCGCAATGCGCTGAACACCGCGGTGATCGGCGGCGTGGACTTGGTCGTGACCGTCGGTGGAACCGGGATGTCTCCGCGGGACGTCACCCCGGATGCCACGGCGGGTGTGCTAGACCGCCCGGTGCCGGGGATCGCGGAGGCCATTCGCGCATCCGGCTTGGCCGCCGGTGCCATGGACGCAGGCTTGTCGCGCGGGTTGTCCGGGGTTTCGGGGAGCACCCTGGTGGTCAACCTGGCACCCTCGCGGGCGGCGGTCCGCGACGGGATGGCGACCCTCACCCCGTTGGTCGGACGGGTGATCGAGGAGCTGTCCTGGCCAGGACAGGACTGAGTACCTGCCATGGTGGGCCCGATCGCCGTTTCGGGCCCACCATGGCAGGGTTGCTACGCTGTCAGCGCGCCGTTGCGGTACACCACGCCACTGACCAACTCGCCCGCGTTCTCGATGCCCTTGATTGCCAGGTTCCCGGCCTGCTCCATGAGCGGGGCGGCCTGCTCTAGGTAGGGGGAAGCCATAGTCATGAGTTGGTCGAGCAAGGGACCAGCCTTCTCGTGGAGCATTGAGGCGGCGGGGCCGATCATGCCGACGGCCTGTTCGAGGATGGGCTCGGCCTTGGTTATGATCTGCTCGAAGGCGTCCACCGCCTGTTCAAGATACGGTCCCGCCTGCTCCATGATCGGGCCTGCTCCGGCGATGACCTGCTCGAGGATCGGGCCTGCCATCTCCTTGGCCTGCTCCAGGATTGGGCCTGCCATCCCCATGGCCTGACCCATCACGTCCGTGATCTGGTCTGGAAGTTCCATCAGCTGGGTGCGCCTTTCCGCTCGTCCGACCGTGCAGCTACATCCTGGCACTCAAACGGAGTAGTCGGAAGTGATCTGCTGTGTGGTAATTCGGGTAGTGCTCGTCGGAGGAGGATGCTGCCATGGCGGAACAAGCGGCGGACCGCGAGCGGTGGCTGCTCCAGGTGTTCGGGGACGTGCTGCCCGACGCCACCACCGACGATGTCGTAGATCATTTGGACGATCCCAGGCGGGCACGGGAGCAGTGGCTACGCGACAACTGTCCACCGCACCACGATGGGCACGTGTGAAGCCCTCTGAGCCCTCCGGCGATTACGGAGAGTTGATTAGTCGGGTGGTGCACTCCGCTGCTGTTGCTCGGCGCGCAGCAGGTCGCGGATCTCCTTGAGTAGATCGACTTCGGTGGCGACCTGGTCTCGGCCGACATCGGCGCTTCGGCGCAGGAGCTTGTTCATCGGGACGATGACCAGGAAGTAGATCACTGCGGTGGTGTTCAGGAAGGTGATGATCGCTCCAATGAACGCACCGTAGGTGAAGTCCTGGCCGTTGAAGCTGAACTGGCCGCCCACGTCTCCGCCCCCCGTGGTCACCGCGATCAGCGGGGTGAGGAACGAGTTGGTGAACTGTGTGACCAGGGCGGCGAACGCGGTGCCGATGACCACGGCGACCGCCAGGTCGACGATATTGCCGTTCTTGATGAAGTCGGCGAATCCCTTGATCGCCGTAGCCCCCGGCAATCGGGAGCCCCGGGAAATCAGATTGGCTGCGTTGCCCTGCTGGATCAGGCGAGCTCCCTGGCCGAGCTGGGCGAGGCGAGCGCCCTTAGCAGACTGGATGAGGCGTATTCCCTTGACCATCGCGATCCCCTCGTAGTCGGCAGAGGCGGACCACTGGCCCGCGCCCCGCAGCGGTCAACGGAGAGTAACGGTTACGGCACGGGAAAGCGAGGCTGCGGCGACCCGAGTTGCCGCCGCGGCGTCGAGCGCGACGAGCACCAACCTGCCTTCGGCTGCCCCGGCGCCGGGTTCGAGCACGGCTAGCACCCGCGCTCCGCTGGCCAACACCACCGGCTCGTCCTGTCGCTCGCCGAGGGTCAGGACGTCCACCATCGCGCCGGGGTGCAGCAGGGCGGCGATATCTGAATCCGGCAGCCGCAGCGCAACGCTGACTGCGGCCGGGTCCGCCGACACCGCCCTGGCCAGTGCGGGGCCCGCCAGCCGCAGGTCGGTGAGAGGTTCGCCGCGCCGGACCGGTGCGGCGAGGGTCCGGCCAAGCACGGTGGGGGTGGCCCGCGCGGCGCCGTCGGGAACCACTTGCTCGGGCAGGTCGCGCAGCACCACCTCGCCCGCGCCGAGCACGGTGCCCGGGGTGAGGTCACGGGCGGCGACCACCACGGGGACACCTGCAGCCGACCCCGCCCCCGGGCGCAGCGCAAGTACTACAGCGAGCCCAACGAGCAGTGCCGCCGCAGTCCGGCGTAACAGCAGCGTGCGGGTAAACCCCGGACCGCGCCACAGCACATCCCACCGCTCGCGAAACAGCGGCGCCAGCGTGTGCCTTCGTCTCATCCTCGTCTCCCTGCCTGTGACGACCGCTGTGGGCGGTGACATTAGGCGGGAGTGGGGTGAGCAAGGCCCCCACTGAGGTCGGGCTGTGGACAACCGGGGTGGGTGGGGACAACTCCTGGGTCAGGAGGCAGCGGTGCTTGCCGTACGGGAGTTGGCAGAGGAAGATGCTGGCCCCCCCGAGGAATCTCCCGTCGAACTGGACTTCGAGTTTGACGTAGAGCTGGACTTCTCGGCGTTGGGCTTCTCCGAGCTGGATTTGTCCGAGCTGGACTTCTCGGCGTTGCCCTTCTCTGAGCTGGATTTGTCCGATGTGGACTTGCGGTCAGCTCCGGTCTGGGGCTTGTCGGACGAACCGGACTCGGTTGGCGGCGCTGAGCGGCTGTCGGTGCGGTAGAAGCCGCTGCCCTTGAACACGATGCCCACCGAAGAGAACAGTTTGCGCAGCCGACCTGCGCACTCAGGGCAGTCGGTCAAGGACGTGTCGGTGAACGTCTGCACAGTGTCGAAGCGGTGCTCGCACGCCGTGCACGCGTAGGAGTAGGTGGGCACTTGGTCGCCTCCACGTGGTTGGCACTCTTCGCGCGAGAGTGCCAAGACGATGATGCTTCAGAGTCGGTGGTCCGCGCAAACTCCCAGCTCAACTGGGGCGGGGCAGGGCACCAGCCCGCTGCCGGGGGTCAGTGCGGCGCTGACCAGGACGTCGTGCGGTTCGAAGGGAAGCCACGGCAGCACCTCGTCGTCGCGAACGACGGCGATCAGCGGGGTGCCCGCCTTCGCCAGCGGCAGCGTCCGGTCGTAGTGCCCGCCGCCGCGGCCGAGCCGGACGCCGTGATGGTCGACGGCCAGGGCAGGCACCAGTATCAGGGCCGCCTCGGCGATTGCTGTGCAGCCTAGCCGCGGCCCTGTTGGTTCACGCAGTCCGAACGGCCCGGCCTGTAGCGATCCTGCGCCGGTGTACTCGGCCCAATTCAGCGGCCCCGGCACATCGACTGCATCGACCACCGGCAGCAGGACCCGGCAGCCGCGGCGCAGCAGGCCGTCCAGCAGTGCGGGGGAACCCGGCTCGGCCCCGACCGGCCAGTAGGCGCAGACCGTGCCGGGCAACCCGGGTAGTGGAACTCCAGCCAGCGCGACCGCTTCCGCCTCCCGGGTGGCAAGGGGCACTGCGCTGCGCGCCGCCGACAACCTGCGCCGCAGCTGCGTCTTGTCGATCTCGACCACTTTCGCACCCAACGAGCGTCCGCGATGGAGGTGGCTACTCTCCAAGTGTGCGCTGATTCAGGAGAGGTGAGGCTAGCGCGGGGATAACTTGAGAGTTGCTACCGGTTGGTGTTTCACCCGTTCGTGGTCGCGTCGGGCGTGTTCGTCCTGCTGCACATGAGACGCGCCGATAGGGTCGGGCACCATGAGTATGCCTAACTCTGCTCCGTTTGGGTACCGCGCGTTCCGCACTGCCATCGTGCCTGCGGGTGGGCTGGGGACGCGGTTTCTGCCGACCACGAAGACGGTGCCCAAGGAACTGCTCCCGCTGGTCGATACTCCGGCGATCGAGTACATCGCCGCCGAGGCCGCCGAGGCCGGTGCGCAGCGGCTGGTACTCATTGTGTCGCCCGGCAAGGAGTCGGTAGCGGCATACTTCGACCCCAGCCCAGATCTGGAGGCCGAGCTGCGTGGACGTGGCAAGGATGAGCTACTGGCCAAGGTATGCAGGGCGCCTGGGCTCATCCGCGCGGAGGTGGCGCTGCAGGACAAGCCCCTCGGCCTTGGGCACGCGGTGGGCTGCGCCGAGCCGATGTTGACCGACGCCGACGAGGCGGTGGCCGTCCTGCTGCCCGACGATTTCGTGCTGCCCACCGGCGTGCTGATCAGGATGGCCGAGGTACGAGCGAATCACGGTGGCAGCGTGCTGTGCGCCTTCGACGTCCCCCGCGAGCAGGTCCGGGCTTACGGGGTGTTCGCGGTGGAGGACACCGCCGACCCGGACGTCAAGCAGGTGATCGGGATGGTGGAGAAGCCGGAACCCCATGAGGCGCCGTCCACGTTGGCTGCAGCGGGGCGCTACCTGCTGGACCGGGCTGTGTTCGACGCCCTGCACCGGATCGCGCCCGGCGCGGGGGGCGAGTTGCAGCTCACCGACGCTGTTGCGCTGCTGATTGAAGAGGGCCATCCAGTGCATGTGGTGATACACCGCGGCGGACGCCACGATCTCGGTAATCCGGAGGGCTTCCTGCGTGCCGCGGTGGACTTCGCGCTCGCGGATGGTGATATTGGCCCCGATCTACGGACATGGTTGCGCGACAGACTGGAGCAGGAGACCGCGTGAGATCGCTGGACGAGCAGCTCGGGCGGGTACTGGACGCCGCAGTGCGGCCAGCATCGGTTCGAGTGGCGATCTCCGAAGCTCAGGGGATGCTCTGCGCGGAAGACGTCGTGGCGCAGCGTTCGCTGCCCGGTTTCGACCAGGCGGCTATCGACGGTTTCGCGGTGCGCAGCGTCGACGTCAAGCGGGTTCCGGTCACTCTGCCGGTGGTCGGTGAGATCGCCGCTGGGTCGCTGCAGCCGCTGCGGCTGCAGCCTGGTCAAGCGGTCCGGGTGAATACCGGCTCGGCGCTGCCTACCCTGGCCGACGCAGTGGTGCCGCTGGAGCACACCGAGAACGGCATGGGCCGTGGCGCGCGGGTCACCGTGGCGCGTGCGGTCCCTTCCAAGGCATATGTCCGCCGCACCGGGGAGGACGTGCAGACCGGCGACGTCGCGGTGCGCTCGGGCGCGGTGATCGGCCCCGCTCAGGTGGGGCTGCTCGCCGCGGTCGGGCGGGCCAAGGTGCGGGTGCACCCTCGGCCCCGGCTCTCCGTGCTCTCGGTCGGTGCGGAGCTGGTTGACCTCGACCGCACGCCGGTTACCGGGCAGATCTATGACGTCAACTCCTATGCGCTGGCCGCGGCCGCCCGAGACGCTGGTGCCGAGGTGCACCGGGTCGGTATCGTGCCCAGCGATCCGGCCCGGCTGCGCGAAGTGATAGAGGGCAGGCTGCTGCTCTCGGAGATCGTGGTGGTGGCTGGCGGGGCTGGTGGATCAACCGGAGACGAGGTGCTCGGTGCGTTGTCCGAACTCGGCGAGCTCGACGTGAGCCGGGTGGCCATGCACCCTGGTTCGGTGCAGGGTTTCGGCAGGCTCGGCCCTGGCTCGGTGCCCACCTTCCTGCTGCCCGCCAACCCGATCAGTGCGCTGGTGGTGTTCGAGGTGCTGGTGCGACCGCTGATCCGGATCGCACTGGGCAAACGTAACCCCCACCGCCGGAGCATCACCGCACGGCTGTTGTCACCGGTGACCTCCCCCGCGGGGCGTCGGGGTTTCCTGCGTGGGCAACTGTTGCGGGACCCTGATACCGCGGAGTACCTGGTGCAACCCCTCGGCTCCTCCGGTGCCCACCTGCTGGCCTCGCTGGCCGAGGCGAATTGCCTGATTCTCGTCGATGACGGTGCCACCGAGGTGCCCGTCGGCGAGGAGGTGGCGGTCAGCTTCCTCGCTCAGCGGGGCTGACTTCTGGTGGTGATGTCCGAGCCCGAGGGCCGCCATCCCGGCTGGCCATCCTGGCTGGGTCCGGTCCGGGTCGCTGCGGGACAGGTCGGGCTGCGGCCGGTTCGGCTTCGTGATGCCTTCGAGTGGAGCCGGCTGCGGCTGCGTGATGAGGCATATCTGCGCGAATGGGAACCGGAAGCGGCAGGTACCTGGGCGCAGCGGTCCGCCCCGATGGCCTGGCCGGTGCAGTGCGCCGGAGTCCGCGCGATAGCCCGGCGTGGGCAGGCTCTGCCCTTCGCCATCACGCTGGATGGGCGGCTTGCTGGCCAACTCACGGTGGGTAATGTGGTGCGTGGCGCGCTGTGTTCGGCCTGGGTCGGTTATTGGGTGGAATCGAGTGTGGCCGGTGGTGGCGTTGCCACCGGGGCGGTGGCAATGGCGGTGGACCACGTGTTCAGTCGCGTCGGGCTCCATCGGGTCGAGGCCACCGTGCGGCCAGAGAACAAGGCCAGCCTTCGGGTTCTCGCCAAGCTCGGGTTCCGCGACGAAGGGCTGTTGCTGCGATATCTCGAGGTCGACGGTGCGTGGCGGGACCACCGCCTGCTCGCGTTGACTCGGGAAGAGATCGGAGCCGGGCTGGTGACACATTTGATCGCCGAAGGCCGCCTGCGCCGCTAGCGCGATGTCCCTGCCCTTCGTGTACTGGGTGTCCACGCCCATGTACTGAGCGTCACCCGTTGTGTACGCGATCACCCCCGGCGCGCCTCCGGGACCGCTGTAACTGTTGTGGCTACCGTGACGCGGCCAGTGGTGATAGCTCGCGATGACGGACTGGGAGGGCGAGGCGTGCCCAGCTCGCTGATCTTCGCGGCGCTGGCGGCGGCATGGCTCGTCGTCCTCGTCCCGATGGTAGCGAAACGGCGGCAGGAAGTGGTGCGCATAACGGAATCCGCGCTCGCTTCCCGAGTGCTGAACCGGCAGGCCACCTACCGCGCAGTGCTCCAGCACGACCAGGAGGTACCCATGATGGACGAAGCGGAGTGGGAGTCGGCCCCGGACGAGCGTCGGTACCGTCCTGGGCGCGGTGGCTATGACCCGGAAGCAGCCGAACTGGCGGCCAGGGAGAGGTACCTGTTCCGGCAGCGGGTGGTGCTTGGATTGTTGGTGGGTGCAGTCGTCACGCTGGTGCTGGGCTTCGCTGTGTCGAGCCTGTTCTGGTGGATGCATGCGGCGCTGGACGGTGCACTGGTCGGTTACCTCTGCTACCTGCGCAGGCAGGTCCGGATTGAGCAGGAGCTGCGCAGCCGTCGCGCCGCGCGAATGTCCGGTTCCCGGGGTCCGGCGGTGCCCACCGCGTCGGCCTCCCCCGAGGAGGAGCTGGGCTCGGAGCACGATGAGCAGCCGCGATATGAGGAGCCATCGGACGTGGCGCCGCCGCCGGTTCGGCGTCCCCCGTTGTGTCCTCCTGTTGTCCACCCCACGGCGGTCGCACTGGATCTCGATGACGACGACCCCATGTTCGACGAGCTGGATCCCACCTTCGAGCCGCCCTACCGCCGAGCGGCCGGAGAGTAGCCTGGAGGGCTGCTAAACTCCTCGCGCACCATCAGGGGCTGTAGCGCAGTTGGTAGCGCGTCTCGTTCGCATCGAGAAGGTCAGGGGTTCGATTCCCCTCAGCTCCACCCTGGGAGGCTTACTAGAACAATGGACCAAGTCCATGCCAGCTAGTAGCGCTTCGAGACTGTAAGTACTAAGGGAAACGTAAGTTTCAAGAGCCTTATTTCTTCACGAGTGCGACGCGCTGATGTACCGGAGCTTCGGGTCGCCGAAGAATCCCCGGACGATTCCAGGGCATTCCTTGAGTCGCTCAAGGGCTTCGACCGCGACCTTCATCAGGTCGTCCCTGGTGAGGGGCACGGCCCGCGCGATCCTGTCGTGCTTGACGTTCTTGTTGACCCACTCGTCGGGGTTGAGCTCGGGTGAGTAGGGTGGCAGGAAGAACAGTTCCAGCCGCCCATTCGTGGTGGCGATGTAGTCCTTGACGATTTTCGCCTTGTGCACGGATGAGCCGTCGACGACCAGGAAGATGGGTGTGTCGAAATCATGGAGTATGTCCTTAAGGAATCCGATGAACCGTTCCGAGTTCATCGATCCTTCGTGAACCTGAAAACTTATCTCGCCGCGCTGGCCGATCGCGGAGACTATTTTGACAGAATGCCGTA
>JBQTGW010000079.1:0-18986 GCA_052390495.1 Pseudonocardiales bacterium
AGCGCGTTGTCGTGCTCCTCGATCGAGGTCGCGGCGACGCAGTCGCTCAGGGTGATCACCTGGTAGCCGTTCTCGTAGCCGCTTCGCATTGTCGACTCGACGCAGCAGTTCGTGAGGAAGCCGCCGAGGACGATCGTGGTGATGCCCTTGCTGCGCAGGATGAAGTCGAGGTTGGTACTGGCGAACGTGTCGAGGCCGCGCTTGCCTTCGATGAGAATGTCGCCGGCCTCTGGGGCGAGATCGTCGACGATGGCCGCGCCCCAGGTGTCCTTCACGAAGACGTTGCCGTCGACAACACCCTTGAGGATGCCGTAGGGGTGCGCGCTGAGCTCGTGATAACCCTCGGCGAAGGTGATCGGCGCATGCATCACCGTCACGCCCGCGGCCCTGGCCTTCTCCACCACCCGCTTGGTGTTGGCCAGCATGTCAGTCTTGTCCATGACCGCTGCGACGGCCGGGTGCAGCACTCCCCCGTCTGAGGTGAAATCGTTCTGATACTCAATCAGCACCACGGCGGTGGTGCTCGGGTCGATCGACATGAGTGCTCCCCTTCCGGTAACCGCTGCGTGCGGAACTCGGCCCAGAGTAGCTGCCGATCAAGCCGAACAGGCGGGCGTCCGGCCTGCCAACACCACAGCCAGTGTCGCGGCGTCGACGTTGCCGCCGCTGAGTACGACGCCGACCCGGCGCCCACGTTGCAGGTCACGCTCCTGCAGCAGAGCGGCGAGACCGAGCGCACCGGCTGGCTCGGTCAGGTTGTGCGTTCGGTCGCCAGCGCGCAAGCGTGGTCGCGGGCCTCGTCGAAGTCGCCGCCCGCGACCACGACCTCAGCCCCGAAGGCCCGCATGGCCGCGACCTTCTCCGGGTTGTTTCCTTCCGGCACCACGACGACCGCCCGGGTGCCGGTGGCCCGGGCCGCGTAGGCCAGGCTCTGACCGTGGTTGCCGCGGGTGGCGGTGATCACCCCAGCCGGTGGGGCCGTCTCATGGCTGAGCCGGTCCAGGTACACTAGCCCGCCGCGCACCTTGAACGCGGCGATCGGGGTGTGGTTCTCGTGTTTGACCCAGACCTCCGCACCCACCGCCTCGCACAGCAAAGGCCAGCACAGCTGCGGTGTCGCCAGCACCGAGCGGGAAACGATACGGCCGGCGTCGGCCAGCTCGTCCAAGCTGAACATCGGGTCGGTCATGCCATAGCCCGATCCGGCCGGGTACCACCAGCCACAGCGCACTCCGTCACGTCGCCATCATGGCCTGCCAGCCCGACAGGGGGCTCGTCGATTTCGCCTGGCGGTGCCTCGATCACGGGTTCAACACCGGCTAGCGCGAAACGCCCCCGGGCGAGGTAGCCATTCGGAGGGCGCTCTAGCCTCAATTTTTCATCATGATCATATTGCGATCCTCGACTGTTGCTGTTGGTTGGGGGTTCAGCGACCCGGAATGCTACGCGCCCGAGAGCAGCCAGCCGCGGGCCTTGCGCTCTTGGCAAAGCTGCCAGAAGGCTGACAATGAGGGTGTGAACCAGCACGGCGGGTTATCCGGGCGATGGGTCGTCGCTTGTCTCGCGATCAGCGCTTTGTGCCTGGGCCTTGGGCTCGGCTTCCGCAACGGCGGGCTGGACACGGCGGCGAACGTGGCCGGGCTGGTGGCGGTGCTGCCGCTCGTGGTCACCCTCGTCGGCTGGGCACGCCAGCGGGATAACCCGAGGACGTGGGCGGAGCGCATGTGGGGTGCGCGGCCCGCGCGGCCGGCCGGGCTATCGCCGACGATGATGTGGCTGGCCGTCCTGACCCTCTCGGGGGTCACCGTCGCGCTCGCCGCCGGCTACATCCTCTCGCGCGACCCGCCGCCCGTCCGGCCCGGCTGGACGTACGCATCAGCCGGAGACATCGGGCCTACCGCGCTGGCGGCGACAGAGTCGGCGGTCTACGCCGGTACGTGGGACGGCATGCTGTATGCGCTGGACCCGACGGCCGACGAGGTCCGCTGGACGTGCCAGGTGGGTAAGGACGGTAAGGAATCCGTCAAGGGGCTGGCAGCCTCCGACGACACGGTCTACGCCACCACCTCATACGGCGTATCCGCCGTGGACGCGGTCACCAAGGCAGTCCGGTGGACCTACTCGACGGAGGAGGCCGAGGCGATCGACGCCGACCCGCTCGTGGCGAACGGGGCTGTGTTCGTGGGGACGTCCCTCGGCAAGGTGATCGCCCTCGAGGCGGACACGGGCAAGCAGCGCTGGCTGGTCGAAACCGACAACCTGATCGACGTCACCCCGGCGCTGGGCGACGGCACGGTGTACGTGGTGGGCGCTTGGGGCAGCGTGTTCGCACTGGACGCGTGGAGCGGCGAGCAGCTGTGGCGCGAGGGCCTGGGCGGCTATGTTTTCAGCGCGAGCCCGGCGTTGGCGAACGGCGTCCTCTACGTCGGCACCCGCGACAAGAGCCTGTACGCTCTTGATGCGCAGAATGGGAAGCCGCGGTGGCGCTTCCCCACCGGCGGTCAGGTCGACTCCACGCCCGTAGTCGCCAACGGCACGGTCTACGTGGGCAGCGACGACGGGAAGATCTACGCCATCGACGCGGTTACTGGGGCCGAGAGGTGGCAGTACGCCACCAACGACGAAGTCGACACCGCCCCTGTGGTGGTCAGCGGGGTCGTCTACACCGGCAGCACCGATGGCTACGTGTACGCGCTGGACGCGGCGACCGGCCGGGTGCGCTGGACGTTCCCAGCCGGCGGCCCGGTGTTCAACGCCCCCGTGGTGGCCACCGGTAAGGTCTACGTGGCCAGCGGCGGGCGGGTCCGGGCGGTGGACGCCGCCACCGGGCATGCCTGACATCCCACTCGCCGCCAGCGCTTCCCCACACGAAGTAGCAGTTGAGTGTTCTCACCGTCGCCTTGTCGGTCAGCGCGAGGGTGGTCAGCCGCTCGAATGTGAGGTATCTGATGCCCCATCAGCCGCCTGGCGCCGGGGTGATGGGCAGGTCTTCGTATACCAGCAGCGCCCGGTAAGCCGTGGCCACCACCTTGAGCAGCTCGATCGGTCTGCCGCCTTGATCGCGCGTCACCCGGTGGATGACGAACACCGGCATTCCGAGTGCCAGGCCGAGCGTCGCTGCTTCCTCTGGGGTGGCTACCCGGACCGCGACCTCTTCGGTCATGCGCGTGGGGGTGTGACCCAGCGCGGCGAGCGCGGCGTACAGACCTCCGATGACCTTGCCTGGGCCCGCGATCGGGGAGCCTCTGATCAGGTCGGCGGCGATTGTGCTGGTGGACTCCTGCACGGTTTCGGGTTCGGTGTCCCCGAGTTTCATGTGCCGCACCCGGATCATCACCTCGGCGCCCTCGGGGATCTCCAGCCGCCGCGCCGTGTCCGCGTCGGCGGGGTGCAGGCCCGCGCTGATCACCTCGACGCTGCCGGTCAGGCCGGATTCCTGGGCGGTGGCGGTGAACGGGCCAAGCGGTCCAGGGGTGGCTGTGAGGGTGCGGCTGTAGCGGCTCAGGGGCAGGCGGATGACCCGCCGATCTCGGATGTACGTGGCGCCGCCTTGCACGGTGGTGATGAGGCCCTCGGAGCGGAGTACGGCCAGCGCGCTGCGGATCGTGTCACGGCTGACGTCGTGCCGGGCGGCGAGGCGATCTTCACTGGGCAATGGTGTGCCCGCCGCAAGCCGACCGGACAGGATCGCTTCCCGCAGCTCAGCGGCCACTTGGGCGTACCGGCTGGTTCTGGCTGGTCGATCCGCCACGGTCTCCGTCTTCCTTCACCCACGAGCTCGTGCCGACAGGCTACTGGGCTCAGTTTGGTGGCCATGTGCCAGATCGGCACTTAAGCAGACTCAATCATAGCCATAAGTATTTGGCTAGCTGTCTTGACTTATGGCTATGAGTTCATCACCATGTGTTGCACCGATGTGGCACTCAGGAGATCCGATGACAGGCCAGGAGGTGACCGTGGAACAGCTGCTCCGGTCGATCCGGGACGACTGGGCGCTCGCCCAGACCATCAGGCGAAAGGTCGGCGCGCGGCTGGCCCACGTGAAGCGTCGGGGTGTGCCCTGGCGCCGGATCGCAGCCGAGACCGCCATCCCGATGACCATGGTCCGCCGGTACGCAACGCCCCACCTGGCAGACGGCGAGCCGGACGGGAGGTCAGGAGCATGGTGAGTATCCGAGGTGATCAGCTCGTGGTGGTGGCCCCATCAGGGGAGTCGCTCCGATTTGACCCGGAGGACGTCGAGCAGGCTGAGCAGCTGCAGTGCGTCCTGTCGATCTGGATTGCGGGCGTGCGTAGTGCACAGCCCTTACCCCAGCGGCAGCGGTGATCCCGGTGACTACCGATCTGCGCACCGCCCTGACCCGCGTGGTGCAACCCGCCGCACAGTCGGCACCTGAGCCGCCCGGATCGGCCAGGTGCCCGAGCCCCGTCCCGGCGACCGTCGGCGTCGGGACGGGGCTCCCTCAGACGGCGCCTGCCCCCGGCCCCCTGACGCCCGTGCGTCATGGGACGGCCCCGCGCGAGCTGGTCGCGCTGCTGGCCCTGGCGCCGAGGGAGCCGGTGTGGTGAGCGAACCGGCGCCGTGGGTCAGTCAGAGCAGGCACAGGAGGGTCGCCGTCCTGGGCCAGCTCCCGAATGGCGACCCTTGCACCCTGCTGTTCGTCCAGGATTCGGACGGTGGGTGGCAGTGCTACCGCCTCGGGCTGCCGTCGGAGGCGATCTCGCTGACCGGTGACGACGGCCGCAAGATCGCCCGCGTGCTGGGCGACCAGCCATGACCGGGCAGCCATCAGGCGGCCCCGGCCGAATCGTGGGCAGGGTGCTGGCGCTGATCGTGACGGGGGTCATCCTGCTGATGGCCAGTCTGCTGGTGAGCGCTGCCCTGGAGTGGCTCCGATGAGCGACCCCGGACTGTACGAGCAGATCGCATTGCGCCGCATCCACGACGGTGGTATTGCGAAGTCGGCCGGTGCCTATCTCGACAAGGGTCGCCCGACGCCCGGGTACCTGACCGACGTCTTCGACCGGCTCATCTGGAGTGGGTGGGCGGCGGTCGCCGACGATAACCCGGTCTGGGATCTGCGGCGGCTCAGCCTCACCGACGCCGGGCAAGCCCGCTACGCCCAGCTGTGCGAGCGGGCCGATCCGAAGTCGGACTCCCCGGCGCTCGCACCATTCGAGGAGAGGCCATGACACGACACCGCCCGAAGAGCAGCAAGGAGGCGCGGGGTCTGGAGACCAGGGTCATCGTCTACGGCGACCGCAGGCGCCCGCACGCCCAGCGCCAGGAGCTGAAGATCGACGTGCGGCGCGGCGAGGTGATCGACAACGATTACGCGGCGGCGATGGTCGCGGCGCGGACGACGACGCCACTGGCCGATGTGCTCATCGTCAAGGTGACCGACCCCTGACCCAGGGCAACGGCATGTTCGCGGCCTGTAGTTGCACGTTACTTCAGGTGATCAGTAGGCCAGGCGGCGTCCTGCTGACGCAGCATTGATCGGCGATGACACCGGGTAGGCACAGGCATCTCACTCTCAGGAGCCGGTGGCCGCCGTGCCCGGCGCGAGGAGCCACCCCCACTCCCTCTTACATGATCACCCCCGAGGGGCTGTGCCGCACGGACCCTGCTGAGCCCGGCGTCGTCCGCGGTCCAGGCGTCGTGGCCAAGCTTGCGTAGCCGTGCTGCCACGCGAGCATCAACATCGTGGTCGCACACGAGTCGCAATGTCAGGTGAGCTGGGACAGCGGACGGTCGTAGCCCCGCGATGTCAGGTGCCCGACAACCTGCCGGATATGCTGCACCGACACTCCGCGGGCGTTGAAATCACACGCTGTCGAGTGCGAAGGTGCAGTCTTCTCGCGGCTGCGGCATGTATGCCCGGATGGCCTTGCGAAGCAAGTGGCGTCGCCAGATCAGCAGTAGCAATCCTTGCGCTGGAACCGCGCCACGAAGCGTCCTGCTGCCAGATCCTCCAGGAAAGCCAGCCGGGCCGACCGCCCGATCCGCTGGCCGAGCAGGTAGTCGACCTCGGCGGTGACCGGCGCAGCGATGACGAGCGCGCCAGGCTCGGCCTCCAGGACCTTGCGGACCGCGTCTCGCAGCGGGTCACGACGGTCCGCCAAAGCCACCAGGGGGGCGGCGTCGACCAGCAGGGTCACTCGCCGAAGCCCTTGAGCAGCGTGCCGGAGTCCACGTCGGCCACCGAGCCTCCGGGACCCTCGCCCACGCCGTCGAGCGCGAAAGTGCGACTCCCCCGCGGCTGCGGTACATACGCCCGGATGGCCTTACGAAGCAACGATGCCTGGGATATCCCCTCACGTTCGGCCAGCATCGCGAGTCGGCGGGCATCGGCGTCGTCGAGGTAGACGCTGGTCTTACGCACCAAGGTAGGGTAGCGCGTAGGGTGGAGCAGCGTCATCCGAGCTGTTGGACGAGCACGCCGACCTCGCCCCGGCCCACACCCCGCGTACCGTTCAATCGAGCTTTCAGCCGCCAGGCGCCGGGGTGATAGGCACGTCTTCGTACACCAACAGCGTCCGGTCAGCCGTGGTCACCACCTTGGGCAGCTCGATCGGCCTGCCGCCTTGGTCGCGCGTCACCCGGTGGATGACGAACACACGCATTCCGGGTGCCAGGCCGAGCGTCACTGCTTGGGAGTTACCGGGTCAGTCGTTGTCAGACTCGGTGCCGGTAGCTGCCGGGAACCGTTGACGAGGGGCAACTCAACCGGCGACCGACCGGCGTCAGGACGGTGGGCCGTCATGGTGCTGCCCCGTACTAGTCGTGGGACTACTGTTCGTCCTGCTCGTCCTGCTGATCGATGAGTGTGGTCAACAGGGTGACGATCTGCTGCTGCCCGGCGGCAGTCGCGTCGAACTTGCCGCGCATCTCGGCGAACCCGTTGCCCATCGTCTCCTCCAGGTTGTCCACCCGCTGCTCAAGATGATCGAACCGCTCCTCAAGACGGTCGAACCGCGCGGCGGTCTGCACACCGAGCGCGTTGATCGCCTTGCGGTTGGCGTCGACCTTCACGGTGAGGTCAGCCAGGTCACGGTCACGGGCGGCGGCCAGATGCCGGGCAGCCGCAGCATCTGAGGCCACGTCGTCGAACCGGGCCTCCAACGCGGCCACGCGGGCTTCAAGATCAGACGGGTGCGCCACGTCGGCAGCGTACCGGGCTCGGTGATCGGTAACCCGGTGATCGGTTAAAAGTGTTGGCAAAGTTTCGAGTTGGCACGTACGAGTCAGGGGGACCACGTGTTCCCGTTCCTGCGCACCCTGGGCGGCGACGGCTCCACCTACGGCCACCACATGCGTGACGCCCGTTTCACCATCCCCACCCCTGCCCTGCTGGCCAAGGTCGTGGACCTGCTTAACGACGTACCCATGGACGACCGCGACACCAAGGGCGACATCTACGAGTACATGCTCGGTAAAATCGCCAGCGCCGGGCAGAACGGCCAATTCCGCACCCCGCGCCACATCATCCGGCTGATGGTGGAACTGACCGCCCCGCAACTCGACGACGTGATCTGCGACCCGGCCAGCGGCACCTGCGGAGCCGAATTGCGGTCCACGTGGGCACCGGGTGGGTATGGGTTCCCCTCGGGTTTGCACGTAGGGCAGAGCACGGTGCCGCGGGCGTTACGACGCGAGCCAGCGGCGCCAGATCGGGAGTAGGGCGTCGAGCAGTGCCGCTGGGTTCTCGGTGTTCGGGGAATGTCCGGCACCGGGTATCACCGCGATGGAAGCACCGAGGCGGGTGGCCATGTCGAGCTGGACCGGCACCGGCCAGCAGTCGTCGGACTCCCCGCAGGCCACCAGGCAGCCGATGGCGCCTGCCTGCAGGGCAGTGGCCAGCTCGGTGACCCGGTCCGGTTCGGTGCGCAGCGCGGACGCCATGCCGAGCAACCCGGCCACCGACGAATGCAGGAAGCGGGTCCGCAGCAGAGCGGCCAGCTCGGGCGACTCGACGATCGCGTCTCTGACCTCGCGCAAGCGCTGTACGACCTCGATGCCGTGGCTGCGCATGACCGGCTCAGTGGCGTCGAGCACCGCACGGCGTTGCCCTTCAGGCAGCGCCCCAGGGCCGGAGGCCAGCAGGGTCAGACCCGTGACGGGGGCACCTGCGAGTACTGCGGATCGGGCCACCAGCCCCCCGAAGGAGTGCCCCAGCAACAGCACCCGATCCCCCGCCGCGACCAGGTCAGCTACCAGGGTGGCCACCGTCCGGCCCAGCTGGTCCGGGAAGAAGTCCTGCTCACGGTCCGGCCCGAGCGACTCGTACTGCCCGGGCAGGTCCACCGCCAGTGCGGAAAATCCCGCCGCACCGAGCGGGTCGAGCAGCGGCGCGAAGTCCTCCTTGGACCCGGTATACCCGGGCAGCAACAGCGCCACGGCACCGAGCGGGGACGCGGGCTGGGCTCGTAATGCCGCTAGCGCCAAGCCAGCCACCGCCACCTTCACCGGAGTAGCGCCGTGCGGGGTGATTTGCGACGAGGTCATCCAGCGGAGCCTAGAGCCAACCTGCTCGCAGAGCGACCAGCGTGTCGCCGCGTTGCTCCAACACGACATCACCGGCGCTGGCGGTGCTGACCGGGCCGACGTAGCCGCCGCGGTCCACCGGCAAGGTCGCGATCTGCTCTCCGGTGGCGACGTCGAGCACGGCCAATGCCCCTGGTACCGGCAGCAGCAGCCGACCCGCGAGCAACGAGCCCGCGCCCAGGGAACCCGGCCGGGTCCATCTCGGCCGCAGATCACCGACGTCCAACGCGACCGTGGCCGAGCCCGTGAACCAGTACACTCCGGTCGGGGTCTCGGTGATCACGGACAGCCCACCGGGGGGATCACCACGCAGATCGGCCTCCGGGACGGCCAGCGGGTGATCGGCCACCTGATTGCCCTTGGCGTCGAAGACGAGTAGCCGGGCCGGATCGGGCAGCGCCACGGCCACCCGGTCGGAGCCCAACGCGACAACCCGGGCCACCGCGCCGGACAGCGGGGTGCTGAAGTCCACTTCGGGCTGGTCGGGTTCCTTCGGATGGGCCCGCTGCACGGTGAGCCGGTCCCAGTCCTCCTCCGGACAACGCTCGACCAGCGCAAGCCGCCCCCCGGACCCGCCAGCAGTGCTCAGTGCCAGCGAGCCGTGGGTGCAGTCCGGTCGAGGCTGCCTCCCCGGCTGCACCGGGGTCGGCACGCGCCCGTACATCAGCGTGCGCACCAGGTCGGTGCGCCAGACTTCCAGATACCGCCGCCCGGTGACGGCGGCGAGGTCACCAGCGGCGGTAAGCCGGGTCGGCGTCTCCACCGGTCCGGTGCGTTGCGGTCCACGCCTGCCGTCCGCCCAGCCCAGCGTGCTCACCTCGCTGCACGTCTCGCCCCGCTGGTACAGCGCGACCACCCGGCTGTGTGCGTCGCCCACCGTGCACAACGGCAGGTCCCGCTGATAGCTCCACCGGACCGAGCCTGCGACGAGGTCTCGACCGGCAACCTCACCGGCGGCTCCGGTGACTACCGTGCCGTCCCGGACCAGGGGCACCGGAGTCGCCGAACTGGGCGCCCGCCAGATCTCGGCCAACTCCGACGGCAGCCGCTCGCCGCCCGGCACCTGCTCAACCGGGACACCGGCTGCGGTACTCAGAGTGGTGCGCCGCGCGTCGCTCGTCCACCACAGGGCGGTGGCGACGACGACCACGGTCATCGCCAACACCGCCCCGGCGATCAGATCCCGCCGTGTCCGGCGTTCCGGAGCGAGCACTCAGTCCCCGGCGCCCGGCTGACTGTCCCGCCGCTGCCCGCGACTACGGCGGCGACGACGGCGCGGCCGGGCGCCCGCGTCGTCATCGACCGGGTGTAGTGCCACGGGCGCAGCGCGGCCGATCCGGCTGACGCCCATGCCGCGGCCACGCCCACGCCTTTCATCGGTCGGCTCGGCGCCAAGCCCGGCCCGGGTGCGGCGGGCTATCGGAAGCCGCCCGGTGGAGTCGGTGGGAATGTCCAGGTCGCTGAAGAGGTGCTCGGATGTGGAGTAGGTCTCCGCGGGCTCGGGCATGCCAAGATCCAGCGCATCGCTGATCATCTTCCAGCGCGGCTGCTCGTCCCAGTCGACGAGGGTGATCGCGACGCCTGCTCGGCCCGCCCTGCCGGTCCGCCCAATCCGGTGCACGTAGGCCTTCTCGTCCTCCGGGCACTGGTAGTTCACGACGTGGGTGATCCCCACGACGTCGATACCCCTGGCGGCGACGTCGGTGGCGACCAGCACGTCCACCTTCTCGGAGCGGAACGCCCGCAGCGCCTGCTCGCGGGCACCCTGGCCCAGGTCGCCGTGCACTGCCGCGGCGGCGAAACCGCGCGCCGTGAGCTCGTCGGCCACCTTCTGTGCGGTGCGCTTGGTCCTCGTGAAGGTCATCGTCAGGCCCCGGTCCCGAGCCTGCAGGACCCGGGAGAGCAGTTCCACCTTGTCCAGTGCGTGCGCCCGGTAGACGAACTGCCGGGTGCGTTCATGGATGGCGGTGGCGTCGGGCTCCTCGGCGCGGATGTGCGTAGGCCGGGTGAGGAAGGTCCGGGCCAGCGTGATGATCGGCCCAGGCATGGTGGCGGAGAACAGCATGGTCTGGCGCCGCTCAGGCACCATCCGCAGGATCCGCTCGATGTCGGGAAGGAAACCGAGATCGAGCATCTCGTCCGCCTCGTCGAGCACGAGCACGGCCACCTTGCCCAACACCAAATGACGCTGCTCGGCGAGGTCCAGCAGCCTGCCAGGGGTGCCGACCACCAGGTCGATCCCCTTGGTCAGCGCCTTGATCTGCGGCTCGTAAGGCCGACCGCCGTAAATCGGGAGCACGCGCAGCCCCAGGTCCCGGCTCGCGTCCGCGAGATCGGCGGTGACCTGCAGGCACAGTTCTCGGGTCGGCACCACGACGAGTGCCCGCGGGGTGCCGTCGAGTTTGATGTCCCCGGTGGTGATCCGCTGGATGAGCGGGACGCCGAAGCCGAGCGTCTTACCGGTGCCGGTACGGGCCTGGCCGATCAGATCGTCGCCGACCAAGGCCAACGGAAGGGTCAGCTCCTGGATGGCGAAGGTGCGCTCAATACCCGCCCTGCGCAGGGTGGCGACGATCTCATCGCGGACGCCGAGCTCGGCAAACGTGGGTGAGTCGTCCCGCACCGGAGCACCGGCCTGCAAGGGGTGCGGCGGGGCGGGCTCCTCGGGAGCGGTCTCGGAATGGTCCAGCGTGCGGGGGTCGGGGAGCTCTGTGGGGTCGGGGACCTCGGCGGAGTCGATATCCGCGGGGTCGATATAGGTGGGATCGATATCGGACAATGGAATCTGGCTGACGGTCAGCGTGATCGCCTCTCTCGTACTGGCGCGCCCGCTGCCGTCTCGCTCGACCACCTCCGGGCCACCGGTAGGCGGCACAGCGGAGCTGGGAACGAGGGCACAAGGTACGCGCGCATGAATTCGCCCGACGGCATGGGCCCCCGGACCGGGAGGATCACCAGCGGGCCGCAACGGCACACTGAGTCACTCCCTGTGCGCGGATACTACCCGCCCGGGCGGTACACCGCGCAATGTGCTCATCGGCGGCACTCCCGCAAGGATTGTCAACTGTTCGCGGGAAGATGTAATAACGCGCTGTTCGTGTGATCTTGCACAAGTGAAGCTGTGGGATGTGTCATGGAGCAGGGCGCCTTGTACTGGGCCACCCGAACTGGTGTCACGCGGGGCGGGTCACCGCGCTGTACACCCGCTTCGCGAACCAGCGCCGCGACGCGGGTGTACAAACTCACCACCCGCCTCTTCGCCGAGCACGACGTGATCGTGGTCGAAGACCTGCACGTCACCGGGACGATCCGCAACCGGCGCCTGGCCCGGCACATCTCCGGGCTGGGCATGGGCGAGTTCCGGCACCAGATCGAGTACAAGGCCACCGACGCCGGAGTACGCGTCGTCGTCGCTGACCGGTGGTACCCCTCCAGCAAGACCTGCTCGGCGTGCGGTGCGGTGAAACCAAACTCACCCTCGCCGAGCGGGAGTTCGCCTGCGATACCTGCGGCACCCGGCTGGACCGGGACCACAACGCCGCGCTGAACCTGGCCGCGCTCGCGGACCAGACCCTCCTGGGCGAGTTACGCCCCGAGGTGAAACGGCCCACTGGAAACCCACATCAGACCGCCACCGGCGGCACCGGGTACCGCCACGGGAAGACTCAGACCATGAGCCAACGTCGCCCCCGCAAGGTGGCGACTCCATGAGACGTTCTGACACGTTTCGAGGAACGGCCTAAGCTTCCGCTGTGGACGCGGCGCGGGCAGGCATCATCGACCTTCTGGGGGTGCTCGCGTACGGCGAACTGTCCGCCTTCGACCGGCTCGCCGAAGACGCCCGCGGTGCTCCCACGCTGAGCGGCAGGGCGGCGATGGCCATGATGGCGGCAGTCGAGATCGGGCACTTCGCACTGCTGGAACGTCGCCTCCGCGAGTTGGGGGTGTCGGTGGATCACGCGATGGCCCCCTTCGTCCGCAGCTTCGACGAGTTCCACGCGTCGACGGCGCCTCGCTCCTGGCTCGAGTCGCTGGTGAAGGCCTACCTCGGCGACGGACTGACGGCGGACCTCTACGGTGAGGTCGGTTGCTGGCTGGACGAGGCGACTTCGACGCTGGTCAAGACGGTGCTGGCGGATACAGGACATTCGGAGTTCGCCGAGCGGGAGGTGCGGGCAGCCTGCGAGCGGGACCGGACCACCCGCGACCGGCTCGCCCTGTGGGGGCGACGATTACTCGGCGAGGCGGTCACCCATGCCCAGCACGTCGTCGCCGAGCGGGACGCCCTGGCCGAGCTGATCACCAACGGGTCCGGGGATCTCACGGTCCTGGCCGCACTGATCCGAAGGCTGCAGGTAAGACATGGCCACCGGATGGCCGCCCTCGGGCTGGCGTGAGCGCACCCGATCTCGCCCTCGGCGCAGTGGCGTTTCGCCCTCGGCGCAGTGGCCGCCGCACTGGCTGGCGGTCTGCTCGACTAGCCTGGGCGTCAACTTCGATCACATCCTGGAGGTTCTGGCGTGGAGGTCAAAATCGGCGTCGCGGACAGTCCGCGTGAGCTGCTGGTGTCCAGTGCGGACTCGCCGGACCAGGTGGAGGCGCTGGTTACCGAAGCGCTGCGCAACAACCAGGGCCTGCTGACCCTGGTCGATGAGAAGGGCAAGCGGTACGTCATTCCCGCTTCGAGGGTCGCCTACGTCGAGATCGGGCCCGCGGCAGGGCGCAAGGTCGGCTTCTCAGTGGAGAGCTGATTGGCCTGCAGAATGCCGTCGAGCGCACCCAAGACCATCATCAGCAGATAGTCACGCAGCGCTTCGCGGGACAGGGTGCGCCGCTCCAACCACCAGTCCCCGGCCGCCTGCACCATGCCGACTCCCGCGTGTGCCCACGTCTCGGCCCCGCCCTGGTCCATGCCGAGCTTGCCCAGCCAGTTCCGGAAGATTTCGGCCAGCGCGCCTGCGATCAGCTCGTTGTTGGTGGTGACCGGGTCACGCTGCACCGGCCGGTCGGGGAACGAGCGGCGCACCACGAAGCGATAGAGATCCGGCTCCTGCTGGATGAACGTCAGGTAGGTATCGATCACCAGCCGAAGCAGCACGCGCGGATCGGCTTGCTCGTCCAGGCCACGAAGCAGCGTGGCCCGCAGGAAGGCGGTGGCGTGCTCGCTGACCGCCATGTACAGATCGGCCTTGTCCTGGAAGTACCGGTACAGGATCGGTTTGCTGACCCCGGCCTCGGCGGCGATGTCCTCCATCGCGACGTCGGGCCCGTGCTTACGGATCGCCGCCGTGGCGGCCTGCACCAGCACCGCTCGGCGTTCCTCGCGACGGCCGGACCGGCTCCCTTTCAGGCTGGTCTCCCCGCGCTCGGGCTTGACACGAGCGATGTCGTCCGACATGTTACTTATGGTAACAGTTACCTCTGGTAGCTTCTGAGTCGGGAGGCGCCGATGACCACCACCGAAGACGGCCGGTCGTTCACCACCCTCGATGGCACTCGGCTCGCTCTGCACTGGCAAGGTCCACAGGACGCCCCGCTGACCGTGGTGCTCGCCCACGGCTGGACCCTTGACCTGCGGGCCTGGGGGCCGGTCGCCGACCTGCTGGCCGCCACCGGGGAGCTGCGCGTGCTGCGCTACGACCAGCGCGGGCATGGCGGCTCTGATCCCGCCGAGCCTGCCACCGCCACGATCAACCAGCTTGCCGACGATCTCGCCGAGCTGCTCCGCGGGCAGGTCAGCGGGCCGGTCGTGCTCGTCGGCCACTCGATGGGCGGTATGGCGATCATGGGATTGGCCGATCGGCACTCCGAACTCGTGGCACAGCGGGTGGTGGGCGCGGTGTTCGTGGCCACCTCCTGCGGTGACCTGATGCCGCTGGACTTCGGACTCCGGCCGGTGCTGGCGCGCCTGGTGGCCAGGGGCGAAACGCGGGTGCTGCGCGCCGAGGCGATCGCCCGGCGGCTGCGTGCGCGGGAGCGGACGGCCCTCCGCGCCGGGTTGGTCCGGCCAGGGGTGCGCTGGTTGCTGTTCGGACAGCATCCGCGGCGGGCCGACGTCGACCTCGCCGCGCTGTGCATGGCGCAGGGCCGTCCCTCGAACATGGTGGATTTCCGGCCGACCTTCGACGACCACGACCGGGCGGCGGCGCTGGCCGCGTTCGTGAACACGCCGACGCTGGTGTTGGCGGGGGTCCGGGACCGGCTCATCCCGGTCCGGCATGCTGCGGCGATCGCCATGCAGCTTCCGGACGCCACGCTGGTGCGCTATGCAGGCGCCGGGCACATGGTGCCGCTGGAGCGTGCCGAGCAGGTCGCGGCCCGGATCGGTGAACTGGCCTGCTCGGTTCGGGCGCGTGCGGTTCGGGAGCATGCGGCAATGATCGAATCCCTGTGAGGTTGTTGGGCTACGCGGTCGGGTACCACCTTTCGCCTCCCGCTTCGTTCTGTTTAAAGTGAGTACTGGCAACCGCGTCATTCTTAGTCAGGTGGCTCTGCTGGGGGGGCAGATCGATAGACACTCATATGGTCGGGGCAGACACACAACGTTACGTTCCTGATTATCTCACGTTGCGGACATGTTCGATCGCCGCATGTGATGCGGGCCCTCATCGGCAAAAACGTCTCGGTGGCCGTGCAAATAATCGCGCAGATGACGGGGGCAGGGTAGGCAATGCAATGTAGAGAAACAGGCGTGACAATCGACACCACGACACCGGCGGTTGTGCTCACGCTCAGCCGCAACGCTACGCAGCACGGTGGGCTGGGCGCGATCCGTAGCTTGGGGCGGCTCGGTGTTCCGGTTTACGGGGTGCACGCCCAGGCGTTAGCACCCGCCGCCCGCTCGCGTTACCTTAAGGGCAGCTGGCGTCCTGCCAACGACGATGTGGAGCCGTTGCAGAAAGGGCTGGTGACGCTCGCGGAGCGCATCGGTCAGCGATCCGTGCTCATCCCCACCGACGATGCAGCTGCGATCTTTTTGGCCGAGCACGGAGCACCGCTACGCCGGTGGTTCCAGTTCTCCAACCCACCCAGCGATCTGCCGCGCCGCCTCGCAGGCAGGTACACGCTGCATCAGCTCTGCCGTGAGCTGGGCGTGCCCAGCGTGCTCGCCGAGCTGCCTGGTTCGCTCGCCGAGGCGGAAGCGTTCGCCGATCTGGTGGGTTTTCCGCTGATCGCGAAGCTGGCCACGCCATGGCTGGCAAGCAACGGAGCCGCCCGCCCGAGCACCTCAATACTGCACACCCGGGATAACCTCGGCTGCGTTTTTCAAACCTTCCAGGACAACGCAGCTCCCGAAAACGCCCTGATGCTGCAGGAATACATACCCCGCTGTCCCAGCCAGGATTACTTCTTTCACGGTTACTGTGACGCCAGTTCGCGCTGTGTGCCTGGGTTCGTCGGGATCACGGAGCGCTCCTATCCGGCGCACGCCGGCCTGACCAGCCTCGGCCGGTGGGTGGACAATTCGGCGTTGCACGAGCAGGCCACGGACCTGGTGGCACGGCTGGGATACCAGGGCATTCTCGACCTTGAATACCGGTGGGATCCCCGGGACTGTCAGTACAAGCTGATGAACTTCAACCCGCGGCTGGGTGCGCAGTTCCGGCTGTTCTCCGACGATGCAGGTGTCGATGTCGTAGTGGCGGCACATCTGGACTTGACCGGCCGACCGATCTCAGCTGGCCCGCCGCTGACCGGTCGCCGCTTTCTGGTGGAGAACTACGACCCGGTCGCCGCACTGGGATATCGCCGCAGCGGAGAGCTCAGCTTACTGTCCTGGGTGATGTCACTGCGGCTGGTCGACGAAGTGGCCTGGTTCGCTCGTGATGACCTCGCGCCGTTCGGGCTGATGTGCCTGCGAAGCGGCGCGCGAGCGCTAACCCGCAGTATCACCCGTGGTCTGCCCCGCCTGACCCGATCCCGGCCCGCTAACGGCTCCCCAGCTAACGGCTCCCCAGCGCCGTCCCGGCCCCAACAACCCTTGCCCCAGCAACCCTTGCCCCAGCAACCCCGGTCCCAGCAACCCCGGTCCCAGCAACCACAGCCCGAACCGCTTCGCGAAGCCGTGCCACTGCCGGTCTGACGACCGTGTGTCTGCCGGGCCTGCCCCGCCGTTTCTGACAGCAGGGCAGGCCCGGCAGAATCGCGCCATGCCGCTACGCCCCGCATTGCTCGTCGCGTTCCTCGTATTCGTCGCCGGGTGCTCGGTCGGCGATCCCGAGCCTCCGCGCGGCGCCGGGGTGCCGGTCACCGGCGGCGCAGGCGTGCCTGTGGTGCAGGTCGACGTGCTGACCAGTGGGCTGGAGCATGTCTGGGACATCGGCTTTCTACCCGAAGGCTCGGCTCTGATCACAGAGCGCTCTGGGAGAATCCAGCTGCTCTCGACCACCCGGCCCGGCGCCCAGCTCACCCAGGTGGCCGCTGATCTCGACGACGTGTACGTCCGCGGCGAGGGCGGTCTGATGGGGCTCGTGGTGCACCCCGACTTCGCGCAGACTCGCCGGTTCACCACCTGCCAGACCCATCAAGCCGACGGTGCGCCGGTGGACGTCCGGCTGGTCACGTGGGAACTCTCCGCCGATGCCACGCTGGCTCACCGGGTCGTCGACCCACTGGTCGCCGGCCTCACCCTGAACCCGTCCGGCAGACATTCCGGCTGCCGCCCGACGCTTGGCCCGGACGGTTCGCTGTACGTCGGCACCGGCGATTCAGCGCGCGGCGCGGTTTCCCAGGATCGCACCAGCCTTGGCGGCAAAGTCCTGCGGGTCGACCTGCGCACCGGCGAAGGGGCGCCAGGCAACCCCTACACCGATGCCCCGAACACCGACGACCGAATCTTCAGCTACGGCCACCGCAACGTCCAGGGCGTGGCGATCCAGCCGGGTACTGGCCGGATCTTCACCGCCGAGCACGGCCCAGACGTTGATGACGAGATCAACATTCTGCGCCCAGGAGGCAACTACGGCTGGGACCCGTCCCGCGGCGGCACCCGGAGCGGTTACGACGAGAGCGTGCCAATGACCGACCTGCAACGCTTTCCGGACGCGGTACCCGCAGTGTGGAGCTCGGGCAGTCAGACCGAGGCGCTCTGCGGCTCCGCCTTCATCGAGGGCAGCCAGTGGGGGAACCTGCAGGGCCTGCTCGCCGTCGCCACGCTGAAGGGGCGGGCGCTGCTGCTCCTGCGAGTGGATCCGGCGGGAGGGGTGGTCGAGGTCGGACAGCTCCCCCAGCTCGACGGCGACTTCGGCCGACTGCGCGCGGTGCGGCAGGGACCCGACGGTGCGCTGTACGTCACGACCAGTGACGGCGACGACGACCAGATACTCCGGATCACGCCGGTCGGCCCGTGATCCTCAGGTCCTGTGCATGGTCGAGTCCAGACACGGCCGGTCCCGCGGCCGGTCCCGCAACCGGATCATCCTTCCCACGAAAACAGCCAGCAGAATCGCCACCAGAACCCAAGCGACGATCCCGAGCGCGATCACTACGGCGGTGTCCATCAGAACTCCCAGGGATGGTGAGAGCCCCGACCATAACGTGAGGTTCAATCTCGTGCGCGACGACCGAACGTAGCACCTCATCACGGCTACCTCACCCGGGCGGCCGGGTCCATCAACCCGCTGGCTCGTTGTGGCCGCACTCGGGGGTGTCCAGCCAGATCGTGCGGCCCAGATCGTGCGGCCCAGATCGTGCGGCGGAGTGGCATGAAGTGGGCGCCGCCGGGTAGGAAGATCTCCAGACGCGGCACCGCCGTGCTGGGAAGGAGGTAGCCAGCGATGGCCTCGGTGATCGTGGCTCCCATTACCACAGCCGTACTTTCACACTGAGCGACTTCAGAATACCTAAAGTGACACTGCGGGTAAGTGACGTACCCGATCTATCGTAAACTCCAGCCCCGCCCCTTACCCAAAACAATCACCCCTCCCACCAGCTGAGAAGCACGGCCACCGCAGTGCCCACAACCGCAATTAGGCTCCAAATAGCACTCCAGGGGTGCCGAAAAACGCGATTCGGATCCTCATTGCTGTCCAGCACCACCTCAGGCTGCGATTCGGATCCTCATGGGGCTCGGGGAGGGTCGGGCGGGGTGGTGCTGCCAGATGGTGAGACGGTGGAGCTCTCTGGTTGGCGTTGGTGGCGGTGGGGACCAAGGAACATGCCTATACGCCGACAACTTCCGCCGTGAGCATGTCCTCTGGGTGGGACGATGCCTGAACTGGAAACGGCCGCAGGCGTTCCTCGACCTGGCCGAAACGATGCCGGATACTCCTTTCGTCATAGTGGCTCTTCGAAGTTAACCGGGATGTGTAGTCAAAGGTTCACTTTCCGTGGTCGTCGGCTGGTGCTGCCGGTAGCCACAGCAGGGTGCCGTCCCCCACTGGGCCCGGTTCCCGGCCCCCGGGTGCCCTCCACCCTTGACAGGACAGGGTTATCACCG
>JBQTGW010000080.1:0-9457 GCA_052390495.1 Pseudonocardiales bacterium
AGGCGGCCGGACGCGTTGCGCGGGTTGCGCACCCGATGTGCCTCATCGACCACGACGAGGTCCCAGCGCTCCTCGGCCAGCGCCGAGCGCAGCGGGTCACGCCGGGCCGCAGCCAGTGAGGCCACCACCACTGGCCGGTCGGCGGACCGTTCCCAGGTTCCGGCTCGGGGCACCACCGAGGGCAGCAGGAACTTGCGATCCAGCTCTTCCTGCCACTGGCCGACGAGACCGGCGGGGGCGACGACGAGCGTTTTGTCGGCTAGCCCGCGCTGCCGCAACTCGGCCAGCACCAGCCCCGCCTCGATCGTCTTCCCCAGCCCCACCTCGTCGGCGAGGATCGCCCTGCCCCGCATCCGCCGCAGGGCTGTCTGTGCGGCCTGCACCTGGTAGTCGTACGGCGTGAACGGCAGCTGCGGCACCGTCACGAACGTGTCGAATCCCGGTCGGCTCCACATCGTGACGGCATCGTCGACCAGCGCTGACCAGCCTTCATCGACAACCGACGACGTTCGCAGCCTGCCCAGCATGTCGGCGTAACCAGCCGCCACGATTGCCTCAGCGTCCACGCCGACCGCCATCGCGCCGCGCGTAAGCGACATAGGCCCACCCCGTTCATCCGCAGGATCACGATGCCAAGCGTTTACTGGACAAGCGCTCGGCCCCACCGTATCGAGTGGCCCTGACATGACCGACGTGCAACCGGGCGGCGTGTCGCCGAAGGCTCCCGGCCCCCTCCCGGGACCCGGCGACACGATCTCCCCCTGTGCCCGGCCAGCAACACGATCCACGTTGCTGCTCCACGCAGGACCGCACCGAGTGACGAGGGTGCCAGTCTAGGGTTAGGCCATGTCCGACGCCGTTGGTTCCTCCGGGGTGGCTAAGGCCGCAGCATCCTCCGATGCACTTGAACGTGGCCGAAGCCTCGTGTTAGCGGCCTTCGATGAGGCCCGTGCGTCAGGACGCGAGGACTGGTACCAAATGACGACAGCCGTCCTTAAGAACCGCTTGCTCAACAGCACCCACCGGGCATTTGATGAAAAGAACTTCGGTGTTTGGTCGATGGTGGACTTCGCCCGACTGTTCCCGGACGACCTAAAGGTCGACACGCGGAGCGCGCACCCCGTGGTCCTACTCACGCGACCGGAGACACTTCCTGCACTCATGACGGAGGACAGCGTCAGCACGGACACGCGGTTCCCGTACAAGATCCGCTCCGATCTCTGGCGCGCAGTCGTGGACTACCGTAGTGGCTCGACCTACGTCTGGGATCAGATGGCGGGTCTTGCCCGTGCGGCCGACCCGGACGATCCGAGTCCAGTGCTGCCGACCGTGACGGACACGGAGGTGGCAGACTGGCGGCAGGATTTTGCCGACTCTGTACGGCCAGAGCTGAGTTCGGACTGGGTAGTCGAACGACTTGATGAGTGGTTACAGCGTGGTTACGGCACCGGATTCTTACCCGCTGGACTTCGAAGTAGGTGGAATGAGTTCTCGCAGGAAGGTCGAGGAGCGACTTCGGAACTTCTTCGAAGATCAGAGCCTCGTTCCACCGGATGATCTTTTGATCGTTGCTGGCCAGCAGCTGGCGAAGGCCCTCAGGTCGGTGCAGCCGGGCAGGCCCACCGATGTTTCACGGCTTCGCGCGCTTGTTCAACAATGCGTGGCGGTCATGACTGAGCAGGAGTTGACGGAGCTGCGGATCAGCCCTGCCGTGATGTTGCGCGCAATCCACGGACGGTCGTGACGTGAGTCCTTGGCGAGATGCTGTTCCAGTGCTATTCCTGGTCGCCCCGCCTCGTGGGAACACGAGCACCGACTACAGGTCATGGAACCGCAGGACGCTCGTGATCTGTATCGGTTAACGCATCGGCATCCTACCGCTGTCATCCAGGTCGGCCAGCCGACCGTTCGTCTCAACCCTTTGGCCCGACCCTCGGAGCGCAACTCGATCTCGTTGGAGCGGTTTGTTCGCTACAAATCGTTCTTTCGGATGCTGGGTCGAGAAGGGTCAGGGATCGATGTGGCGCATTTTCTGAGCGGTTTTCAGGATTGGCGGCAACGCTGCGCCTGTGACGGCGAGCGGGACGCGCGGTGTATTCCGCTCCATGTGTTCAGTCCAAGCCGTGAGTGGAAGGATCTCCACGACGTGGACGGTGTGAATGAGTTCGAGGCCCGGCATGGACGAGCAAGTTCGCGAGTTGATCACGAGGGTAGAGGCTGGAATCCCCCTAACGCCTTGCATGGCCAAGAGGTATCGGTCGTCGCTGGGGCGACATTACGGTCGGGCTTTCACTGGGATGTGGTCAGCCCCGACGGTGACGGTCGGTTGTACACCAGCGCCGAAATCTGGCGCTTCAGCCACGGGTCCTACTGCAACCTCTACCCCGACGCGGCCGTACGCCAAGGCCAGCGCCGGAGCGCCTGCGCCAGGCGCGTCTATGAGGCACCACGCCCGGACGACACGTTGGCTAGCGGAACAAGATCTCAACGTCCCACCAGGCAGCGTCGCACCCGACGTAGGTAGACCAGGGGAAGATGATGACAGATGGCGGGTGGGACGCTAGTGTGGACCGTGATCCGCTGGAGGTTCGCCTCCACCGGAAGGACGGTGGAACCTGATCAGTTTCACCCGAAGCCGCTAGCAGTGAGAGTGGCGACAAGGCTACACAGTGAGACGAGCCCCCGAAGCATGGTCTTCGGCCCATGTGTAGACCGACACCGCTACAACCCCGTGAGGGGCCGCGCTAGCTTGGCCGTTACGGCGGCTCGCATATGTGACTGAAAAAATGTCCGGATCTCCTAGATCCGGACATTTTTCTTTCCTGATCAGGCAAGCACAATGGCGGGAGTCAACGGTGGCGGGTCATCGCGAGCACGTCGAGAGCCTCGTCTAGCTGCTCGATGCTGAGCTTGCCGTCCGCGACATGGCCGCGTTCGAGGACCACGTCCCGGATGGTGCGCCGCTCGAACAGCGCCTGCTTGGCGATGGAGGCCGCTTCCTCGTAGCCGAGGTAGCGGTTGAGCGGAGTGACGATCGATGGGGAGGACTCGGCATATTCGCGGCAGCGTTCGACGTCGGGCTCGGCGCCGTCGATCACCTTGTCCGCGAGCAACCGAGCAGCCGCCGCGAGCAGCCGGGCCGATTCCAGCACGTTGCGCGCCATGACCGGCATCATCACGTTGAGCTCCAGATTGCCCTGCGAGCCGGCGAACGCCACGCAGGCGTCGTTGCCGATCACCTGCGCTGCCACCATCATCGTCGCTTCGCAGATCACCGGGTTGACCTTGCCCGGCATGATCGAAGAGCCGGGCTGGAGATCGGGCAGCCGGAGCTCGGCCAGTCCGGTACGCGGCCCCGAGCCCAGCCAGCGGATGTCATTGGCGATCTTGAAGAGAGAGACGGCGACGGTGCGCAGCGCGCCGGAGCATTCCACCAGGCCGTCCCGCGCGCCCTGGGCCTCGAAGTGGTCGCGTGCCTCGGAGAGCACGTCCAGGCCGGTCGAGTGGCGCAGCTGTTCGACGACGGCGGCCCCGAAGCCCGCCGGGGCGTTGAGCCCGCTACCCACCGCGGTGCCGCCGATGGGCAGCTCGGCCAGGCGGGGCAGGCAGCTCTCCAGCCGCTCGACGCCATGGCGCGCCTGCGCGGCCCACCCCCCCGCCTCCTGCCCGAGCGTGATCGGTACGGCGTCCATCAGGTGGGTGCGGCCCGCTTTCACCACCTCACGCCACTGCTCGGACTTGCGGATCAGCACCGAAGCCAGGTGCACCAGCGCGGGCACCACGTCGTGCGCGACGGCCTCGGTGGCGGCCAGGTGGATGGTGGTCGGGAACACGTCGTTGGACGACTGCGAGGCGTTGACGTGATCGTTGGGGTGTACGTCGACATCGCCGGTCCGGCCCGCCAGCGTGGCGATCACCTCGTTGGCGTTCATGTTCGAACTGGTGCCCGAACCGGTTTGGAACACGTCGACGGGGAACTGTGCGTCGTGCTCACCTGCCGCGACCTCGTCCGCGGCGGCCGCGATACCCCGGGCGAGCTCGGCGTCGAGCACCCCGAGCTCGCCGTTCACCCGGGCGCACGCGGCCTTGACCAGCCCGAGCGCCCGGATCTGGGAGCGTTCCAGACCTTGACCGGAGATCGGGAAGTTGTCCACAGCGCGTTGGGTCTGGGCGCGGTACAGGGCGGCCACGGGCACGCGCACCTCGCCCATGGTGTCGTGTTCGATGCGGTACTGCTGCTGGGTATCGGTCATGCGCGCAAGTGTGGACCGGCCGGTGCGGCTATTCCACTGGGGCCTATCCCACTGGGGCCTATTCCACTGGGGCCTATCCCACTGGGGCCTATCCCATTGGGGGTGCCCCTCCGGGCCCGAACTGGCCGATGTCTATCGGTGAGTACTCACGCAGTTTGGCCATCCGGTGGAAGCTGTCGATCATCCGCACGGTGCCGGACTTGGAGCGCATCACGATGGACTGGGTGCTGGCGCCCCCCGCCCGGTAGGTGACCCCGCGCAGCAGCTCCCCGTCGGTGATCCCGGTCGCGCAGAAGAACACATTGTCACCGCAGACCAGGTCCTCGGTGGTGAGGATCCGGTCCAGATCGTGCCCGGCGTCCAGGGCGGCTCGGCGCTCGGCGTCGTCCCGGGGCCACAGCCGGCCTTGGATCGCACCCCCGACGCAGCGCAGCGCGGCCGCGCTGATGATGCCCTCCGGGGTCCCGCCGATGCCGAACAGCAGGTCCACACCGGTGTCCGGGCGGGCCGCGGCGATCGCGCCCGCGACGTCCCCGTCAGTGATGAACGTGATCCGGGCACCTGCCTCACGGACCTGGCGTACCAGGTCGTCGTGGCGCGGCCGGTCCAAAATGCACACGGTGACGTCGGAGACGTCCAGCCCCTTGGCCTTGCCGACCCGCCTGAGGTTCTCCGCCACCGGCGCGGACAGGTCGATCACCTCGGCTGCCTCCGGCCCGGTGGCAATCTTCTCCATGTAGAACACCGCAGACGGGTCGAACATCGTGCCGCGCTCGGACACCGCCAGCACCGCCAGCGCGTTGGGCATGCCCTTGCTCATCAGCGTGGTGCCGTCGATCGGGTCGACCGCGACGTCACACTCCGGCCCCTCCCCGTTGCCGACCTCCTCGCCGTTGAACAGCATGGGCGCTTCGTCCTTCTCGCCCTCGCCGATCACCACAACGCCACGCATGGACACCGTGCCGACGAGCTTGCGCATGGCGTCCACCGCCGCCTGGTCACCGCCGTTCTTGTCGCCGCGGCCGACCCAGCGGCCCGCGGCCATCGCGGCGGCCTCGGTGACCCGGACCAGCTCCAGCGCCAGGTTACGGTCCGGTTCTTCCCGCGTCAGCTTTTGATCGGTGGTCGTAAAGGTACCCATGGTGTCCTCCCGACTGGACTGTGCAATACCTCGATCCTTCCAGAAGCACGGCGATGTCCAGCTGAAAAGAATGGTGCTGTGACTCAGTCTCCGCAGGGTCGTCTACGCAGCGTGCAGACCGTTCGCGGGCTGTACCCTCGCGACCGCGACGTCGACCGCGCCCCGCGCGCTGGGCTGACTACCCTGCGCCGCCAGCTGAGTAGGGTTCTCATACATGACGGCGGAGAGGGTGTCTGTCACCGCAGAGCAGTCAACCAGTCTGGCTACTTTGTACGGCCGCGCGATGGATGCCAATCTGTCGCTCGTGGACACCTTCCGCGAAGGCCAGATGATGTTCGACGCCTAGGTTGTTCCGTTCGCCGATCCTCCAGCAGGAACATCAGCGGTAGTGTTGACGTCATGAGTGTGGGTGCGTACGAGGAAGTCCCGTTCACTGAGTTGCTGCGGGAGCCGTCCGCTACGGCCAGGCGGCTGTATCACGCGCGCCGCCTGCGCCTGCGCCGCCGCGACGCCGAGGACCTGGTGTTGCAGAGCGCGGAACGCGCGGTACGAGAAGATGAGGTGATCGACCTGTCGGCGCGATTGCTCGCCGGGCTCGTGCACGAAACGGACGGAGCGCTGATCCTGCGCCGGATCCTGTCTCAGGCCCTGCCGTGGGTGACGTTCCTGCCTGCTGACGCTGTCGATGAGCTCGTGGTGGAGTTGGTGGCCACGCTGCGGGCGGCGGTGTCGATCGATAATCTGTGGCCGGTCTCGCAGCTGCTGGTCGAGTGGCGCCACACTGCCGAGATCTACGCCGATCCCGTGCTGTACGCGGCGGCAACCCGCGTGCTTGGCGATGACGGTGGCCCGGTCCCACGCCCGTAAGCGCCGGGGAGCGTGGCGTGAGCCCCAAACGGGGAGATCGGGTCGCGCCGCCGCGGGAAGATCTCCCACACTGGCGGCGGCAATCCGAAGCCAGGACAACAACAGCAGCAGTGGTCGCTTAACGGCGGCGGCGGTGTCCGTCTCCGACGCCGCGCCCTAACACGTCGGCGAGCAGGTGGTGCCCCGACTGCCTGAGCGCGACGCGGACCTCGGCCGGAGAAGTGTCCGCGGATGACGGACGCCGGGGGCCGGGCTGCGGTTGCGCTGCTGCGGCGGCTGCCACGGCGACCACCATAGCGGCCGGGCATGACGGAGCGGGACTTGTCCCATCTGCTGCTCGGGGACCACCGCTCGAAGATCGGGATGGGCGAGCGACGCTCGACCGTGGCCAGCGGATTCGTCTCTCGTGGGGTCACGACGCTTACGAAAGGCGCCCGGATCGTCCGGCGCTGGACGAGCAAACGCCCCCCGGACGGGCCAGGGGGCGTTCTCCAAGTGAATCAGTCGAACTCGCCGTCGCGGATTCCTGCGGTGAACGCGGCCCACTCGCCCGGGGTGAACCTCAGCGCGGGCCCGGCCGGGTCCTTGCTGTCCCGCACGGCCCGGTGACCGCCGTCGAGGTCGGCAACCTCGACGCAAACGTTAGCGGCGGCGCTGCGGCTCGACTTGCGCCACCGGACCTGGGCTAGATCATCATGCATCTGTCCTCACTCTCATGCTTGCCGTGCCACCTCCGATATCCATTGCCAGCTCTCCTCGGGTGTGAGTGCCTGGCTGCGGAGCATTTCCCACAGCTCCACCAGTCGCCGGATCACTTTCTGGTCGTCCGTGATGTGCCCGGTGGCGTTTTCCTGGTGTCCGAAGGGCGGCGCTACGTCGCCGAAGGTTAGCACTGAGAACGCGCCGGACATGCTTGGGTGCAGCCCGGCTGTGTAGGGCATTACCTGCACCGTAACGTTCGGTCGCTGCGCCAGCTCGAGAACGTGGGCCAGCTGCGCTGGACCGATCTCGGTGTCTCCCATGGTGCGTCGGAACGCGGCCTCGGACACCACGGTGGAGAAGTTCAGCGGCGCCTCGTCGTCGAACAGCCGCAGCTGCCTGCGCTTGCGGGCCGCGACGAGCCTCTCGACCTCGTCAGGACTGAACAGGTCTCCGGCCACCAGATGGAGCCGCCGCGCGTACTCCTCGGTCTGGAGGAGACCGGGAATCACCTCGACATCGAAGCTGCGCACCGTGGTGGCGTCGGTCTCCATGTCGACGTAGGTCCGCAACCAGGTCGGCAGCCGGTAGGTGGACGACCAGCCTCGTCGTTTGGTGGCCTGCTGGCGGAGCTCCTCAAGGAACTCGTGCTTCTCGGTGTCCATGCCGTACAGCTGTACGAGCGCGTTGAGTTCGAGCTTGCGGATGACGTTGCGACCGTTCTCGATGTGGCCGATCCGGGAGTCCGCGCAGTCGAGGACGTCCGCGGCCTGCTTGCGGCTGACGCCCGCGTTCTCGCGCAGCTCTTCGAGCTCGGCGCCCAGCCGCCTACGACGCATGGTCGTGGTGCTCGGCTTCGGCATGCCGTGATGGTAGCCGCATGTGGATCCACTCCTTTTCGTCGTTGCTAGTTGTACTGCTACAGAGTAGTGTACTGACTACGCGGCGCGAGGTAGTGCCGCGTGAGCCGCCTGGACACGGTGTTGGAAGTGGCCCCGTGTTCGGGTGCGGTCGGCCGGGCCGCGCGCGCCCGTTGCGCGCGGCCCGGCCGGCATCCACCAAGGGGGGCCAGGCGCGATTGCGACGGATGGAGGTGGAGTGGGTGCCCGAGAAGCCGGTAAAGCAGCACGAGAACGAGCTCTCCCGGGTGGTCGTCGTCGGCCGCCGCACCGACGATGGTGATCAGTGCACGCTGGTGGTGGTGCGCGAGGTCGGCGGGACGTGGGCGCTGCACCCGCACGGCGACGGCAAGCTCGAGGTGCGCCTGGCGGGGGCCGAGGCGCTGAAGGTGGCGCAGGCGATTCTGGACAGTGCTCGGTGATCGGCTCGACCGTGGACCACCGCAGCGGCCTCAGTGTGCGGCTGCTCGCGTGGTGCGTGCTGCGCCGGGTGGTCGGTGGCGGTGTCGTCAAGCTGGGGACCTGGTGGCTTGACCGCAACTCCGCTCACGAACGACTCCCGGCAACTTGACGATCATCCCTGCCGTGGGAGATGAGGGGTCGCCGTGAAGCGGAAGCAGAAGAGCAAGCAGGCCCGGGGCCTGGAGGCCCGGCTGATCGTGTACGGCGACCGCCGACGCCCGCACGCCCGGCACCAGGAGCTGAAGGTGGACGTCCGGCGCGGTGAGGTGATCGACAGTGATTATGCGGCGGCGATGGTGGCGGTGCACACCACGCTGGCGCTGGTCGACGTGTTCATCGTCAAGGTGAGCACCTGACGCGATCAACGACTTTCCGGCCGTCACGTGCTGTCGGCGATCGAGGTCGGCGCCACCGGTTATCTGCCTTTACCTGCTGGAGGTCGCGCTGCCGACTTCGCGGTACTGTTGGGGTACCATTGGGGTATGAGCCTGCCGTTAGAGGATGTTCCTTTCACCGAGTTCATCCAGCGTCCTACCGCAGCCACTGGGCGGCTCGCTACCGTGCGCGCCCTGCGATTGCGGCGGCGCAACGCTGATGATCTCGTCGTGATGTCGGCGGTTCGGGCGGAGCGTGAACGAGAGGTTATCGAGCTCACTGCCCGCCTCCTAGGCTCTCTGGTCCACCATGCCAACGGTCCCGCTCTCCTCCAGGAACTGCTTCCCATGGTCCTGCCTTGGACGCGGTTCCTTCCCGTTAATGATTGCCAGACCCTGATTCAGGAGTTCATCGAAGTGACCGGTGCTGCCGCATCGATCGACAATGTGGCACCGATCGCTCAACTGCTCGTCGAATGGCGCCACACCGCCGAAGTGCATGCCGATCCCGAACTGCACGCCCTGCTGTCGGCGCCCCGTGGAGAGGACCACGGCCCGGTACTGCCCCTCGACAGTGGGGACGGCGAGTGAGTCCCAAACGTGGCGATCGCGCCGCTGCGCCACGCGTCGGTGACGAGTACGACATCCGCTTCGACAACGCCGAAAGCGCCAAGGGCTGGGACGAGCTTGCTCGCACGGTGCCGGCGAATCTGCGCCGCGCCTTCGAGGCCATCCGCGACAGCCCTCGACCGATTCCATCCA
>JBQTGW010000081.1:0-29196 GCA_052390495.1 Pseudonocardiales bacterium
CGTGCTCAACCCCGACCGCCGCTACCAAGGCCAGCTCCACCAACTCCCCGCAGCATGACCACCCACCCCCAACAAGATCACACACCGCGACACATCACCTGAGACGAACCCTTGACACATCACCAGACACAGGACAGTCGCTATAGCCACCAACGCCACTCCCGGGTGCTGCGGACGCCCCGTCCGCAGCACAGTCCCCAACGGCGGCGTCCGCCCTCGAACCACCAGCAAAGGCACCACCAGGGTGATCGCGGCGGCCACGATGGCGGTGGGCAGTACCCAGGCCCGGAACAGGAAGTCCGCCCCGGTAGGCGCCACCAGCACGGCGAGCACGACCGAGGCCAGGGTCGCGGTGATCTTGAACGCCGGATGCGTAGCGGAGGCTGCCAGCGGGATCGCCGCCCACAGCAGGTACCACGGATGCACCACGGGCCCCAGCAGTACTACCGCACCCAGCCCGATCCCGAGTCCGGCCACCGGCTCGATTCGCCCTCGCCAGCAGCGCCACAGCAGCAGCAGGCACACCCCACCTGCGACGGCCAGCCCGGTGGAGCGGGTGAGTGCGACCACCGAGGTGGTGTGGTCACCCAGGCCGAACAGGGTGCCGATCCAGGCGGATACCAGGCCAAGATCGGTCACCACCGACATCCAGCTGCGGACCGCGTTGGGGGTGTCCAGCGCGCCGACCCAGCCGAAGCCGAGTCCGGTGCCCAGCCCGATCAACACGGTGGTGGCCAGCGCCACCCCGCCGATCAGCAGCCCAGCCCAGGCCAGGTCGCGCAGCCGACCACCGCGATGATAGGCCAGCCAAACCGTGACGAACCCGAGGGCCAGCGCGGCGGGCACCTTCACCGACGCCGCGGCTGCGATCAGCACTGTGCCGCCGAGCAGGGCCGGGCCCACCGCCGGTGTTCGCAACGCCACTTCCAGGCCCACCAGCATCAGGCCCAGCATCAGCGCCTCGTTGTGCACCCCGCTGACCAGGTGGAACAGCACCAGCGGATTCGCAGCGCCGAGCCACAAGGCGAACACCGGCGAGACACCAGCACGGCGCGCCAGCCGGGGTAAGGCCCAGACGATCATCACGAGGCCGGCCAGTGCGAGCGCGCGGTGCAACAGTGCGCCGAGCACGACGTCCTCGCCTGCGATCCAGTAGATCGGCCTGCCCAGGGTGAGGAACAGCGGGCCGTAAGGAGCAGGGGTATTGCGCCAGATGGTGGGGATGCCCCGGACCAGGGGATGGTCTATGCCCAGCGCGTCGGCCGGACCAAGCCGGTAGGGGTCCAGCCCACGATCGGCAATCGCACTCTGCGCCAGGTAGCTGTAGACGTCCCGGCTGAACATCGGGGGCGCCACCATCAGCGGCACCAGCCACATCACCAGCGTCCGGTCCAGCTGTGTCCGGGAGATCAGCCGGACCCGCCAGGGAGCGGCCAGCGCTCCCAGCCACAACCAGGCGAGCACCAGCATGAACATGCCGGTGTATGCGATCGCGAGCGATGCGGTGGGCATCCGGGTGAACAGGCCCAGCACCGGGCGACCGATCACCGGGTTGCCCAGCACCGGAGCGGTGCCCGCCCCCAGCGAGCCCAGTGCCAGCAGCAGCGCGCCCACCGTGCCGAACCGGCGCACCGTGTCGAGCTGGTTCACTTCGCCCGACGTAAGGCCGGTTCCGCCGGGAGCGGCGATCGGCGGCGCGGGCGGAGGTGCCCCGGCTCTCCGTGCCCACCCAGCGATCACGGCGGGAAGAGTAGCGGTTACCTCGATGTTTGACCTTACCGAGGAAATACGTAACATTGGTGTTGTGAAAAACGTCGGGACGGACCGGACCCCGCAGATGCACCCGCAGGCGCAGCTGCCTGCCAGCGGCGATGGTCGCACCCGCGAGGCTGTGGCGCGGACGTTGCTGGAGCACGGGCCGGTGTCGGCGGCCGAGATCGCCGAGTCGCTCGGCCTGAGCTCCGCGGCAGTTCGCCGCCATCTCGATGCCTTGTTCGCTGACGGGCAGGCCACCTCCCGTTCGGCCCCGCGCCGCGGTCCCCGTGGCCGTGGCCGCCCGGCGAAGTTGTTCCTGCTTACCGCCGAGGGCAGGGCCCGCTTCGGCCACGCCTACGACGATCTTGCGGTAGCGGCGTTGCGGTTCCTTGCCGAGCGTGGTGGCGAGCAGGCGGTCCGCTCGTTCGCCGAGCGGCAGATCACCGATCTGGTCAACCGGCACCGCGACACGGTGGCCGCCGAACCGGACCCGGCCGGGCGTGCCATAGCCCTGGCGGATGCCCTGAGCAGCGAGGGCTACGCTGCTTCGGCTCAACACGTCGGCAACGGCGCGCAGCTCTGCCAGCACCACTGCCCGGTCGCGCACGTCGCTGCGGAGTTCCCGCAGTTGTGCGAGGCCGAGACGGCGGCGTTCGCTGATCTGCTCGGGATTCATGTACAGCGGCTCGCCACGATCGCCCGCGGCGACGCGGTATGCACCACGTACGTGCCCGAAGCTCGGACACCCGCACAATTCTCGACGATTCCCGACCCGACCGATCCCACCACCGAACCGGATGGAGGCGTCTCGGCATGACTACTGCCCCCCAGCAGGATGTGCGAGCGCAGGATATGCGAGCGCAGAACGCCCCACTAGTACCGCTTACCCAGGAGGAAACACTCTCCAGCCTGGGTCGCTACGAATACGGCTGGGCGGACTCCGACGCTGCGGGTGCCGAGGCCCAGCGGGGCCTGTCCGAGGCCGTAGTGCGCGACATCTCAGCCAAGAAGAACGAGCCGGAGTGGATGCTGGAGACCCGGCTCAAGGCGCTGCGCCTGTTCCGGCGCAAGCCGATGCCGCACTGGGGTGCCGACTTGTCCGGCATCGACTTCGACAACATCAAGTACTTCGTCCGTTCGACCGAGAAGCAGGCCACGTCCTGGGAGGAATTACCCGACGACATCAAGGCCACCTACGACCGGCTGGGCATCCCTGAAGCGGAGAAAGCCCGACTGGTGGCAGGCGTGGCCGCGCAGTACGAGTCCGAGGTCGTCTACCACAAGATCCGAGAGGATCTGGAGGAGCTGGGTGTCCAGTTCCTGGACACCGACACCGCACTGCGCGAGCAGCCGGAGATGTTCCGGGAGTACTTCGCCAGTGTGATACCGGCTGGTGACAATAAGTTCGCCGCGTTGAACACGGCGGTGTGGTCGGGCGGGTCGTTCATCTACGTGCCACCCGGCGTGCACGTCGACATCCCGTTGCAGGCCTATTTCCGGATCAACACCGAGAACATGGGCCAGTTCGAGCGGACGCTGATCATCGTCGACGAGGGCGCCTACGTGCACTACGTGGAGGGCTGCACGGCGCCGATCTACAAGTCCGACTCGCTGCATTCCGCGGTAGTCGAGATCATCGTGCGCAAGGGTGCCCGCTGCCGCTACACCACGATCCAGAACTGGTCGAACAACGTCTACAACCTGGTCACCAAGCGGGCCACCGCCGCCGAGGGCGCGACCATGGAGTGGATCGACGGCAACCTCGGCTCCAAGGTCACCATGAAGTACCCGTCGGTCTGGCTGATCGGCGAGCACGCCAAGGGCGAGGTGCTCTCGGTGGCCTGCGCCGGAGAGGGCCAGCATCAGGACGCCGGGGCCAAGATGGTGCATGCCGCGCCGCACACCTCGAGCACGATCGTGTCCAAGTCGGTGGCCCGCGGCGGCGGCCGCACCTCCTACCGCGGGCTGGTGCAGGTCAACGAGGGCAGCCACCACTCCCGTTCCACGGTGAAGTGTGACGCCCTGCTGGTCGATCAGATCAGCCGGTCAGACACCTACCCCTACGTCGACATCCGCGAGGACGACGTGTCGATGGGCCACGAGGCCACCGTCTCCAAGATCAGCGATGATCAGCTCTTCTACCTGATGAGCCGGGGCCTGACCGAAGACGAGGCGATGGCCATGATCGTGCGCGGATTCATCGAGCCGATCGCCCGCGAACTGCCGATGGAGTACGCCTTGGAGCTCAACCGCCTGATCGAACTGCAGATGGAAGGGGCCGTCGGCTGAGATGACGGCTACCACTGATCGACCTGCTGTGAACCGCCAGGTCGCGCACTCGCATGGCGCCGACGTCCCGATGCTGTCCCGCGGGCAGCGGTTCACCTCCTACGACGTGGACGCCTTCGAGGTGCCCGGCGGGCGCGAGGAGGAGTGGCGGTTCACCCCCTTGCGGCGGCTGCGGGGGTTGCACCAGGGTGTCGCGGCGACCGGCACCGCGCACGTCACCGTGGACGGGGCCGACGCTGTGGTCGTCGAGGAGGTGGGCCGAGGGGACCCCCGCCTCGGCGACGGTGGTGTCCCCGCCGACCGCGTCGCCGCGCAGGCATGGAGCGCCATGGTGGCGGCCACCGTGGTGACCGTGCCTGCCGAGACCAAGGTGCCGGGCTCGGTGATGATCACCGTCACCGGGCCCGGCCCAGATGAAGTTGCCTACGGGCACTTGCAGCTGCGCCTCGAGCAGTTCGCCGAAGCCGTGGTGGTGCTCGACTACCGGGGCAACGGCACCTACGCGGAGAACGTCGAGATGGTGCTGGCCGACGGTGCCCGGCTCACCCTGGTCAGCGTGCAGGACTGGGCCGACGACGCCGTGCACGTCGCTGCGCAGCACATCCGGCTGGGCCGCGACGCCGTGCTGCGGGCCACCACGGTGAGCCTGGGTGGCGACCTGGTTCGGCAATCCCCGACGGTGACGTTCACCGGGCCAGGCGGTGACGCGGAACTTCTCGGGCTGTACTTCGCCGACGCCGGGCAGCATCTGGAACACCGGTTGCTGGTGGACCACGCGGTCCCACACTGCCGGTCCAACGTCGCGTACAAGGGCGCGTTGCAGGGCAGTCCTGGCAAACCAGACGCCCACACGGTGTGGATCGGCGATGTCCTCATCCAAGCCGCCGCGGAGGGCACCGAAACCTTCGAGGTCAACCGGAACCTGGTGCTCGGCGACGGGGCGCGGGCTGACTCGGTGCCCAACCTGGAGATCGAGACCGGGGAGATCATCGGCGCCGGGCATGCCAGCACCACGGGACGCTTCGATGACGAGCAGCTGTTCTACCTGAACTCCAGGGGCATCCCGGCCGAGCTGGCCCGGCGGCTGGTCGTTCGGGGTTTCTTCGGCGAGATCCTGCAGAAGATCGCGGTCCCGCAGGTGCGGGAGCGGCTTGAGGCGGCGATCGAGGCCGAATTGGAGGCGGTGGGTAAATGAGCGCTACCCGCGTCTGTAGTCTGACCGAGATCAAAGAGGACGAGCCCGTCGGCTTCGACGTCGACGGTGTGCCGGTAGTGCTGGTCCGCCAAGGCGAGCAGGTGTACGCGTTGGCCGACGTTTGTTCGCATGCCGAGATCGCGCTTTCCGAGGGCGAGGTGACCCGCCAAGGCCTGGAGTGCTGGCTGCACGGCTCCTGTTTCGACCTGCGTACCGGGGCACCCTCCTCTCCGCCGGCTTCGGAACCGGTGGATACCTATGCCGTGACGATCGATGGTGACGACGTCTACGTCGATTCATCCACTGTTACCAACCGTTCATAGGAACCGACCGCTAGCGGGAGCTGAGAACACACCGATGGCCACTCTGGAGATCAAGGACCTGCATGTCGCGGTCCGCACCGATGACGAACAGACCCCCGAGAAGGAGATTCTCAGCGGCGTCGACCTCACGGTCCGGGCGGGGGAGACGCACGCGATCATGGGCCCGAACGGCTCCGGCAAGTCCACCTTGGCTTACTCGATCGCTGGGCATCCCAAGTACCAGGTCACCTCGGGACAGGTGCTGCTCGACGGCGTCGACGTGCTCACGATGGCTGTCGACGAACGCGCCCGCGCGGGTCTGTTCCTCGCCATGCAGTACCCGGTCGAGGTGCCCGGCATCTCGATGACGAACTTCCTGCGCAGTGCCGCCACCGCGATCCGCGGCGAGGCGCCCAAGCTGCGCACCTGGGTCAAAGAGGTCAAGGCGGCGATGTCCGAGCTGGACATCGAGCCATCCTTCGCCGAGCGCAACGTGAACGAGGGCTTCTCCGGTGGTGAGAAGAAGCGCCACGAGATCCTGCAGTTGTCCCTGTTCAAGCCTAAGATCGCGGTGCTGGACGAGACCGACTCGGGGCTGGATGTGGACGCCCTGCGGGTGGTCTCCGAAGGCGTGAACCGATACCGGGCCAGCGGGGACGTCGGCGTGCTGCTGATCACTCACTACACCCGGATCCTGCGGCATATCTCTCCCGACTACGTGCACGTCTTCGCGGGCGGGCGGATCGTGGAGTCCGGCGGGCCGGAGCTGGCCGAAGTACTGGAGACCGGCGGCTACGAACGCTTCACCCGCCGACCGGAGGTGACCGGGGTGTCTCCGTCATGACGGCGACACTGACCGCGAGCGAGCAGGAGAAAATCCGCGCCGACTTCCCGATCCTGTCTCGCACGGTGCGCGACGGCCGACCGCTGGTGTACCTGGATTCCGGGGCCACCTCGCAGCGGCCACGCCAAGTGCTCGACGCCGAGCGCGCCTTCTTGGAGCAGCACAATGCGGCGGTACACCGCGGTGCCCACCAACTCGCCGAGGAGGCCACTGACGCCTATGAGTCGGCGCGGGCCCGGATCGCGGCGTTCGTCGGTGCGACCCCCGGGGAGTTGGTGTTCACCAAGAACGCCACCGAGGGGATCAACCTGGTCGCCTACGCGCTGAGCAATTCGGCAGTCGCCGGAGCCCAGCGCTTCGCCCTGGCGCCGGGCGACGAGATCGTGATCACCGAGATGGAGCACCACGCCAATCTGGTGCCCTGGCAGGAGCTGTGCCGACGCACCGGCGCCACGCTGCGCTGGTACCAGGTGACCGACGGCGGTCGTCTGGACCTGGACTCGCTGACCCTCTCTGAGCGCACGAAGCTGGTGTCCTTCACCCACCAGTCCAACGTGCTGGGCACTGTCCCGCCGGTCGCCGAGCTGGTCCGCCGGGCCCGCGAAGTCGGCGCGCTGACCGTGCTGGACGCCTGCCAGTCGGTCCCGCACACACCGATCGACTTCGCCGCGCTGGACGTCGACTTCGCGGTGTTCTCCGGGCACAAGATGCTTGGCCCATCCGGGGTCGGTGTGCTCTACGGGCGTCGCGAACTGCTCGAAGCACTGCCGCCGTTCCTCACCGGGGGGTCGATGATCGAGCTGGTGAAGATGGAGGGCTCGACCTACGCCCCACCGCCGCAGCGCTTTGAGGCAGGCGTCCCGATGACCTCCCAAGCGGTCGGGCTGGGTGCCGCGGTGGACTACCTCTCGGCAGTGGGCATGGATCGGATCGCCGAGCATGAGCGCGCCCTGACACAGCAGGCGCTGTCGGGTCTGTCGGAGTTCGACGGCCTGCGGGTTATCGGCCCTACCGATACCGAGCAACGGGGTGGCGCGGTGTCCTTCGTGCTCGACGACGTGCATGCGCACGACGCTGGCCAGGTGCTTGACGACCTGGGGATCGCGGTGCGGGTCGGGCACCACTGCGCCTGGCCGTTGCACCGTCGCTTCGGTATCTCCGCGACGGTGCGGGCCAGCTTCGCGCTGTACAACACACCTGCCGAGGTCGAGGCTTTGCTGGCCGGTGTGCATGAGGTGCGCCGCTTCTTCCGGGTGTCCGCATGAAGCTGGAGCAGATGTACCAGGAGATCATCCTGGACCACTACCGCAACCCACACCGTCATGGCCTCCGCGAACCGTTCGACGTCGAGTCCTTCCAGATCAACCCCACTTGCGGGGATGAGGTGACGCTGCGGGTGGCGCTGGACGGCGACCGGGTGGCCGATGTGTCCTACGAGGCGATGGGCTGCTCGATCAGCCAGGCGGCGACGTCAGTGCTCACTGATCTCGTGGTAGGGCGCACCGTGGCCGAGTCGAGATCCACCATGGACGCGTTCGTCGAGATGGTGCAGAGCCGGGGGCAGATAGAGCCCGACGAGGACATCCTCCAGGACGCGGTCGCCTTCGCCGGTGTGGCCCGCTACCCGGCCCGGGTGAAGTGCGCGTTGCTGGGTTGGATGGCCTTCAAGGATGCCGTCGGCCGGGCGGGGCGCGACAACTCCGACGATGGTGCCGAGCAAGGGGAGTCCCGATGAGCGTGAACGAAGCAACCCCCGAAGCAACCCCCGAAGAAGAAGACACGGTGCAGCGTGGTGCGGCCGGGATGCCGGAGTCGCAACCGGCCCGTCCGGCTACCGAACTGGCCGCCGTTGACGACGTCGAGGAGGCCATGCGCGATGTCGTCGACCCGGAGCTGGGCATCAACGTGGTCGATCTGGGCCTGGTCTACGACATCCACGTCGATGAGGACAACGTCGCCATCCTGGACATGACACTGACCTCGGCAGCCTGCCCGCTCACCGACGTCATCCAGGACCAGACTCGGGCCGCCCTCACGGGTGGCCCCGGCGGGGGACTGGTCGACGACGTGCGGATCAACTGGGTATGGATGCCGCCGTGGGGTCCGGACAAGATCACCGAGGACGGCCGGGAACAGCTTCGGGCGCTGGGTTTCACCGTCTGACGCGTGAACTGTCACGCTACGCCGGCAGCCCGCCCGCGCACCACGTCCACCCGGTCTGAGCCAGACCTGCCGAAGACCCAACTGGTGCCGGGCATGGACTTGGCGCGTCGGCGCAGCGTAGCCAGCATCCGGGAGATGTCCCGATGTCCTGCGACTGTGCCCGGTGCACAGACGAGTGAGGCCAGTGACAGCGCCACCTTCCGCCCCTCGGCTATCCATGACGCGTCGAGCACTCTTGAGCCGAGTGGCATGACGTCGTCGAGGTCGCTAACCACAACGAAGTCGTCTCCGCCGATATGGGCGACGGTCGCCGACGGCACCATCTCGGCCGCTTCGGACAGTGCGTGGCCGAGCTTGCGGATCAGATCGTCACCCGCGGTGAAACCGCCGCTGTCGTTCACCGCCGCGAAGTCGGCGACGTCCAGCCAGCTCACCGCGAAGATGTTCCCCTCAGCCACCTTGCGGTCGACCAGCTCTGCGAGCATGTCACTGCCGGGTAGCCGGGTGAGCGGATGCAGCGTCGCGGCCTGTTCGGCATTCATCTCGGCCACACCCCGTGCTATCTCACCGATGCGGACCACACCTGCGCACCGGCCACCGGAGCCCACCACGACGATATCGTCGTACATCCGGTGTGTCTCGGTGGTGCTCATGAGCTCGAGTGCGGCCACGGCACTCGAGTCGGATTCGAGTGTTCGGGGCGAATCGCCAAGTCGGGCGGCGTCGCGGCGCGCATGCAGGGCATGACCGTAAGTACCGCTGACTGCGAGGAGGAACCGATTGCGGTCCAGCGTGTAGCACGGCTTGTCGTCATCATCAACCAGCACCACACCGGTGACGCCCTGACGGTCCCGGAGCACGTCGCGGACCTGCTCGGCAGTGGCTGATACCGGCAGGGTGAGAGCGGGCTGCATGAAGTCGGTGATTCGTGATCCGGGCAGGCCCCGGGTCGGAGCCGGGGAAACCGGCGCCCGGAACTCCGTGATGCCCGAATCCGGTAGATAGGTCAGCGGACGTCGACTGGGCGGCGCCAGGAGGTTGCCCTGCGCCAGCCCCACTCCATATTGGCGCAGGGTAGCTACCTGCGCTGGGAGCTCCACTCCTTCGGCCACCAGCGCAGCGCCGATCCGGGGAGCCAGATGCGCCAGCGCTTCCAGTACCGCGACGGCGCTGTTTGCTGCAGGGAGCCCGGCAATGATCTCGCGATCCATCTTGATCAAATCGGGTCGGGCTTCGGCGATCACCGTGAGCGGATAGTTTCCAGCGCCCACCCCGTCCAACGAGATCAGGTACCCATGGCGTCGCAGCATTTTCAGCCCGGCGAGCAGCCGCTCGGGTTCCAGTGCGGCGTAGGGCGGGTTGATGTCCAGCACCGTCTCGCTTGCGCGTCGTCCGGTTCGGCCCAGTGCCTCGTGTAACGGTGCGAGTGAGTCGTCTCCGGCGATAATGGTGTCGGCGAGCACATTGACATGCAGCGGGAGCAAGGTCTCGTACGCCGAAGAGTGGTGCACGGCCGCAACGGCCAGCGCCACGTCGAGTTTTTCCAGCCTGCCTGCGCGAGCCGCCGACCATAGCAACGCCCGCGCATCACCCTGCGGAGGCCGGGCGAGCATCTCTAATGCCACCACTGCGCCGGTGTGTAGATTCACCAGCGGTTGGAATGCGAACCGGGTGCCCCCCGGAGCATCGAACACGGGGCGTATCCTGCCGTGTCTCTTCGTGTCCAGCAATCAGCGCTCGGTGTTTTCATCTGGAGTTCACTTCGATTTATCGCGCGCTGCTGACCTGCGCGGATCGAGCCCGCCGAGGACCAGTAACTTGCGCAGCCACCATGGTGAGGTGGCAAATAATGCACTCATCGCAGCCGCGGTGCCCACGACGTCCTCGCGGCCAGTGAGGTAGGCCCAGCGATGCCGCTCTGGTAGGTCGAAAAACACGTCGAAGAACGGCGGAACCTGCTCCGGTGGAAATCGCAGCAGGGCTTCCAGACTGCGACGCCGCAGGATGTGTACCGCTACCGCAGCCGGACTCCACACCGTTCGCCACGCAGCGGCACCGGCTGCCGCAGAGTTTGCTGTCTCAGACCCATCTTGCCGCAACGTATCCCGGATCGCGCAGGCCATCTTGGGGGCGAGCCGCAGCGCCGCGGCCACGCTGTAGCCGGTTGCCGGGTGCACCAGCGGGCTGGCGGCCCCGAACGGCACCACCGGCCCGCGCCAGTCCGAGGCCGAGGGCAGCGGGCGGTCCACCGCAAAGCGCACCCGCTCCTCACCGGTGGTCGGCACGGCGATGCCGTGATGGGCCAGCCGGGCGTGCAGCCGACGGCGCAAGACCGCCAGCCCGAGCCCGGGACGGCGGGCAAGTGAGGTCTCCTCCAGGAGCACCTGGCCAGGGCTCACCGGGACGGCGTACAGGAACGTGGGCCAGCCGGCCTCGCCGTGGTGGCAGCGCCAGTCCATGAACAGCGCCCGGCCCGGCGTCACCAGACGCTGCGCGTCGTCCGCGTCGACCACAACGCCGACCGCGGTCTGCTCGGCCGCCTGCTCTCGTGGGGCGTTGCCCAGCACCGAGCGCGCCGCCCCGGTCGCGTCGAGCACCACAGCTGCTCGCAGCTGATGTTCGTCGACCTGCACGGTCACGCCGTCCCGGTCCCGGCGGACGTCCCGCACCCGGGCCTTGCGCACCCGCGGTCCCGCCGCGACGAAACCATCCCGCAGCGCGGCGTTGTCCAGCACCACGTACTCCCAGCCCAGCCGGTGCCCCGTGGTCCCGATCGCCGCACCGAGGCCGGATGCCGCCACCGCGTAGTCGGCGTCGTAGGGCAGCTCACCCCGCCAGGCGCCGTAAGTGGCCCGCCACGGCCGATCCGGCGCTGGATCCACAATCTCGGTCTCCAGCCCGAGCCGCGCACAAGCGGCCGCCACCGCCCACCCCGCGGGTCCACCCCCAGCCACCAACACATCGATCACCGGTGCAGCATGCTGTACCCGTGAGTGGCAATGCGAGCCAGGGCACGCATTGCCACTCACGGGTCCGCCGTCGGGAGACCTCGAAATTTCTGGGCTTTTTATGGGCACTCTGCTTGACTGTCTTTATGCCCAGAAAAAGCCCAGACGTGGAGGAGGTAGTGGCCGCGCTTGCCCGGGTTCTCCGGCGCGGTCTCCCGGTCGCTGCGTCCGCAGCTGATCTGGTCCTGCTCGATCTGCGTGGCGTGGTCGCACGAGCGGTCGATCCTGATGATGAGGCGAGCCGGACCGCGGCGTTGGACGGTGTGCTGCACGGGCTCTTGGCCAGGTTCCCCGATGTCCGCTACGCCGAGGCGGCGCGGGCGTTGTTCGGGCTGCCGCCGGCCGCGCCGGGTCAGAACCTGACGGCGCGCCGCGAGCTCGCCGCTGGCGCGGCCGGTCACGAGGTACATCACTTCCGCAAGCGGGTTGAGCCGCGCCTGATTGCCCAGGTTGCCTCGGCATTGCTAGCGGATGCTGACCGGTTCATCCGCTCCCGCGTGATCGCACCCCGTCTGGCCCCGACCACGGATCGCCAGCCGGTTCCGGCCGATCCGTTCGCGTGGGAAGTGGCGGAGCACGAGGAGGTTTTATCCCGGTTGTGGGCGGCGATCTACGCGCTGCGTGCCGAGCTGCTGGCCGTCGAGAGGTTGCTCAGCTTCGGCGCTGACCGGCAGCAGGTGATCCGGCAGGCGGTGACCGCAGCCTGGCGGTGGGCGTTGGCCAGCGCTGAGGCCACCAGCTACGCCGCCGCGTTCGACGCGAATGGCGTCGGAGGCGAGGTGTCCGCGTACGACCTGGTCGCCCTGGCTGGCTGGATCCCGCCGTTGTCGCTTGAACAGCAGTCCCGGCTGGTAACCGCAACGACCAGAGGGGCTGATCGCGACCGGTTTGTTGCGGTGCTGAACGCCGAAGCCGAGTTAGGTCACGCCTGGATCGACGCCTTCCTCACCCCTGTGAGGCCGGGAAGTTCCGATCATGACTTAACCAACGACACGGAGAGGCAGGTCCTGTGACCAGCACCAACACCGCGCTCGCCGAGGCCCTGGCCGCCGCCGCCACCGGCGATCCCCGCCGCTATGTGATCACCGGCGGCCCGTCCTCGGGCAAGGACGACCTGATCGAGGCCATCCGATCCGCCGGGATCCCGTGTATGGAGGCCGAGCCGGGCCGGGAGATCTACCGCAAGCACCGCGAGCGGCTGGGTCGACACCTGCGCAGAGAGGACCGCCACGAGTACTCCCTGGATGTGCTGGCGGCGTTCATCGCTGAGTACACCGGGCACAAGCACGGCATCCGCTTCTACAACCGGGGAATCCCCGACGGCTATGGCTGGGACCGCTTCTTCGGCCTCGGCCCCACCCCGCAACTAGAGGAGGCCAACCGGCTGTACCGGTACCACACGATTTTCGTGCTCGATCCGCTGGACACTTTCGAGGATCCGGACGACATCGTGTGGGCCAAGGATCGGGAGATTCGGCGGGTGCACGAGCTGATTGTGCAGGGCTACTACGACGTCGGCTACGAACCGGTGTTCGTCACCCCCGACGCTGCGGCGGCCCGCCTGGACTTCATCTGCGCCAATCTCCGCCTGCCCAAACCCAGCCGGGAAGCGTGAAATTTATGACCCCCAACCGGACAGCGCCATCGTTGCTGACCTCGCCGAACAGCGTGCTGGCCAACGCGCTCCTGCGCTCGATCGATGTCCTGCGGCCCCGCGTGTATGCCGCGCGGCCTGCCCGGATCGAGTTCGTCGTCGGCACCCAGATTAACGGCGCCCCGCACCTGGGTACCAACCTAGTGCAGACCACCGCGTTCTTACTCGCCAAGATCGCCCGCCGGGAGTTCTCTCTGGACACTTGCGTGCGGTTCGGTGCGCTGGACAATGCCCCGCACGAGGTGGTGCTTGACCCCGAGACCCACCATGCCTATCAGCAGACCTATTTCCACGCGCTGGGTAAAGATCGCGTCGGCGAGCTGGTCGAGGGCTATTACCGGGAGTTCTTCGATTCGGTGGCCGAAGCCACCGACACTGACTACGTGGTGGAGACCTATACCGATCAGCAGGCTAGCCCGGGGTTTCGAGCGGAGTTCCTGCGCAGCCTGGAACGGCTGAACGACATTCGCTGGTGGATGGCGCCCTCACATGGGGTCGTGCACATCCGGCTGCCGTGCTCGGAGTGCGGGTGGGCGGAGAAACGCGCCGACCGTACCAAGCTGACCCACCTGGATGAGGACGGCGCGGTGTTCACCGCCGTGTGTCTGGACCACGATCGATACGAGGTCCACGTCGACCCCGAAGACGATTCGCCCTATCTGGACTTGGCCACGTTGTACCGGAACCTGGTCAAGGAACGTGCCCTCGGACGCGACAACGACACACTGCACGTGATGATGAAAGGTGGCGACTGGGCCTTCGGGTGCCAGCTCGTCGATGGGGCGCTGGGCGCGCTGGGTACCCCGGCTGCGCAGATGCCGATCCGGATCTTCACCCCCCAGGTGCTGGCTCACACTGGGGCGAAACTGTCGAAATCTCTGCTGCGCGAACAGGGCAAAGGCGTGCTCCCCGCCGATGTGGAGCCGTGGATGCTCGACACCACTACCTGGCCTGGCAGCGTCGATAATTATGTCGACGCTCTGGTCTGGTTGGTCGGCGAGTTGTTGACCGATCCTAAGCACTTCTTCCGCTCGTTCACCGTCAAGGAGCTCGGTCGCCTCATGACCGCGAGACCCACGCACTTGCCCACCCGCGCTCATGAGATGGGCATCTATAAGCGCTACTTCGATCTCATTTCCAGCGGTCAGAAGACGACCGAGATCCGGGTCAACGACTCCAGCCGCCGCAAGATCAGGGAAGGCTCGTTGATTCGGTTTCGTTGCCGTGCGGAGGAGGTTCTTACACGGGTCACCCGCGTCGCCCGGTACACTAACTTCGAGGAAATGTTCGACCACGAGTCGGTGATCAGTGTGAACCCGACTGCCACCCGCGAGGAGCAGTTGACCAATATTCGCCAGATCTACCCACCCGAGCGTGAGGCGCTCGGTGTGGTGGCTATTGGCATCGAGTTGGTCGACTCACCCGATAGGCAGTCATGATGCGCCGCCGTAGCGTGTTCGCATGAGCCGGACTCGGGAGCTCGCCGCTGGTGGGCGGGCGGTGGAGGTGGAACCCGAGCGGCTGGCTGGGTTCCTGGAGCGGTTCGCCGCTGGGCACGGCGGGGCGGTGACCACGACGGTCACGCCGCAGCGGGTGGATGTGACAGCTGGTGACGGCTGGACGGCTTCGGTGCCTGTGCCGTTTGGTCCGCTAGCGGGGCGGCCCGAACAGCGGGCCGGTCTCGTCGTGGACGACCTGCTCGACCACCTGATGGTGCCGCGCACGATCGGGCTGCTATTGGTGCGCCTGGGCGGATATAGCGTCGGTATCGCCCGCGCCGGAATCGTGCTCACGTCCAGTACCGGCAGCAGACTGGTGCACGGGCGTACCGCAGCTGGTGGGCAGTCTCAGCAGCGCTTTGCCCGACGCCGGGAGGGTCAGGCCCGGGTAGCGCTGCAGGCCGCCGCAGACACCGCCGCGCGGGTGCTGCTACCGCGTGCGGCGGAACTGCACGCCGTCGTCCTCGGCGGGGACACAGCTGCACTGCGCAGCTTGGCCGCCGATCCGCGGCTGGCCGCGTTGCTGGCACGTGCCGAGCCTCGCGTGCTCGACATCCCCGAACCGCGCCGCACGGTGCTCGACGATGCGGCCTGCCGCGTCTGCTGCGTCGAGGTCCAATTGCGGCCGTAACTGACGTCTTCGGTCGACTGGTTGATCACCCTCGGCCGGTGCGTGGGCGTCGTCTGCGAATCCAGCCTCCGGTATTCCTGACCAGACACTGGTGGGGTCAGCGTCCTCGGGCGGCGAGGAAACGGGTGCGGGCGTCGGCCAGGTCGAGGAGCGGGGGCGGGTAGTCAAGAGAGCGCTTATCGCCAGTAGGTAGCCGCCAGGGCTGGTGGATGTCGGTGCTGTCGAGGTGGGCGAGTTCGGGGACGTATCGGCGGACGTAGGCGCCGTCGGGGTCGTAGCGCTGGGCTTGACGCAGCGGATTGAGCACGCGGTTGGGACGGCTGTCGGTGCCGGTTCCGGCCACCCACTGCCAGTTGAGGCAGTTGTTGGCGATGTCGCCGTCGAGCAGCCACTGGAAGAAGTGCGCGGCGCCGGCCCGCCAGTCGAGGTAGAGGGACTTGGTGAGGAAGCTGGCGGTGATCAGGCGGGCTCGGTTGTGCATCCAGCCCTCGGCGCGCAGCTGGCGCATGCCTGCGTCGACGATGGGGATGCCGGTGCAACCCTCGCGCCAGGCGTGCAGCGCCGCGTCGTCGTCCCGCCACCGGTCGCCCTGGCTGCGGTAGTCGCGGTGCGCGGCGTCCGGGCGGGCGGCCAGCACCTGGTGGTGGAAGTCGCGCCAGGCCAGCTGCCGCACGAACGCCTGGGCCCCGGCGCAGTGCCCGGCGCTGCGGGCCAGCTCGAGTGCGGACACGCAGCCGAAATGCAGGTACGGCGACAGCCGCGAGGTGCCGTCCTCGGCCAGCGCGTCGTGGTGCCGCTCGTAGTCCCGCACGGCCTGGTCCATCCAGGTGACGACGCGGCGCCACCCCGCGGTCTCGCCACCCACGAACCCGTTGTCGGCGCTGCGGGGCACCACAGGCAGGGTTCCAGGCTCGATGTCGGGAAGCCGGATCTGCTCGGGTGTGGTGGCCGGTTGCCGCCAGACAGCCTCGCTCCACCGGCGGTGGTACGGGGTGAACACCACGAAGTGATCGCGGCCCTGCGGTAGGACGATGCCGGGTGCGACCACCGTGTGCACATCCTCGTGGCAGCACAGCTCCCTCCGCTGGCCCTGCAGGGCCGACCGCAATGCCGACTGGCGGGCCTGGGCGTAGGCCGACGCATCGGCGGCGATGTGCACCCGTGCGGCGTTGACCTGCTCGGCGACCCGGCAGATCTGCTCGATCGGCTCTCCGGCGCGCACCACCAGCCGCCCACCGCGGTGCCGCAACGTCTGGTCGAGATCGACCAGGCTCTCGGCCAGGAAGCGAGTCCGGCCGGGAGTGGCGAACCCGGCCTTGGCGATGCGGTCGTCCAGCACGAACAGCGGCACCACTCGGTCGGCGTCATGTGCTGCGCCGGTGAGCATCGGGTTGTCTTGTACCCGCAGGTCGCGGGTGAACACCGCCACTGTCGTCGGCAAATCCAGCCTCCGGGTAGTTGACGCCGGCTTCGGTCAGGCCGGGTAGTCCGGAACCTGCTGGTGTTCTGCGGCGCCGGTGATGTTGCGGGCCATGCCGCCGAAAACGATCCCATGGAAGGGGGAGATGGCTTTCCAGTAGAGGTGGCCTGCGAAGCCGTGCGGCTCGAAGATCGCCCGCTGCCGGTACACCGAGCTGTCACCTGGGCCGGGGGCGGCGGACAGTTCGAGCCAGGCCCTGCCAGGTAACCGCATCTCCGCACGCAGCCGCAGCAGGTGCGGGCGGTCGAGGTGTTCCACCCGCCACCAGTCGAGTGCTTCACCGGTGTGCAGCCGGTGTGGGTCGCGCCGACCCCGGCGCAGGCCCACGCCACCGGAAAGCCGGTCGATCCACCCGCGCACCGACCAGGCCAGCGGGAACGAGTACCAGCCGTGCTCACCGCCGATGGATTCGATGACCTTCCACAGGGTGTGCACGTCGGCGCGGGTGGGGCGTTCCCGGACGTCCTCGTAGAGGGAACCGCCGGACCAGGCGGGGTCGGTGGGCAACGGGTCGGACGGTACGTATGAGGCGGAGGCGTCCGACCAGCGGGTGGGCACGTCCGCCTTGCGGATACGCGCCAGTGCCAGTTCGATGGCCTGCTCGTAAGGGGTCAGGCCACCGTCCGGGTCGGCGATGTGGTCGGCGATGTCGCGGTCGTGGCAGACCACCTCGTGCACCAACGACTCGATGAGCGGAACGGCGATGCTGCGCGGCACCGGGGTGACCAGATTGACCCACTGGGCGGACAGCCACGGGGTGAGCACCGGCACTGGCACCACCAGCCGATGCGGCAGACCGGCCACGACCGCGTAGCGGCGCATCATGTCCAGATAGGTGAGTACGTCGGGACCTCCGAGGTCGAAACCCCGATTGACCTGGCTTGGCAGCGTTGCGGCATTGGTGAGGTAATGCAGCACGTCGCGCACTGCGATCGGCTGGATCCGGTTGTGCACCCACTTCGGAGTGATCATCGCCGGGAGGCGTTCGGTGAGATAGCGCAGCATCTCGAAACTGGCCGACCCGGAGCCGAGAATGATCGCGGCGCGCAGCACGACCGTGGGCACCCCGGAATCAAGCAGGATCTTGCCGACCTCCGCCCGGGACGCCAAATGTGGTGACAGATCCGGCGTATCGGGAATGATGCCGCCTAGATACACAATCCGCCGCACCCCAGCCGCGCGGGCCTGCTCGGCCACCGTCCTGGCCGCGACCCGGTCCACTGTGACGAAATCCCGCTGGTGCATCGAATGAACTAGGTAATAGACGACATCCTGCCCGGCAACGGCGGCGACGACGCTCGCGGCATCGGTGACATCCCCCTGCACGATCTCGGTATCACCACGCCAGGGTGCCTCGGCCAGCTTGCCCGGATTCCGCGCTACCGCCCGCACGGTGTGGCCGGCCTGCACGAGCTCGGGCACCAGGCGGCCACCGATATAGCCGGTCGCCCCGAACACCACACATCGCATCACTAGGCGCCGACGGTCTGCAGGTCTGGAATCGGTTGGCGCTCAGCGCTGCGCACGATGCCGTGGGCCATGACGGCGAAGACGAGGTCGTGCATCGGGCGCTGTGTCCACCAGTAGAGGTGGCCGGCCAGCCCGGAGGGCACGAACGTCACGTTCTGACGGTACTCCGTTCCGCCGTCCGGTCCGGTTCCGACGCTGCACTCCAACCAGGCCGTTCCTGGTAGCCGCATCTCGGCGCGCAGCAGCAACCGGTGCCCATGATCGACCTCCTCGACCCGCCACCAGTCGAGCACCTCTCCGGCGCGCAGGTGCTGCGGGTCTCGGCGGCCGCGGTGGGCGCCGACGCCACCGAGCAGCTGATCGATCCAGCCTCGCAGTTCGAAGGCGAGCGGTATGGTATGCCACCCCTGCTGCCCCCCGAGGCTTTCGATCACCTGCCACAGTTGCGCGGCGCTGGCCGCCGTCGGCACCGTCCTGCGCTCGGTGAACACTGGTCCGCCTGCCCCGGACTGGTCCATTGGCTGCACCGTCGCGGAATCGGTGTCGCCACCCGCGGCGGGACTCCCACTCAGTGCCCGGCGCACCGACTGCTCGTAGTCGAGCAGGCCATCCGGCGGATCAGGCACGTGGTCGGCAATATCGTGTTCACAGCAGGTCAGGTCATGGGCCAGGGACTCGATCAGCGGTTGGGCCAGTGCCCGGGACACCGGAGTGATCAGAGCGACCCACCAGGAGGACAGCCACGGCGTGAGCATCGGGACCGGAAGCGCTATCCGCCGAGGCAGCCCGGCGATCCGCGCGTAGCGCTGCATCATGTCCATATAGGTGAGCACGTCCGGGCCGCCGATGTCGAAGGTGCGGTTTATCTTGCGCGGCAGCGTCGAGCACCCGACGAGGTAGCGCAGCACGTCTGCGATGGCGATCGGCTGCGTGCGGCTGCGCACCCACCGGGGAGTGATCATCACGGGCAGCCGGTCGGTGAGGTAGCGCACCATTTCAAAGCTGGTCGACCCCGAACCGGTGATCACTCCGGCCTGCAGCACGGCGGCGGGCACCGCCCCGCGCAGGAAGACGTCCCCGACCTCGGCGCGGGAGGCGAGGTGGCGGGAGGGGACGTCCTCGCGCCTGGGTCGCAGCCCGCCCAGGTACACGATCCGGCCCACCCCGCCGTCCGCCGCGGCCTCCGCGACGAGCTCGGCGGCAGTCTGGTCGGCCTGGCGGAAGTCGCGCCGCGACAGCGAGTGCACCAGGTAGTAGATGACGTCCACTCCGTCGACCGCAGCACGCAGTCCGGCACCGGACACCACATCGCCCTCGAAGACCTTGACCTGCCCGCCGAACGGCGCGGCGTCGAGCCGGGCGGGATCGCGCGCAAGACAACTCACCTTGTAGCCGACATCGAGCAACTGCGGCACCAGACGACTGCCGACGTACCCGCTTGCCCCCATCACCAAGCACCGCATGTGACCAGCCTGCCCCATCACCGCCGTAGCGCAATTCAGCAGCCGAGTGACGTACGTTAGGGGAGCTCAGACGGTGGTGAAGGTCGCCATCATGGCTACCGGCTTTCGGCCGGGAGCAGTTCGGTGAGCAGGTTCCGGACCTGGGCATCGATCTGGTCGCGGATGGGCCGGATCTGCTCGAGGGTCTTGCCTGCGGGGTCGTCGAGCTCCCAGTCCAGATATCGCTTGCCGGGGTAGATCGGGCAGGCGTCGCCGCAGCCCATGGTGATGACGACGTCGGAGGCGTGGACGACCTCGTCGGTGAGCGGCTTGGGATACGCATCGGCCAGGGTCACGCCGATCTCGCGGAGCGCGTCGGCCACCACCGGATTGATCTCGTCTGCGGGAGCGGATCCGGCTGAGTGCACTACCACGCGGTCGCCTGCGTGGTGCGCGAGCAGAGCGGCGGCCATTTGCGAGCGCCCGGCGTTGTGTACGCAGACGAAAAGCACTTCGGGGACTGCGCTGGTCACGGCGTTCTCCAAAGCGGCAAGTCGGCCGCGCGCAGGGCCACCCAGACCAGGCCGACCAGCACCGGGACCTCGATGAGTGGGCCGACGACCCCGGCCAGCGCCTGGCCGGAGGTGACCCCGAACGCGCCCACGCAGACCGCGATGGCCAACTCGAAGTTGTTGCCCGCCGCGGTGAACGCGATCGTGACCGAACGCGCGTAGTCCAGCCCGCTCGCCCGAGCCACCAGCAACGCGCCTATCCACATCAGGGCGAAGTAGGCGAGTAGCGGCAGCGCGATGCGCGCCACGTCCAGCGGCCGGGCGATGATCTGCCCGCCCTGCAGCGCGAACAGCACGACGATGGTGAACAGCAACCCGTAGAGCGCCCACGGCGCGAGTCGGGGCAGCACAATCCGCTCGTAGTGCTCCCGACCGCGGGCCCGCTCCCCGGCGTAGCGGGTCAGCAGCCCGGCCACCAGCGGCACCCCGAGGAAGACCAGCACCGAGACCGCGATCGCGCCGACCGAGACCTCGACCCCGGCGGTCGGCAGGCCCAGCCAGCCCGGCAGCGCCTCCAGGTAGAACCAGGCCAGCGCGGAGAACGCGAGGATCTGGAACACCGAATTCACCGCGACCAGCACCGCACCCAGTTCGGTGTCCCCACGGGCCAGGTCGTTCCACACCAGCACCATCGCGATACAGCGAGCCAGGCCCACGATGACCAGGCCGGTCCGGTACTCCGGCAGATCGGGCAGCAGCAACCAGGCCAGCGCGAACATCAACGCCGGCCCGAGCACCCAGTTCAACAGCAGCGACAGGGTGAGCACCCGGCGGTCCGCGGCAACGGCACCGATCCGGTCGTAGCGCACCTTGGCCAGCACCGGGTACATCATCACCAGCAGCCCGACCGCGATCGGCAGCGACACCCCGGCGATCGTGGCGCTGGCCAGCAGCTCATCCAGGCCGGGTGCCAGCGTGCCGAGGACCAGCCCCCCGGCCATCGCCAGCGCGATCCACACCGGTAGCAGCCGGTCCCGCAGCCCCAGCCTGGGCAGCGCTTCATCGATCGTCGCCATAGAGAACCTTCCGTATCGACGGTCATCGATACGGACGATATCGAAAGTCGTCGATGCCGCGCTACCGTGGCGGCATGAGTGCCGCTGCGCTACGCCGCACCAAGGCCCCATCCGAGATCGACTGCGCCACGGACCCGTTGTGCTGCGTCCCCCTGTCCGGTGCCGCGCTGGACCGGGCGGACGCGGTCCGGCTCGCGCAGGTACTCAAGGCACTGGCCGACCCGGCCCGGCTGCAGGTCATCTCGCTGATCCGGGTGGCGCCGGGCGGCGAGGTGTGCGTAGCCGACCTGGTCCGCGAGCTGGAACTCTCCCAACCCACCGTGAGCCACCACCTGCGGGTACTGCACGACGCCGGCCTGCTCACCCGCGAACGCCGAGGCAGCTGGGTCTGGTACGCCGTCGCCGACGAACGCATCGACGAGATCCGCCGTCTACTCGGCTGACCGAGATGGCGGAGATGGATGACACGGCCTGATGGTCAACCGGTGGCCGGCTGACTATGCCCGGAGTACGGCCGGGGGCTCTGGATCATCCATTCGTGGAAGGCCAGTCCCTGGTCGGTGGATGTCCTTCCCGGCGCCGGCCTGCAAGGCTGTGGCGGATCAGTGCGTTCGCGTATCCCGAGGCCCGAGCACCGCGAGACCGTGAGGAGTTGTCCGGATGACGGATCTCATTCCCACCACCGAGGCCACCCCCCTGATCGACCCGCCGCCGCACCGCGACTGCCCGGTCCCGCCGGACCCGGAAAGCGCGTTGGCCATCGCGGTCGGGGCTGGCGCGTCGGGGTTGGGTACCTCGGCGGCCCGCTTCGTGCGGGAACTCACCCTGGTCAGTGGCCCCGACCCCGCGTACGGGGAACGTCCCTGGGGGGACGGTACAGCCGCGCCGCTGTACGTCCCGGTGGTCGAGCGGGTGGACGACGCGCTGGCCGCCGAGGTGGACAACCGGCTGATGGTCTGGGCCAAGGACTGCGGCTTCACCGACGACCAGGCCGATCTGATGCGCCGGGCCGGGTTCGGCCGGCTGGCGATGCTCGCCCACCCCGATACCGAGGATCCCGACCGCCTGCTGATCGCCGCGCAGCTCAACGCCGCGTGGTGGGCCGCCGACGACCTGTACGCCGACGACACCGAGATGGGCGCCACCCCGACCGAGCTGCCGCCCCGGCTGGCCCTGGCGATGGCCGCGATGGACCCGGTGGCCCCGGCCGACGAGTTCTCCGTTGCGCTGGACGAGGCGCTGCGCTGCGATCCGGTACTGGTGGCACTCAACTCCGGGATCGAGCACCTGACCCGGCACGCCAGCCCCGCGCAGGTGCAGCGAGCCTGCTACGCGACCTTCGCCATGTTCGTCAGCTGGGACAGCTACGCTGCCTGGCGGTTCACCGGCAACTACCCGTCGGCCTGGGAGTACCTCGCCGCCCGCCAGCACGACAGCTTCTACACCTCGATGACGCTGATCGACGCGGTCGGCGGCTACGAACTGGACGCCAACCTGTATTACGAGCCGCGGGTCCGGCGCGCCCTGATGCAGGCAGGCACCGCCTCGGTGATGGTCAACGACCTGTACTCGGCGGCTAAGGACGCCGCCGACGAGAAACCGGTGTGCAACATGGTGTTGCAGATCGCCGCCGACCGGGGGTGCTCGGTCGAGGAGGCCGTCGCGATCACCGTCGACCTGCACAACAACCTGGTCCGGGATTTCGAGGCCACCCACCGAAGCCTGCTGCCCGTGCCGTCACCGCAGCTCCAGCGGTTCCTGCGCGGGGTGCGCGCCTGGATGGGCGGCGGCTTCGAGTGGCACGCCACCAACCCCCGCTACCGAAGCTGACCCGCGCGCGATCAGCAGGTCGGCGTCTAGTTAAGGCTTGCCTGTGTGCCGTGACGCTCCACCACCGCGTGGTGATGGAAGGATGACGGGAGAGCCCCGGTGGCTGGCAAGAGCCCGGGGGCGGGCCGACACCGAGCGAGAGAGGGTGCCGAGATGAGCCAGGCTACCGACACGCCTACCGGGCGATGCTGGCGAAAGCGGAATACATCAACCAGCACGGGCACCCACCGCCCGGGGCGAAGACCTACACGGCCGAGGACATGCGCCGGCAGGTCGCCGAACGGCTGGCTCAGGGCCGGTAGGTGTACCGGATCGAACCAGATCCCTCTGTCGCCGAGCAGATCGACGCGCTGCCCTACGGAGTGCAAGTTGTCCTTACACATGGCAGTAGGGGCGGCAGGAGACACCCTGCCGGTTCAGCAGTTGAGGAGCGCTCATGACAGGTGGTCAGCAGGTCGCCGTCCCGGTGGCGGGGCAGCTGGTCACGGTGCGGAACCGGCAGTGGGTCGCGGCCGACGTCGCGCGGGGTGAGGTGGCCAGCAGCGATCCGAACGTGCTCACCGGCCGGGCGCCGCACCTGGTGACGCTGGCCAGTATTGAGGACGACGCTTGGGACGAAGAGCTGAGCGTCGTCTGGGAGCTGGAGCCAGGGGCAGTGGTGCACGACGTTGCCGTGTTGCCCAGCCCTGAACACGGGTTCGACGAGCCGTCCGAGCTCGCCGCGTTCCTGCACGCAGTGCGTTGGGGTGCGATCGCCTCGGCCGACACCACCGCGCTGCAGGCACCGTTCCGCTCCGGGATCCAGATCGAGGACTACCAGCTGGACCCGGTGGTGCGGGCGCTGTCCATGCCGCGCACCAACCTGTTGATCGCCGATGACGTCGGGTTGGGTAAGACCATCGAGGCCGGGCTGGTGATGCAGGAGCTGATGCTGCGGCACCGGGCGCGCACCATGCTGATCGTCTGCCCGGCCGGGCTCACCTTGCAGTGGCGTGACGAGATGCGCGACAAGTTCGGCCTGGACTTCCGCATCGTGGACACCGAACTACTCAGGCAGCTGCGCAGGCGCCGTGGCCTCTACGTCAACCCGTGGACGCACTACCCAAGGCTGATCGTCAGCGTGGACTGGCTCAAGCGCGAACGCCCGATGCGCCTGCTGCGCGAGGTGCTGCCGCCGGTGCCGCGCTACCCGAGGGCGTTCGACCTGCTGGTGGTGGACGAGGTGCACAGCTGCGCCCCATCCGGCCGCGGCCGCTACGCGGTGGATTCCCTGCGCACCAAGGCGATCCGGGCGCTGGCCCCGCACTGCGAGCACCGGCTGTTCCTCTCCGCCACCCCGCACAACGGCTACCTGGAGTCCTTCACCGCGCTGCTGGAGCTGCTGGACGACCAGCGCTTCGCCCGCGGTGTCCGGCCCGCGGAGAATCAGCTGGCCAGGGTCATGGTGCGCAGGCTCAAGAGCACGCTGCCGCCGAACTGGGACGGCACCCCCCGGTTCCCCCGCCGCAACCTCGACTACCTGGCGGTCAGCTACTCCGAGCCGGAGCGCCACGCGCACGACCTACTCAACCGCTACGCCGCCAGCCGCCGGTCCTCGGCCCCAGACAATGCCGCCAAAGGCGCCGCCGACTTCGTCACCACATTGCTCAAACGGCGGATGTTCTCCTCTCCCAAGGCCATCGCCGACACGCTCGAGGTCCACCGCAAGACGATGGCCGACCGGGAGCCGAAACGTGCCGTGCAGGCCGGCGAGCGAGTGCTGCGCCCGTTGGTCGAACGGCTCGACGAAACAGCCGAGGATGACACCGCCTACCCCCAAGCCGAGCAGGACGCGCTGGCCACGGTCCACCGTTGCCTGCCCCCGCTGTCCATGGCGGAACACGCAATGCTGGCCGAGCTGAGCACCTGGGCGCAGGGCGCGCAGGACCGCCCGGACGCCAAGTTCACCGCCCTACGCGCCTGGCTGGACCCGATCGTGCCGCCGACCGGCGACTCGACCGAGCGCGTGATCATCTTCACCGAGTACCGGGCCACCCAGCGCTGGCTCTACGAGCGGCTGCTGGCCGTCGGCTATCCGGCGCCGCGGCTGGCCCTGCTCTACGGTGGCCAGGACGAGCAGGACCGGGAACACGTGAAGAACGTGTTCACCGCCGACCCGGAGCTCGACGACGTGCGGGTGCTGATCGCCACCGATGCGGCCAGCGAGGGCATCAACCTGCAGTGGCACTGCCACCGAGTGCTGCACTGGGAGATCCCGTGGAACCCGAACCGGCTGGAGCAGCGCAACGGCCGGGTGGACCGGCACGGCCAGCGCGCCCCTGAGGTGCAGGTTCGGCACTTCGTCCCCACGGACTGGCAGACGGCGTCGTTCACCACCGGATCACTGGAGGACGAGCTGGACTTCCTACGGATCGCGGTGGAGAAGGTGGATCGCATCCGCGAAGACCTGGGCAGCGCAGGCGAGGTGATCTCCGCCCAGGTGGAACGCAAGATGCTGGGCCGCCAGGCGCAGTGGCGCACCGCGGACGCCGAGATCGACCGACGGGCCAAACGGGCCACCCTGAAGGTCGAGCGTGACCTGGCCCGTGACCTGGAGAAGTTGACCGAGACCCTGGCCGGCAGCCGCGCCGCACTGGACCTCACCCCGTCCACCGTGGAGCAGGTGATGCGGACCGCGCTGCGGCTGGCCCACCGCAGAGAACTGCGACCGGCCGAGCCGCCCGACGGGCTCGACGCTCCGGTGTTCCGGTTACCCGAGCTGCCCGGCGCCTGGGCCGCCGCGCGCAACGCCGGGCTCTACCATCCGCTCACCGGCACGGAACGCTTGGTGAGCTTCGACCACGACGCGGTGGCCGGCCGTTCCGATGTGGTACTGCTGCACCTCGGGCACCGGCTGGTGCAGATGTGCCTGCGGTTCCTGCGCGCGGAGCTGTGGGCACAGGCCCGGCATGCGGGTGGCGCCGCGAAGCTGAGCCGGGTGACCGCCCGGATGGTGCCCGGTGACCTGCTGCGAGTGCCCGCGGTGGTGGCGCACGGCCGGGTGGTGGTGACCGGCGCCGAGGGCACTCGGCTGCACGAGGAGGTGATGACCGCAGGCGGGTTGATCGAGCAGGGTCGGCTGACCCGCGCCACCACCGACGAGGTCACCTCCTGGCTGGCAGCGGCCTCTGACCAGCCGGTTTCTCCCAGCGTGCAGGACCGGCTGTGCGGGCTGTGGCCGGAGCTGTCCGACCCGCTGGGCAAGCTGCTCGCTCGCCGCGCCGCCGATCGCACCCGCAGCATGCAGGCCCTGTTGCGCAACAGGTGCGAAGAAGAAGTCACCGCGGTCGCCACGATCCTCGACGAGCTGGAGCGCTCGATCCGCGGCGCGCTGGGGGCGACCGAGCACTGGCAGCAGGGCAGCCTGTTCGAGATCGAGGACGAGCGCAACCAACTGCGCGCCGACCACGAGTCGTTACTCACCCGGCTGGACGCCCTGCCCGACCAGCGCGAGGACGAGACCGCCGCGCTGCGCCGTCGCTACGCCGACCCGACCGCCCGTTGGTTCCCGGCCGCGGTCGAGTTCCTGGTCCCGGCGGCGATCGCGAAGGGGGCCCGCTGATGCCGCCGCGCCGGAACACCCCACGCCTGCCGACCCCGGGCGAGCACCACGCCGAGTGGCTGGGCCTGCTGCGCCCGGACGGCCCGTTCCTGGCCCTGCCAGTACTCACCACGGCGTTCCCGCAGGGCCTGGACACCGTGCCGGACGGCACCCGGGCCCGGATCCGGCAAGCCTGGGCAGAGGTGTCGGAGGCACCCGATCTGCTCGGCCCTGCCTGGCAGGAGCTGATCTTCGGTGAGTTACTCCGTTACCCGGCGTCGGCCTCCCGGGATGCGCTGACCAGCGAGTTCCGTGGTGTGCGGCCGGATGCGCTGGTATCCGGACCCGACCCGGCGGGTGGGATGGTGACTCGGCTGCACCTCTACCGCCGTGGCTTCGACGAACCGCTGACCGAGCCGGTGCACGGCCAACCGGCCCTGGCCGAGCGCGCCGCCCAGCTCTGCCGGGACACCCGGGTGCCACTGGCGCTGTTGACCAACGGCCGATTCTGGGTGCTGGTGCACGCCCGGCCCGGTGAGGCGACCAGCACCGCGGTGTTCGACGCCGACCTGTGGCTGGAGGAACCGGCGCTGCTGCGCGCATTCGCCTCGCTGTGCTGCGCCTCCCGCGTGCTGCCGCCCCCGGCATTGGCCGACGGTGCGCCGTCCACCAGCCTGGCCGGCCTGTTCGCCCGCAGCGCCGACGAGCACGCGCACGTCACGACCACCCTGGGCCACCAGGTGCGCCTGGCGGTCGAGCTGTTCGTCGCCGAACTGGCCCGGCTGGACCGCGAGGCGGGCGGCACACTGCTGGGTCCGGTGTCCGAACGCGACATCTACCGTGGCGCGCTGACCGCGTTGATGCGCCTGGTATTCCTGTTGTTCGCCGAGGAGCAACGGCTGCTGCCGGTGACCGACCCGATCTACGCGGGCGGCTACGCGGTGTCCACGCTGTATGAGCAGCTGGAGGCGGAGCGCAACCTGCACGGCGACGAGGTGGCCGACCGGCGGGCCGCCGCATGGCCCCGCCTGCTGGCCCTGTTCGGCGCCATCCACGGCGGCTGCGACCACCCGGACCTGTGGATTCCCGCCTACGGTGGCTCGCTGTTCAACCCGGCCGGCTATCCCTGGCTGGTGGATGCCGCCGTCACCGACCGGGTGATTCGGGAGATGCTGGACGCCCTGCTGGTGCTGCGACACAAGGGCCGGGCCGCCGAGCGGCTGAGCTACGCCCGGCTCGGGGTGGAGCAGATCGGGCACGTGTACGAGGGTCTGCTGGAGTTCTCCTGCCGCAAGGTGAGCGAGCCGTTCGTCGGCTTGACCGGCAAAGCCGAGCCCGAGGTGGCGCTGGCCGAGCTGGAATCCGTCGCTACGCACGGCGAGCTGCGCCAGTGGCTACGCTCGTCCTGCGACGCGACCGAAAAGCAGGTGGACAAGTGGCTGGCGGCCGATCCGTCGCCGCACCAGCGGGCCGTGCTGCACGCGGCCTGCGACAACGACGCCGCGCTGGCGCAGCGGGTGCTGCCGTTCTGGGGTCTGCTGCGCACCGACCTGCGCGGGCTGCCGACCGTGTTCCCGGCCGGATCGGTGCTGTTCACCCAGGTCGGCGACCGGCGCTCGACCGGAACCCACTACACCCCCAGGGCGCTGGCGGAGGAGGTCGTCGAACACACCCTGGCGCCGTTGTGCTTCGTGCCCGGCCCGGCTCAGGGTGCGGAGCGCGGTGTCTGGCGGGCCAAGAAAGCCGCCGAGCTGCTGGCCCTGAAGGTCGTGGACCCGGCGATGGGCTCCGGCGCCTTCCTGGTGTCCGCCTGCCGCTACCTGGCCGACCGCGTGGTGGACGCCTGGATTCGAGACGGCCTGCCCGACGACGTCGCCGGGCTGGTCGGTGCGAACGGTGACCGCGAGGAACTGCTGCTGGCCGCGCGCCGCCTGGTCGCCGCCCGCTGCCTGTACGGGGTGGACCGCGACGACATGGCGGTGGAACTGGCCAAGCTCTCGCTCTGGCTGGTCACCCTGGCAAAAAACAAGCCGTTCGGCTTCCTCGATCACGCCCTGCGTTGCGGGGACTCCCTGGTCGGCCTGGTGTCCGAGCGCCAGGTGTCCGCCTTCCACCTCGACGCCGACCGTGGCTGGGCGGTGGGCACCGATCTGCTCCGCGAGTTGAACGAACACATCGACCGGGTGCTCACCGACGTCACGGAGATCCGCCAGCAGATCGAGTCGACCGTCGTGCAGGACGCCCGCGATGCCGCGACCAAGGCGGAGCAACTACGCGACGCCGAGTGGATGACCCGCAAGCTCCGCCTAGCCGCCGACGCCGTGGTCGGCGCCGCCCTGAGCACCGCAGTCCGGGTCCGGCACGCTCCGTGGTCCGAGGACAGCAACGACGAGGACGATCTCGACCACCGACTGCGCGCGATCGCCGACGACGTCGACCTGGTGATACGGGATCGTGCTGATCCTT
>JBQTGW010000082.1:0-3299 GCA_052390495.1 Pseudonocardiales bacterium
AGTCGCGATCAGCGCGTAGCTCGTCGGCCGCCTGCCGTAGCCCGATCCGCCCGCCCGCGCGGCCCCCCGCACGTCGTAGTACCTCCTCGACCGTGGGCTTCGACGCGAATTCATCGAGCAACGCCACTGCCCACCGACCTGCGATGGAGGTACTCGAAGTAGGTAGGGGCGGCGGCTCGTGAAATCTCACCGAGTAGCACGCGCTCGACCTGGTCGAGACTCAGGCCGTAGGTGCCGAACGCGGGATTGTGGCTGACGACCGTGTGTGTCGAGGGGTCCATCAGCCGGTAGGTGCACCAGTCCTGAGCACGGGTGTCCCGCCGACGGGCCTTCTCCAACCGGAGGCCCTGCCGTTCAGCCATCCGCCGTAGCCGGTTCTCATACACCTTGTACTCGCCATCGCTCATGGCGTTGATCTGATCCGCGGTAGGTATGCCGTCAACCATGCCGGAGACTGTATCCAGAGCCATGCTGTTGATGCTGGACGACATGCCAGCAACTCTCAGCAAGATCAGTTCTGCGGGCGCCGCTCGCCCAAACGTCACGAAACGACCTCCGACCGACGCCGGTGATCTCCATCGGGAACATGAACTCGCCTGCACGAAAGCCTGTCCCCCAGATGATGCAGTCCATTTCGTGCTCGGCGGAATCGGCGGTGACGAGGCCGACCGGGGTGATCCGGGTGATCGCCTCAGTGACGAGGTCGACGTTCTCCCGTTGCAGGGTGGGCAGGAATGCGGAGCTGAACAACACCCGCTTGCAACCGAACGTGTAGCCGGGCCACACCTTGCGCCGGATTTCGGGGTCCCTCAGCTGGACGCGCATGAAAGCGCTGGACCGAGCCCGCCCCACCCGCCCGAACGTCTCCGGGTGGCGGATCATGAACGTGAGCGATTCGGCATACTGGTAGAGGAACCAGCGCCGGTATTCCTGCATACCGGGGACAAAGCGGATGGCGGCCTTGACCAACGCCGGGTAGGCCCGGTTCTTGCGGGGGAAGAACCAGTTACCGGTGCGCTGGAACACACTGAGGCGCGACACCCGGGGGGCGATCTCGGGGACGAACTGCACGGCGCTGGCACCCGTACCCACCACCGCCACGCGCTTACCTTCGAGCTCGTAACCATGGTTCCACTCGGCCGAGTGGAACTGCCTGCCTGCGAAGGTGTCCCGCCCGGGAATGTCGGGGTAACGCGGGCGGTGCAGCTGCCCGGTGGCGACGACGACGGCGTCGCACTCCCACGTGCGCCCATCGACAGCCGTCACGGTCCAGCGCCGGGTGGCATCGTCCCAGGTGCAGGAACTCACCTCGACGCCGTGAATAACCATCTGGTCGACGCCATGGCGGTGGGCCACGTCGGAAAGGTAGTCGAGGATCTCCGCCTGGTGGGAGCACAGCCGGGGCCAGTCCCGCCGCTTGGCGTAGCTGAAGGAGTAAAGGTGGCTGGGGACGTCGCAGGCAGCGCCCGGGTAGGTGTTGTGGAACCAGGTACCGCCCAGCCCGCTGGCCTGTTCCAGGATCGTGATGTCCGAAAACCCGTGCCGTTGCAGTTCGATGGCCTGGGCGATGCCACCGAAACCAGCTCCGACGATAACGATGCTCGGTTGGCAGCCCATGCGCCTGATCTAACTGGGACTGAATCCAACAGGACAGCGGCGGGGACCTCAATCGTGCGGGCTTTCTACGGTGATCCCGGCCTCGTGGGCTACGGTGGCGAGTCGGTCGTCATAGGTGATCAGCGCGTCGAGGTCGGTGCCCAGGAGGCGGGCGGTGGCCAGGTGAATGGCGTCGAGCGAACGGAGTTTGCGGTCGGGTTCGTTCATCGCTGTGTCGACGATGTCGTCGTCGATGCTGATGAAGTCGAAAGCTGACAGCAGGTCGCGGGCGTCGGGCAAGACGGCGGGCTGAGCTCGGGTGACTGCGCGCATGACCTCGATGCGCAACAGAGCGGAGCTGACCCAGGAAGCGCCTGCGGAGTTGTCGTAGAAGGTGGCGAACGCCTTCGAATGGCTCTCTTCGACCAGGAGTTTCAGGGCTGCCGACGTATCCAGGTAGTAAAGGCTCACCAAGATTCCTCGTCCCGCAACGCGGCGAGGGCCTCGCCCAGCCGGTCGGTGCCATCACCAGGACGCATGCGCGGGCGGTATCCCGGCCGGGTAGCCAGGTGTACCCGCCCGGACTCAATCAGTCGTTCGAGAGCTGGGCTGGGCGTCCGGTCGTCCACCGGGATGATCCGGGCGATTGGTTTGCCGTACTCCGTCACGTCGATGGTCTCGCCGCGCCGGACGCGGGCGAGTACCTCGCTGGTGTGGTGGCGCAGGTACCGCAGGCCGACGGTGTGATTGTCCAGGATCGACATGCCCAGAATGTATCACAAATTTGTGGCCACAGTGGCGGCAGCGTTGCAAAGGGACCGATAGAACGAGATCACGTGGTCGAGTACGGTGACGACGCCGGACCCGTGGTGCCCGGCGGCGTGCAATGAAAGCACAGTCAGCGGGCGCATCGGACAGCGCCGCGGGGAAATCCGACGGCTTCTCACCCTCAAACTGGAGCGGCGGATCGTGACTGTCATCGCAGGCAAGGTCGAAGAGGATAAGATCGTCGTAGGTAGCGACGGGCAGCGGACCTGGGGCTGGCAGGCGAAGGAAGTGCTCCAGGACGGCAAGCTCATCGTGCTCCCGGACATCATCGTCGGTGGAGCTGGCTACGGTAGCCATAACAACCACATGGCTGTCTATCTCGCTTCACACAAGCCACAGAGCAGCGAGAAGCGTGACCTTCTCCAGTTCTTCGTCGATTTTAACCAGTGGTGCGATAAGATGATAAAGAGCTTCGAGTCACACAACAGCTGGCTTATCGCCTACGACGGTAGGCTCGTATCCGTCACCTACGACCTCAGTGTCAACTACCACAAGTACTGGGCCGTAGGCAGCGGATGGGAATACGCCAGAACTGCGCTGCATCTGGGGAAGACAGTCGAGGAAGCGATAGGGGTTGCTTGCGAGCTCACCATATTCTGCGCGCCGCCTATCTCAATCCACGAACTCCCCATGGACGTGCGGCCCGCCAAGCCCACCGGGTTGTAACGTAGCTATCCAGCTACCGCCGAAGGTCTCGCCGTGCCGGACGTGGGCGGGTACCTCGCTGGTATGGTGGCGCAGCTCCCGCCAGGGCAACGGCAAGTTCGCCGGCTGTCGTGTGATCGTCACATTGAGTCGCAGGTTGGGTGTGGGTTCACTCTGTCCGGAGCGGGTGCGCCGGGATCCCGGTCAGGTCTGGGTCCTCTCTGGCTACT
>JBQTGW010000083.1:0-65743 GCA_052390495.1 Pseudonocardiales bacterium
AACCGGATATTGACAACCTGTGGTACGGAGTGGTGCCAGGCTCCAACGATGGGCAGGACAATGTGGTCGTGTGCTCATACTTCATTGAGGAGTCCACTCGCACGGTGCGCTGCGACAATTGCGCCACGTTATCACTGCCACTGTAGGGGCCGTACGGCCGGAGGTGGCCTTCACCTGGTTTCACCTGGTGGCCTGGGCGTGCTGCGTCCGAGAAGTGTCCGACGAAAACTCTCAAGACTCGGTTCACGCTGAATGCCCCGTGATGTCGGCCGAATGCGCGGCCGACGGTATCGAAGCGGCTCGGCTGACAGCCAGTGACGAGCTGAGTTCGATGACCGTCACGCTTCAGGGCCTGATCGCAGTCCAACTCGGCGACATCGAGGCCGGACTCCGCGCCGGTGAGCAGGCAGTCGAGACTGCAGGTCGTGACGGTGGCTGGTGGTCGGCGGCAGCTGGTTGTGCGCTCGGCATCGCGCATCTCCTCGCTGGGGAGCCAGCACGCTGTGTGCAGCTGATCGTCAGCGCCTGCGGTGGTCCTGACCTGCCCCGTCTAGATGTCCTGCATCGCCCCTTTTTCATGGATGCACTGGTCGTTGTGGCGCTGGCACAGGACGACATCGATGCTGCCGCGGGCTGGGCGGAGCGGATAGAAGCATGCTGTGTCGGGATCGAGTTACCCAACAGGGTCGGCCACATTGAGCCAGCAGGAACGGAAGATCGCCGAGCTGGTCGCCACAGGCATGACTGACCGGGATCGCTAATGCCTTGTCCTGGTCCTCTAACACGGTGAGAGTCCACATTTCACGGATTTGCGAAAAGCTAAGGGTGCGCTCCCGTGCAGCGCTCGGTGCGCGACTGGCCGAGGAAGATCACAACTCGTAGCTGCGTGGTTGCTTCGAAATACGGGCGACCACGACAGCAGAGCTGCCGCTGTCCCGGCGGCAGCCTCAGTTTCACCCGCCAGGGCGGCGCGTAGCGCCTACGGAGTTGGCTTGCAATGGCCATGGAAATTCTCGGCGCCGCTTTGGACTGGCCGCAATGGTCCGGCACAAAGCAGTGGCTGCCGGACTGGGTTGAGCAGATCATGCGTGACTCGGTGGAGGTGGAGCCTGGAATCTTCGAAGTCCGTGATGGCACCACGTACGCGCCGACAACCGTGTGAAGCCGCTCACCCGCCACAGATTCAATCGAGGAGAGTGGGCTCGCCATGTACCGGGCGCTGTGTGGTGCGCTGCGGACCAGGTGATGATCGTTGATTGGGGAGAATGCGCCGCGCTAGAGCGCCGGTCGAGTAGTCATGCTGCTTGTTGATCAAGGAGGTTGTGGTGGGCGATGACGTGCAGGTTGTGCACGACGGCGCAGCGGCGGAGATCGAAGAGGTTCTTGCGGGTGCCGCGGTAGCGGGATCGTCGGCCTTGCCAGTGGCCGATGTGGGCCAGGCCGTGTTCGACGGCGGTGCGCTGGCGCAGTGCTGCTCGGCCTTCGGGGGTGTGCTGGCGCCGGCGCAGCTCGGCCAGGAGGTGCTCGTCGGGATGGATGTGGATGCTGCGGCCGGTGGTGCTGGTGGTGCACTGGCAGCGCAGCGGGCAGCTGGCGCAGACCTGGGTCGGGAACCGGACTGTCTTGCCTGGTTGGAAGGGCATGGTGACCTGGTTGGAGCAGGTCAGCTCGCCGCGGTCGAAGTCGAGCCGGAAGCCGGTCTTGGCGAACCGGCCGCCGGTGTTGCGGATCCGCCAGGCCTTGCAGTAGATCACGAGATCGTCGCTGCGGTCGCGGACCAGGGTGGAGGCCAGATAGGCCCCGGTGCAGGCCTGCAGGATCACCGCCAACGCCAACTGCGCCGGAGCCACCGGCGGCTGCCCCTTCGAACTGTCCACATACGCCTCAGCCAACTCGGCTTGGAACTCTGGCGTGAACAGCTCGTGGCGATGCTGACGCAGGAACACGAACAACTTCGCCCGCCGCACCGCCTTGATCACCACCTGCTCGGCCACCGAGGGCACCACCGGCGGGCTCCACATCCCAGGACGCATCGATCGGTAACCCCTTCTCATCCGAGCAGGCACCACACCTACTGATCAAGAAGAAGTACCACAGCACAGCCCCGAACTACCTGACCGACGCTCTAGCCGGTCACTGCCTGAACAATTGGCTCTCACTCGTTGCGATCTTTGCTGGTGGTGCATGTCCGACCGCGCTGGCGCAGACCCTTTTTAGAAGGGGGGTTCGTCGTCCTGGGGTGGGTCGTGCCCAGCTGGGGTGCCGGTTTCGGGGGTTCCGGTGTCGGGTGGGGGGTTGGGGCGGTAGTTGTGGGGGTGGCTGGTATAGGTGTGCCCGGTGGGGGTGGTCCAGGTGATGCGGCCGTCGGGGTATTGGTCGACGTGCCAGCCGGGGGCGTGGGTTTTCATCAGGTGGTCATGGCGGCAGGCGGCGTAGAGGTTATGTTCGCTGGTGGTACCGCCGCCGTCCCAGGGGATGGTGTGGTCCAGGTCGGCGGTGGCGGCGCGTTGGCCGCAGATGGGGTTGCGGCAGTACAGGTCCCGTGCCCGGACGAAGTCGGCGAGTCCGGCGGGTGGGGTGTAAGTAGTGCGGCCGTAGTCGAGCAGGGTGCCCGAGGCCGGGTCGGTGAGCAGCCGGCGCCAGGTCCCCTCCGCGGCGATCTCACGGGCCAGCGGCGCCGGGATGGGCCCGAAACCGACCAACTCACCGGGCTGCTCATCCAGGCCCATCAGCGTGGTGATGGGCACAACCACCGAGATCAGGGGCTTACCCGGCCCAGCGCCGCCACCGCGGGTGGTCGGGCAATCATGCTCACCCCGGCCAGCCCCGTCCTGTTCTGGGGTCTCCTGTTCTGGGGTCTCCCGTTCTGGGGTCTCCTGGTCTGAAGTCTCGGGCTCTGGGGTCTGCTGGTCTGGGGCGTAGGGGTCGGCCGGATCGGCGGACGTGGTGGGGGTGTGCTCAGTGGGCCCGGTGGGGGTGTGCTCGGCAGGCGCATGCTCGGTGGGGGTGCAGTCGCAGCCTTCGGGGCCGTCGGGGTGATCGCAGTCGTCGTGGTCGAGAACCGTGGCGGTGGCGGCGCAGCGCCGCCCGGTGAGCAGATCGGTGAGCAGGTCCGCGCGGCGGGCGTCCATGCTGCGGGGGTCCTCGGCACCGAGGTCGCGGGCTAGTTGGCACAGTCGCTGGTAGGCGGCGGTGGCGTCGGGGGCGGACAGCAGTGCCCACAGGTTGGCCATGCCATCTCCCTCGGGGCTGAGCACGACCCGGCGGTCTTTGCGGCGCTGCTCGTGGCGTTCCGCTACGCCGTCGGGGTCCAGCGCCAGCACCGCCCTGGCCAGGGCGGCCCGCAACCGCGACACGGTCTGCTCCCCGGCGCGGGGCAGCACCCGCTCTTCCAGCGCGGCCCGCTGCTCTTGGGGCAGCAGGTAGCTGGCCTCGGTGATCGCTCGTGCTTTGAGGGTGTCGATCGTTCCGGCCTGCCAGGCGGCCAGCGTGGCGGGCAGATCGGCGACCACCACCTCGGCCATCACCAGCCGATTGGCCGCGGTGGTGCGGGACAAGTGCAGGGCGAGCGCGATCTCGTCAGGGGTATACCCGCTGTGGCGGGCCGGGACATCGGAACGGGTAGGCGGGGAACCCATCACCTCCGGGCGGCGGCGGGCGAACTCCGCCAACAGCTCCGCCTGCCGCGCCCCAGCCCAGGACACGGTCCGATCGAACGCGATGATGCCCTCGATCAGATCGGCATCCGAGAGCGCCCCGGGCACAGCGGTGCCCTGATCCAACTCCAACGCCAGCCACCCCGAGGGCGCGCACGCCGACCACGGTGGAGGTTCCGGCTCCGACTCCCACGGCGGTGGCAGCGCGCCGACGGGCGCCCCGGCGTCCAGTGCTTCGACGATCCGGTCGTAATCGGCCAGGATCTGCTCGACCGGGACGTCCTCCGGCGGAGCGGGAGGCACCTCCCGCAAGGTATCGAACATGTGTTCGATTATAGCAGAAGTGTCCGATGAAAACTCTCAAGACTCGGTTCACGCTGGGCGCCCCGTGATGCCTCTACCCACTGTCCAGGAGGGCACCGACCGGGAGGACGTGGATGAGCTCGCTCCTCACGACCGTGGTGTGGTCGGCTGCCATGATCGCGGCACAGGGATTCGGGCTGCTCGCGTTGTGGCTGCGGTTACGCTGGCGGGCCAAGCAGGAGCAGATGCACCGCCAGTACGTGGTCGCGATCACTCGGGCGCTGCCCGAAGGCAGCCGGATCGACGAGGGCCACCCGGACGGCACATGGCTGAGGTTGGCCATCGCCCCTGCTCGGCGCATTGAGGGCAACGACAATGAGGGCGACGATGGATGAGCGCGAGCGGCCGGTCGCCAGCCCGGTGGCGCCCGTCGATCCACAGCGTCGGTCAGATGTCACGAAACGTCCGGCTGAGCGGGTCGATGACGCGGCCTTCAGCGCCTTCTACCGTCAGTTCACCCCCACCCTGGTCGCGTGGTTGATCTGGCAGGGCGCTCGACTGCCGGTGGCTGCCGACGTCGCCCAGGAAACGATGATCAAGGCGTACCGGAACTGGTCGACGATCAGTCAGCCTGCGGCGTGGGCACGGCGGGTCGCGTCCCGAGAGCTTGCTCGCCACATCGCGCGGATCGAGGAAGATCCGGTCGACGACGTGGGTGAGCGCAGTGCCCTGTTGCCACCGTTGACCGATGTGGCCGCGTGGGAGCAGCAGCACGAGGTCCTGCGGGTGCTGGAGCGTCTCCCACCGCGGCAGCGCCAGGTCATGGCCTGGACCTTGGATGGATATAGCCCGGCGCAGATCGCCGACGAGCTGGGGATCACTGCTGAGGCCGCGCGAAGCAGCCTGAAGAAGGCGCGTCGCACGCTCGCCGCATACCTTCGAGCGGAGGGAGATGCGCGATGAGTGACCCCACTTCCCAGCCCGACGACGCCGTGGACCGGTGGCTGGCCGATCAGCGCCGTGCAGTGGCCGACGACCTTGCTGCGACTCTCGACCTCGAAGCGGGCCTGCGCGAGGCGATGATTCCGGCCCGGCACGCCGACCTCGTCGCTGACCTGCGCGACGTCCTCGACGTCGAAGCCGGCCTGAGCGCCATCGTGTCCGCGACCCCAGCCGATTCGGCCGGAACCCATCTCGAGGGACCGTCCCCGGACCCGCAGCCCACTACGGCCCCAGCGGGGTCGTTTCGAGTCATTGGGCCGAGGGTAGGAATGCGGCAGATGCCCATGGCGGACTCAGCGGATCGGCGCGGTTTAACAGAGCTGGTCAATCACTGTCTGCGTCCTCCGAAGTCGGACCGGCGTCGACCACTGCCAATCGTGCTGGTTTGGAGTCCGCGGATGAGTGGTAAATCCGAACTCCTGGACCACCTTCACGAATATTTCTACCCCGGCAGACCATGCGTCCGTCTGAACGGGCACGAGCTGGGCGCGTTGCGGCCGCATGAGGTCGCCGTGCAATTCGCCTTCCATCTAGGCCGTCGGGTCAAGAGATTCGGTCGATTGAGGTTCCCGAGGCTCTTCCTCGGCGTGGCGGCGATACGTGGCCCCGTCGCTATCGATGATCCGGCCATAACCCGATCAATGATGATCAGGAGGACTATCCCAGACCATAGGCGGCTGCGGAGCCTAGCCCGCGAGACCGTCATCGACCTAGCCGACGTCGTCGGAGCGAGCCAAGACACGCGATTCTTCCTGGGGTTGCAGGTGGAAGGCGTGGGGGCTCTCGTCGAAACGACACTGGCGCTCAGTGGTCAGGGCCGAAAATGGTACCAGGACGGGCTCGGCCAGCACTTCACCGATCCGATCGACGCTCTGGTCCAGCTCGCGATGCAGGAGGAGAATCCGCAGTTACGGAAACGGGTCGACGAAGTGTTGTGCCGAGCGTTTCTAGCCGATCTGCGAGACGCATACTCGCCGCGATCCCTGCAACTGTTCAAACGGGACGAGAACTGCCTGGCCATCCTCCACGACGCTGATTCGGAAGGCGCCCGAGGATTCCTCGAAATCCTCGCAGCACAACGGCAGGACTGGGATCCGCTGCTCATCGTGGGCGATGCGGCGACCCGCTCGCCGTTCGTCGGCCATCAGTACCCTGAATATTGGGTAGTGCGGGATGCGGTGCACGCGACCTACGAAGACTGGAACGACGCCCGGGCGGTGAATGACGGATGGACCGCAGTCTATCCGATAGAACTCAGCGGGCTGACCCTCGACGAGGCACGTGCGCACTTTGCTGGCAAGGTGCCCCCACTGTATGGCCCCGAGGTCGACGTGACCGGAGTCCTGGGTAACACCGAGAAAGCACTCCGGTTCGCCCACCGGCTCACTGGAGGCCACATCGGCGGTATGCGGCTCGTGCTCGCCGCGATGTCCCTGGAACGCCGCCGGGTCGGAGCGGAGAACGTCGATGTCCGCAGTCTGTTCAGCAGACCGACCACACCGGATGGCCAGTCACTTGCCCAGGAGGCACAGCTGCTGCTCCTCGGTGGGTGGTCGGTGGAAATGCGCCGAGCACTCGTGCGCAGCACGGCGGCCCGGGATTTCGGGAAAAGCTCACTGGCCGTGGTGCTGCAAAACGAGCCCGACCCGGTGGCCCACATGATGAGAAGTTTCCGGTCTCGTGACTTGTGGGTGCGCCATCCACCCAAAACTGATGACGCGAACCCACCGACCCTGCATCCTTTCCCTCGGCGCGGAGTCCTGCACCTGCTCGCCGAACCTTCTGGTCCAGAGGAACCGACCTGGGATGACGTGCATAACCAGCTGCGCACCCACGCCGAGAAACAGGGGGACCAGACCAGCGCAATGTACCACCGCCTGGCACTAGGGGATGTAGCTGCGGTGGCGAAACACCTGAGTATCCTCTTCGCCAGCGAGGACGCCGCGAAGTGGTACGCTACCCTGACCGCCATCACCCAGGCACCCCTGGCTCACCCTGCACGAGAAGCCGACTCCCGACAGCACTTGCTGCGGCTGGTTCAGAAAGTCGACGACGGTCTCGAGAAACCCGCTGCTCTGGTGGAACTGGTGGCTGCATTACAGCTGCACACCGACCCGCTCGGAGACCCGGGCCACCACCTGTGCATCGTCATCGCCGAAAAACTTGAACACATCGCCCTCCACTCAAAGGAATTCTTCTATCTGCTGGAGCAAGCTGAAGAATTCCGCCGCTGCTGGGAACGCTGGTACCGAGACTGAACAGTCAACCGATAATCGTTTCTATCGCGTTGTTTCGGGTCGTCGAGGTCACAGAGGTGCGGACCGCCGTAGCCCGGACCTGCCCTACCAGGACAACTGCCCTGCCTGACGGCGGCCGAGGGCAGGCTGCCAGCACGGTAGCGGGACGATTCAGGCCCATAGTCTGTCGAGCGGTACGGCGAAGATGCCATCGGCGAGCGGGACGGTGTGTGGGCCGGTGTGCAGGATGAACCCGCCGCGAAACCGTGTTCCGAGCTTGTCTCGCAGCCGGGCCAGCGACACCGTGTCGGCCCGGGTGACCCGCTCGCCCGCCTTGACCTCGATACCAAGGGCATCGCCACCGCGCAGCTGGAGTACCAGATCGATCTCGTGTCCGTCGTGGGTGCGGTAATGGCCAACCCGGACGTCGTCGTCGAGCCAGCTCACCTGCTTGAGTAGCTCGTTGACGGCGAACGTCTCGACGAGGTGGCCGAGTTCGGTCAAGGTGGACGGGACGCGGCGTTCGACGCTGTCCATGGTCACGTCGAGCAGCCACCCCCCGACTCCGGTATCGACCATGTGGATCTTCGGCATGGTGTTGACCCGCGCGCTGAGGGTCGTGCCCCAGGCCGGGAGGCGGTGCACGAGGAACACCGCCTCCAGCAGGTGGGCGTAGTCGTTGGCCGCCGAGGGCTCGAGCCGCTCGGCTCTGGCCGCGTGCGCGATGTTCACTATCTGGCCGGTCTGCGCGGCGAGGCGCCGGAGCAACCGGGGCAGCACGTCCCGCTGCCGGATGCGCCGGATGTCGAGGACGTCGCGTTGCACGACCAGGTCCAGGTAGTCCCCGAACCAGGTGTCCCGAGCTCGTCCGGGCTGGCGGCGCAACGGGATGGGGAATCCGCCGTTGAGGACCCGCTCCGCGTAGCCGAGCCGATCAGTGGCGGACGGCTCGCCGTGAGCCACTGCGGCGGGATCGGCCAGCAGCCGCGCGACGAACGACTCGTGGGCCCCCGAGATCTCACCCTGGGACAACGGCCACACCGTGATCACGTGTGCCCGTCCGGTCAGGGACTGTGCCGCGCGCGGGATGCTCGTGTAGCTGGTCGACCCGGTGACCACGAAACGCCCCGGCCGCAGATCCTTGTTCAGCTCCGCCTTGATGGCGTCGAGGATCTCCGGAACCCGCTGGTACTCGTCGATGAAGACCGGTCCGTCACCTTGCACGACGAAGCCGGGCCCGGCGCTGACCAGGTCCCGGGTCAGCGGATCATCCAGGTCCATCACGGGTCGCCCGAACTTCTCGGCGACCCGGCCGAGCAGCGTGCTCTTCCCGACCGAACGCGGTCCGTGCAGAACGATCACCGGTTCGGTGCGCATCCGCTCGGTGACGATGTGCTCCAGCCGACGCGCAACGGTCTGGTTGAGTACTGCCATCTGGGCAATTTAGCATGATCCGAGGGCTTCTAATCCTATAATCCGAGGGCTTCTAATGCCACGATCCAACTAGCTGAAGTAGTTGCCCGTCAGAGGGAGGTGTCGTTGGGCTGGCGGCGGGTGGGGTGGGTGAGGAACCCGGTGAGCCGGTCGTCGAGGTCGCGGAGGTGTGGGGAGGCGGTGCGCAGGGGGTGTACCTGGCGGTGCAGGGTGCGCAGGCGCTGCACGGTGATGGTTGAGCTGAGGGTGGCGGCGGTGCGCAGGGCGTCGCGGCCGAAGGCGGCGGACTGTTCCAGGTCGCGGCCGTGCAGATGGGTGAGCGCGAGCGTGGTCTGGACCAGGCACAATGGGCGGACCATCCAGGGTTCGGTGCCGTTCAATGCCGTGGTGCTCAGGACGATGGCCTGCTTGGTGTCACCGATACGGTTGAGGCAGTTTCCGAGGTCCCCGCCGAAGCCGTTGATGTGGTAGAACCCATCCGCGTCCTCGGGGGTCACTGTTTCGTAGTACCGGTGGGTCGCCGCTACGGCGAGATGGGTCTCGCGGGCGTCGCCGAGCAGGGCGAAACCCCGGGCTTCCACCGCGTGGAGCTTGGCGGTCAGTGCGGGCGCGGGTGTGTCCTGCACGATGGCCAGCCCAGCGCGGGCCAGTGCTACGGCTTGGCGGCCGTGCCGGGTGGTGTCCTGGCCGGCTGGGGCGTTCTCGCCGATCCGGACTGTCAGGCGGCTTGCCTCCTGCAGGATGTCGGCACCTTGGCGCCGGTCACCTGCCCGCATGGCCAGGTCGAGGGCCTGGATGAAGTAGCGCTGGCCCAGCGCATGCCGCCCGACATCACCGGACATCCAGCCGACCGCCCTGGTGGCTTTCGCGACGGCGGAGAGCAACGCGCGGCCGGTCTTCTCCGAGTAGGTGCCGTGCAGCAGCTGGTTGGCCTCCCGATTCAGCAACACCACCATCTGCTCACGGACCCGCCCCGAGCCGTACTGGGTAGCGAGCTTGCCCAGGTGGGTGATCTGCTCGGTGAGGATCTCCACCTCCGCCATGCCCACCCGCCGACCCTCCGCGCGGGCGGTGCTCTGCGCCGGGGGCACGGTGAGGGCGAACAACGCGGGTTCGGCGAACGCTGCGGCGCTGAACGCCGAACCGAGTAGGAGTTTGCGCCGACGCATATCACGCCCCGAGAGCTCGACGACCGTGCGGAGGGTGCCCTCCAGTGTGCCTGAACAGCGTAGCCCGTCATAGGGATCCTCATCGGGTGGAGAGCAGTCGACGAACCCGCACTCGGTCACGGTGACCTCGCGTTGCAGCCGCCCGGCCAGCACCACGGCCACCAGCCTGGGCGTGGGCCAGCGCGGCTGGCAGCCGTCCAGCATGCGGCGCACCGACGTCGTGGTGGTGGCCAGGTGAATCCCCTCCCGAGCACCCGCAGCCACGACCGCGCGGCCCAGCGCGATGTTGCTCAGCTCCGCCTCGTCCAGCAACCCCCGCAACGCGGTGTTCATGTCTTGGCCCCTCATCGCCCCTCATTCCGGTGTCCGTCCGGCTACTGAAGGGTGTCGATAGTGGACCGCCGAGCCCAGCCCTGGGAAGCACTCCGGCCAAGTGCGACGGAAGTGAGACCCCCGGGCGCGGGCCGGACCCCGCACCGGAAAATCGGTACTGCCTTTTGCCCGGGTGACCCGCTTTGCTGACAGCGGCCATTCGGAAACGGACGGTCATTCCCTGGCCGGTCGCCCTGTACCTCCCCCCTACAGGGCGACCGGCCACCCCGAATCCGCTTCGAGAAGGGGGACTCACGATGTCCACCGGCCACCGTGTCCCAGCCGCTTCGGTACAAGCCACGACCTGGTTCATGGCCTCGTTGCGCGACCATGACACCCACCTCGGCGAGAATGTCACCGATGGCACGGTGACGGCGTTGTGCGGCGTAAGCCGTAAGCCGTAAGCTGTCTCGTGGCGGGAGCCGTCAATACGTCCTCTGACGAAGGGCCAGATTGTCGCCTGCGCCTCGGACGAAGGGGTTCGTGTCCCGCATTGCCTTCTCGATTATTGCCTCGATGTCAGCGTCCTTGTAATCCGTCGGCAGGTCGAGGCTCAGGCTACGGAAGAGCTGGCGGACCTCGTCGGTACTCGGCTGGTCCAACGAAATCTCGAGCGCTCGTTCTATCGGCACGTTTCGGCACTCCCCGAAGCTCGTCAGAAGCTCCGTATTCCAGCAGTCGTAGTACGGCATCCCACTTTCCACGATCATGGCTGGAAATCGAGGTCCCCGCTGTGTCACGATCAGATATCGAGACGAAAGGTCCCAACGAAAAGTCGATACCGTCGACGAAAGACCGACCTTGATGTCCAGTAGGTGCGCAAACTTCTGCTTGTACCAGCAGACTGCGAGAACTGTCGCGTACGACTCTATCTGCGTGCCCTCACCGGTCCAGGTCCGGGCGTCGTCGTCATCCCCTTCCGCTAGGTTCCGGTACAACCGTGCGTAGCGGGAACAAAGGTCCAGATCCGTCGGGTCGATGATTTCCATCCGTACGCGTAGCTCCCGGCGGGCCCGATGGGATTCTTTGAGGCACTCGGGTAGTGTGACCACCCGGGTGTGGGTTCCCGTGCCGCCCTTGAAGACCCATCGATCGGTATCGGTACCGGTCCGGGCCTCGGCGAGCGCCTTCGATACGTCGTTTCCCACCGCGACTCGTACCGCAGCCAACCCGTCCAGCGCCCGCTGAGTACTCTTCAAGAGGTCTTCCGTCGGGGCGATTCGGTCAACCCGGTCATGGAGCAGTTTCAGGGTGCCTGCGACATCGGCCGCTGTCTTGTGTATTTCGGCGCTAGCAGCTTCTTGGCGCGACCGGTCACGAAGCATCGCGAACACCACAACGGCGAGCGTCAGCGGGATCGTCTTGGTGACGAGATCCTGGGGGACCACGTCGACAAGTCCCAAGATACCTATCGAGACAGCAAGAATCAGAGTGACCATGCTCTCCGCGTTGGTCTTGACCCAGGCAAGGTTGATCTTCAGCAGTGCCAGGACACGCCCCATCAGCTCTCCCTCAGCTACCCGACGGGCACTCATCGTAGGCGAGGGGAGACGGCCTACCCGGGCATCACCTCAGCGAGGCGTCCGGCGATGTGCTGGGCGATTTCCAGGGCACTGGTGGCCGCCGGCGAAGGGGCGTTGAGGACGTGGATCTGGCGCGGCGCGGTCTGGATCACGAAATCGTCGAGCAGGGCGCCGTCCATACCCACCGCTTGGGCTCGGACGCCGGCCGGGGCGCGGATCAGATCCGCCGCGGTGATGCCCGGCACCAGGCGGGACAGCGCTGACGCGAACGCCCGCCGGGACACCGAGCGGGTCAGCTCGACGACGCCGGTGCGCGCGTGGCGCCGGGCCAGGCGCCAGAACCCCGGGTAGGCCAGCACCTCGGCGACGTCCCGGGCGCGGAGCTCGCCCCAGCGGTAGCCCTCCCGGCTCAGCGCGAGCACCGCGTTCGGACCAGCATGGACGTCGCCGTCGACACCTCGGGTGAGATGCACCCCGAGGAACGGCAGCGCCGGATCAGGCACGGGGTAGATCAGCCCGCGGACCCGCCCAGCGGCGGCCGGAGCCAGCGAGAAGTACTCCCCGCGGAACGGGATGATCCGAGCGGCCGGGGTCAGCCCGGCCAGCCGGGCGATCCGGTCGCTGTGCAGGCCCGCGCAGTTGACCAGCGCATCGGCGCGCAGGTCCCCGGCGCGGGTCAACAAGCGCACCCCCGTGCCGTCGATGTGCACCGCCAGCACTTCGCTGTCCAGCCGCAGCTCGGCGCCGTCCCGGGCCAGCTCCGCGGCCAGCGCACGGGACACCGCCGAGTAGTCGACGACCCCCGTCGTCTCCACCCGTAGTGCGGCAACACACCGCACGTCGGGCTCGTACTCCCGCGCCCCGGCGGCGTCCAGCCGACGCACCGGCACGCCGTTGGCCGCCCCCCTGCGCTCCAACTCCGCCAGGGCAGGGAGCTCGCGCTCGTCCACCGCGAGCACGAGCTTGCCGCCGACCTCGACCGACACACCACGCTCCCGGGCGTACGTCGCCATTGACGCCGCCCCGGCCACGCACAGCCGGGCCTTCAGCCCGCCGGGGCGGTAGTACAGCCCGGAGTGGATCACCCCGCTGTTGCGGCCGGTCTGATGCACCGCCCAGCGGGGTTCCTTCTCGCACACCGTGACGCCGTGACCACCAGCCCGCAGCGCCCGCGCCACCGCCAAGCCGACGATTCCGCCGCCGATCACCACCACCTGCATCCGCACAGCTTGCCGGGTATCGCACCGGGCAGGACACGAGCCTCAGCGCATCGTGGCGCTGGGGTCCCACAACCCCCGGGCGACCAGCGCCGCTTGCACCCGGTTACGCACCCCGAGTTTCACGAGTAGCCGGGTGACGTGGCCCTTCACCGTCGACTCCGAGATCGACAAGGACCGCCCGATCGCGGCGTTGGAAGCCCCCTCCCCGAGTAGCGCCAGCACGTCCCGCTCCCGATCGGACAGCTCGGCGATCGGGTTCTCCACCGGCACGGTGCGCAGCCGGGGTAGTAGCCGGACCGCGATCCGCGGATCGATGACCGCCCCCCCGGTGGCCAGATCGAGTACCGCCCGCACCAGTGCGTCGGGTGGGCTGTCCTTGAGGAGAAAGCCGTGCGCACCGGCCTCAAGTGCCGCGTCGACGTACTCGTCAAGATCGAACGTGGTCAGTAGCGCGCAGTAGGGCGGTGGATCGGGCCGCAGCCGCCTTAGCGCGCTGAGCCCCTGCAGCCCTGGGATACGCACATCCAGCAGTGCCACGTCCGGTGCCAACTTCCCTACCATGTCCAGCAGCGTCACCCCATCGGTGGCTCGCCCCACGACCTGAATCCTCGGATCGGACTCCAGGACGGCGTTCAATCCGTCCAGGACCAACTTCTCGTCGTCGGCCAGCACAACCCGAACCGACTGCTCCAATCGACCCACAGTTTCCCCCTCCCAACATCACCTCCGATCCTGGCACCAGACGCAGCGCCCAAGGCCGGAAGGATGCCCCTACTGACACCGTGTCGCACGAAAATCACCCCAAGCGACCTATCTGGTTGAACTTCGCTCAGAACCACCGTTCGAGGACCAGGGCCAAGCCGTCCTCGGAGTTCGGCGCGGTGATCTCGTCGGCCGCAGCGAGCACGGCGGGGTGGGCGTTGGCCATCGCCACCCCCCAGCCTGCCCACTGCAGCATCGCGAGATCGTTGGGCATGTCTCCGAAGGCCAGCACATCGCGGGGCGCCACGTCCAGCTCAGCGGCCAGCAGAGCCAGCCCGGTCCCCTTCGTGACGCCGGGTGCCGAGATCTCGATCAGGCCGAGCTCGGTGGAGTAGGTGACGTCCAGCTCGGTGCCGACGAGCACGCGAACCGCAACGGCCATCGCGTCGCTGCTCGCGCTGGGCAGCCGGGCCAGCAGCTTGATCGCTGGCTTGGCGAGCAGCTCGGGGCGGGGTGCGATCTGGAAGTCCGCGCCGAACCAGGGGTGGGTGTAGCCCGGCTCGGCGATGAACTGGTGGCACTCGATGTTCGCTGCGGATCCTGCGACCAGCTCGACGGCGAGCTTCGCGCCGGGTAGTGCGGTGGCCACCGCGGCGGCGGCGTCCCGCAGCTTCATCGGGTCGAGGGTCACTGCGTGGCGAACCCGGTCGGTAGCGGCGTCGTAGAGCACCGCGCCGTTGGCGCAGACCGCCACTCCGGCGTACCCGAGCAGCGTGACGATCGGATGGATCCACCGCGGCGGCCGACCTGTCACCAGCACGAAGGGAACCCCGGCAGCGACCACCCGATGCACCGCGGCCAGGGTTCGGTCGGAGATCCGCTCGGTGTGATCCAGCAAGGTGCCGTCCACATCCGATGCCACCAACGCGGGCCTCTGCATGGCTCGACCCTACGTTTCCCCACCCCACTGTGATCCGCGGCTGGATACCGTCCGTCGCGAACTCGAATCGGCTGGGTACCACCCGGGCGGCGGTGACCTCGGATGCGACCGGGGGGCGGCCGAGCAGCTCACGCCTCCGCCGGACCCGAACGCGCAGACGGTAGTGGTGTATTTCGGCACCGAGAGCGACGCCCAGCAGTTCGCCGCCGGGACGTCCCCAGCGCCGGTCGGCATCGCCTTCGTCCAGACATTCTGCCTGGACTGAGCGGGCTCACCAGGCCGTCTTCAGATCGGCGTGCTGGCGGATCCAGGCGTGCATGGCGATCCCGGCGGCCACTCCGGCGTTGATCGACCGGGTGGAGCCGAACTGAGCGATCGAGACGGTCAGTTCGGCTCCGGCGCGGGCTTCGACGGTCAACCCCGGACCTTCCTGCCCGAACAGCAGCAGGCAGCGCCGCGGCAGGCGCGCGGTCTCCAGCCTTAGCGCGCCGGGAGCGTTGTCGACGGCGACCACGGTGAGTCCTTCGGTGGCCGCGTGCGCGAGCAACTCGGCGACGTCGCAGTGGTGGCGCAGGTGCTGGTAACGATCCGTCACCATGGCGCCGCGTCGGTTCCACCTGCGACGTCCGATGATGTGCACCTCGGCCGCTGCGAACGCGTTCGCGGTACGTACCACTGTGCCGATGTTGTGGTCATGATCGAAGTTCTCGATCCCGACGTGCAGGGGATGGCGGCGGGCATCGATATCGGCGACCACGGCTTCGCGCCGCCAGTAGCGGTAGGCGTCGACGACGTTGCGCCGGTCACCGTCGCGGAGCAGGTCCGGGTCGTAGTGGGGATCCTCGGGGTGGGAACCCACCCACGGGCCTACACCTACGGAGTGGCCCCACTCTGTGGGGCCCTGTGAGTGGCGATGGTGGCTACAGCGACGATCGCCACTCATGGGCGGCGAAGCCGCACCCCGTGAGTGGCGATCGTCGCTGTAGCCACCATCGCCACTCACAGGAGCTCGCTCATGCTCAGCACCGCCCGGTAGGGCAGGCCGGCGGCTTCGACCGCCTCGCGGGCGCCGGTATCCCGGTCCACCACGGTGGCCACCCCGACGACGTCGGCACCCGCTTCGCGCAGGGCCGCCACGGCGGTGAGCACCGAGCTGCCGGTGGTGGCGGTGTCCTCGACCGCGAGCACCGGACGACCCGCGACGCAGGGACCCTCGATCCGCCGCGTCATACCGTGTTCCTTGACCGATTTGCGCACCACGAACGCGTCGACGGGTGGGCCCGGCGCGTGCAGCACAGCGGCGGCCACCGGGTCGGCACCCAGGGTCAGCCCTCCGACTGCCTGGTAGGACCAGTCGGCGGTCAGCTCACGAACCAACCGGCCGATCAACGGCGCGGCCTCATGGTGCAGCGTCGCGCGGCGCAGATCCACGTAGTAGTCGGCCTGCACCCCGGAGGCCAGCGTCACAGCACCGTGCACCACAGCCAACTCCCGCACCAGCGCGGCCAGCCGGGCCCGCGCCGCGCTGCTCACCTGCGGTCCTGCCCCGCCGCGAGCGCCGCCGCTCACCTGCGGCCCTTGCGGCCCTGCCTCGCCGCGAGCGCCGCCGCTCACGTACGGCCTCGCCCGGTGCGCCCGGCGAACCTGCGGACCAGACCCCGGGGCAGCACGTCCACCAACCCGACCAGGGCCCGGTACTGCAGGCCGGGCACCGAGACGATGCGCCCGCGCCGCAGGTCGGCCAGGCAGTGGTGGACCACGTCGTCGGCGTCCAGCCAGAACGCCGACGGCGTACCTGTCATGTCGACGCCGGCCCGAGCGTGGAACTCGGTGCGGACGAAGCCCGGGCACAGCGCGAGCACCCGCACTCCGGTGCCGTGCAGTGACATGGCCAGGCCCTCGGTGAACATCGTCACGTACGCCTTGCTCGCGCTGTAGGTCGAGCCGCGACCGGGCATGAAGCCGGCCACGCTGGACACGTTGATCACAGCCCCGTGCCCGCGGCGCACCATGCCGGGTACTGCGGCGTGGGTGAGCCGCTGCACAGCGGTCACGTTGACGTCCAACTGAGCCTGCAGGTCCTCGATGTCAGCCTCGACGAACTCGGTGGCGACCCCGAAGCCGGCGTTGTTCACCAGCAGGTCCACCGGATCCCCATCCCGAAGCCGCTGCTCCACCCGATCCCGCTGCACTGTGTCGGCCAGATCAGCGGGCAGCACCTCGGTGCTGACGCCGTGGCGGGCGTTCAGCTGGGCGGAGAGCTTCTGCAGGCGGTCAACGTCACGGGCGACGAGCACGAGGTCGTAGCCCTCGGCAGCGAGCCTGCGGGCGAAAGCGGCTCCGAGCCCTGCGGTGGGTCCGGTGATCAGCGCGGTCGGCATGCCCCGAGGCTAGTCCGTCGCCTCCCAGCCGCAGGATGACCGGGCTTGCCATTGCCAGCGTTCACAGGTTGTGGTACGCGCTGCTGCGATGGGCAATCCGCAGCGCCAGAACCACGAGTTCGACGTCCTTGATCGTGTAGACCACCCGGTAGTTACCGACCCGGATACGCCACAGATCGGGGTAACCGGCGAGCGTTCGAGCGCCGTTGGGTCGCGGGTCGGCATCCAACGCGTCGATGGCCTTCACGATGCGGCGAGCCACCGGCTTGTCCAGCTTGGTCAGCTCCTTGAGCGCCTTCGGGTCGTACTGGACGACGTATGGCCCAGAAGCGCTGGTCACAGCCCGAGCGTCCGGGCCACCTCGGCTGCGGGGACCGCCGTCGTGAGACCGGCGTTGAGGTCGGCCAGCCGCTGCTGCGCGACCCGGCCGTCCTCCAGATCGATCATCGCCTGGTAGTGCTCGACGAGCTCGACGGGCACAATCGCGGCGGCACGCTGATGGCCCCGGCCTCGGGTGACGTAGGTGATCTCTCCACCGAAAGCGGCACGGTTCACGGCGTCGGAGAACTGGTCTCGGGCCTGGCTGACGGAGAGCTCGGTTGCTTCGGTGCTCATGCACCCAGTATGTGCTAGGTACGCCAACTTAGCCAGCTTGCTGTTCCGCTCACACGCGCCCTTGCAGCAGGAAGAGGGTGTAGGCCGCGAGGGTGGAGTCATCGGTAATCTCACCGTGGCGGATCATGTTCTCGAAGTCGGTGCGGGAGATCCATCGGTGGATCATGTCTTGCTCTTCAGGCTCGCGAGCGTACTCGCCAGTGGTCAGGTCCTCGGCGACGAACACGGCGTATGCCTGGCTGCTCATGCCGACTGCGGTATGCAGAAAGCCGATCTGGTCGAGACGTCGGGCGCGCAGTCCGGTCTCTTGAGCCAGCTCGTGGCGCGCTAACTCGGCCGGGTCTCCGTCAGCGCGGTTGGGGAACGCTCCTTGCGGAAACTCCCATGACCGATGAGAAACCGGGTAGCGGTACTGCTCAACCAGATGAAATCCGTCGCGCTCGACCGGGATGATGAGGGAGAAGTCCGGCTTGTCGATATAGGAATAGATCCCCTGGGAACCATCCGGCCGTTCGATCTCGTCTTCGCGAAGGACCAGCCATGGGTTCTCGTACACGATCCGTGAAGAAATCCGGCGGATAGTAGACTCGTCAGATTTGCTACTTTGTGGACTCATAGCGGTAGTTTATACTACTACTGTGAAGTAGGGAGCAGGCGCGTAGGTTAAACCCCGTTTCCTGCTCCCCCTTCCCAAACCGGACATGAAGTTCTCCCTCATCCGGCTTTCCCCCGGGCAGTCGATCAGTGGCATTCCCCGACGCCACTCAGGTTGACCACTGACCCCAGCGACGCGCGAGGCTCCTCGGCGGCTAGCTTCCGTCTTGGCCGTTGCGGTCGCACACCCGGCCCGAGGACCTTCGCTAGGGCGGGTTGTGCTGTCCACGCCGATCCTCGCTACTATGCCTCCTCCGGCTTCCGCTCGACGCTCCACCACTTCTGTTCCACGATGGGCTGTGTGATCGTTCCGCTCCCCCTACGCCGGCGGGTTCCTGAGTGCAGCATGTCCAAGGTCTTCGCACCGTCCATGGCCTTCACCCCTGTAGTCCGGGCCCGGCTCCCGCTCTTTCCCTGCCACGCAGGGGTGCATCGCGACGCGGATACAGGATTCCTCATCGTACGGACCGATCACTTGCCCGCCGCCCAAGGCGACTTTGTCATGGCGCTTCAACGATCGGGTCTCCCCGCACGCTGGCCACCAGCTACGGGGCCGCTTGGCCGCTACCCCGACCGGACTCTCACCGGTAAGTCCACCGCAGCTTTGCAGGACACACACCACAGCCACACTGTCACGCTGAGTGATCCCTGAAGGTATGCCGGTCGGACGTGGCTCAGCCCCGACATGTTCCTGGTTCCAACCGCCGCCAATGCCGATCAGCGAGATCAACCGTCTCACGATCTGGAAGCATCTCCCCGCCTGGCCCTCGCCGAGCGCCATCGCACCCTGGGGTGCTGCTGGACAGCCATTAGGAGCCGAATCGCTGTTTTAGGCACCCCATGGGCAGCTATTTGGAGCCTAACTGAAGGTCCACCCGGTCAGAGTAGCCCTAACCTGCGAAGTGACAGTCGATCCGGCCCGTGAGCTGGGCGGTCAACCTGACACCAGGTGTCACTTCGCAGGTCAGGGTAGGATGCGGTTTGAGCATGATCAACCCACGCTCAGCCCACGCCGGAAGATCATCCGACTCGCGTGTTGAGCTCACGGCGGCATCAGGGTCGCCGGACCGAGTGGTGAGGAGGCGGACACCGTGGATGCCGGCGAGGCGAAGACGGTAGGGGAGCTGCTGCGCGGGATCCGGCTCAAGCGGGATTTGACGTTGGAGGTGGTCGCGGGGCTGGCCGGTATCAGTGCCGGGTTCCTGTCCCAGGTTGAGCGAGGTCTGGCTCCCCTGGAACGGCTCAAGCACTGGAAAGGCTTGGCTGCCGCTCTCGGCATCCCACTCTGGGAGCTGATGCGGCTGGAGCTGCCCGCTCCCGGCAATGGTCACACCGACAGCACCATTGAGGCCATGCAAGACGCCCTGGACGCGGCGCAGGTCGGCTATTCCGGCGGTGAGGTGCTGCCCGTACCAGAGTTACGGCAGCGGGTGACCAGGGTGTACCGGCTCAATCGGCAATGCCGGTTCAAAGAGGCGGGCTTGGCGCTGCCGGAGCTGATCCGTGATCTGCACACCACGCTGGCTGTTGGCCGTGATCTCGGTACCTTGCTGCCGCTGGGTGTGCTGCTGCACGTGCAGGTGACGCGCATCTGGCTGAACGCTGCGGAGGCTCATATCAACGTGCGACGCCAGGCTATGTTTCTGGCGCAACATCTCGCTCGGGAGCACAACGAGGCAGCCTCACTCGCTACGGCTGCCTACGGGCTTGCTGCGACGCTGGTTGGCGGGGGTTCCTTCGCCCTGGCGCAGACTGTGCTCGACAAAACCACACTGCCACCGGTCACCGTGGACACAGCGGGTCTGGTGTGCGCCACACTGGCTTCGCCCCGGGCGCGACTTCTTGCGGTCAGGGGTGGAGACCCGATAGCGCCGCTCGCCGAGGCTGCGGAGATCGCGGATCGGTTCGGTGAGGCCGGTGAGGCTGACCCGTACGGGTTCGGTTATGGATCGACGTGCGTCGGTTTTCGGCGAATCAACGTGGCGATGGAACTCGGTGATGTCGATGATGCCATCCGCTCGGTGCGTGCAGTCCGCCCGGAGCGGAGCCTGTTCCGGGCGGACCAGGCATTTTACTGGAGAGAAGCCGGACGTGTACTGGCCCACGCCGGAGGGCCGGTTGCTGAGCCGGTGCGCGCCTATCTGAGAGCGGAAGCTCTCCTTCCCGTGAAGCTCTACCGTAACCTTAAAACCCGTGAAGTGCTGCGGGAACTGCTGACCCGGGCGCCGGACAACGAGCAGCTACAACAGCTCGCTAAGCGGGCCAGCCTGGAGCAGCGTTAGCCCCTCGGGGGTGCCTTAACTACGCAATAACCATGACGTCACTGAAGTGCCACTCTCTGTCGCGTGGATCTCAGCAGCGGTCTAGTAGGACTCATCCAGTGGCCGGTAATCGTCATGAGTGCGCTCGTGCTGATAGCGATGCTTGTGGCCTGGATGGTCCAGGCCCGAGCTCGTCGTATTCCGCCCAAGCATAGGTGGGACAAGCGGGTCCCTCACGACGTCACCGGGCAAAGCGGCGAGGGCGCGCGGTGACCGGGGCGACCAAGGCGATCCTCGTCCAGACGATGGTCGACGCCCAGACCTTGACCGAGCACCTCATCGACCTTGACGTCATCGCGGCTTCCCGCTCCCGGGGGAGCTATCTCGCACTCTGCGGCGTTGAGGTGCTGGCCGCGAGCATGACCACCGAGGAGAGTCGCTTCTGTCAGGATTGCATTCGTCGACAGGTCGACCGATGCGGTTGACCGGTACTGAGCTTCTCGACTGGATCGGCCTTCGGCGCGTGACCGAAGGCGGCGTGGCGCTGCATGGGTCGGACTATGTCCACTGGGGTCGGAAGGTGCCGTGCTACCTGCCCGAGGTCTTCGGCAGGTTGGTCGAGGCCGAGCTGATCGACCTGCTCGACGCGAATCGCGAAGGGCTGCGCCGGATGGCGATGACGCCCCGCGGGCTCACTCACTACCAGAAACTGACCGCGAAGCGTGGCCTCCCCGTAGGCCCCGAAGCAGTCATCCGGAGGCTGCTCGGTCCACCCCCCCGACCGGCCGTTGTCCCCGATTGCGGCCGGTCGGGGGGTCTTGATGAGGAAGCGATCCGGTGATAGTCCATTGGCTGTGGTCTCCCGCTGACGAGCGTTCCCACGTGCTGGATGACAACAGTCCCGAACCCGGCTCGGTGACCACACGGTGCGGACAGGTGTTGTCGTCTCGCAGGGTCACGCTCTACCGAACCGCGCCCAGTCTGGTGATCTGCCCGCAGTGCGTGCCGCCCTCCGAGCATGCGATCCATCTCGCAGCGTCGATTCGTGAAGACTCCGGCCGGTCGTCGGTTGAGTGGACCCCCCAGCCGACTCCCGACGACCGGTCGGTTCCAGGAAGCAAGGAAACGAGACAGCAGGAGGTCCCTGATGAGGAAGCGCCCTAAGAGCAAGGCGGAAAGGGGCTTGGTGACCATGCGCATCGTGTACGCAGGTCATGGACTCCCACGTGCTCGTCATCAAGAGCTCAAAGTGGATGTCCGGCGGGGGACGGTCGTAGACGTAGATCACGCAACGGGATTGGTGGCCGTCCGGACGACCATGCCGCTGAACGAGGTGAGGATCATCAGCATAGAACCGTGCACGTGAACATCACCCCCAGAAACACCGCAACGGCCCCCTCCCAGCCGAAGCTGAAAGGGGGCCGTTGCGTGCTAGGAGAAGCGATGTGTGGTCAGCAGGGGGCGGCCACACGAGCATGAGTTTACTAGACCAGGCACTCAGGACGCGAGCCCGAGAGCGCGGCGCGTAGCGGAACCGACGACGCCGTCAGGCACCAGATGCGATCTGCGTTGAAACTCACGGACGATCTCCTGGGTGCGCTCGCCGAAGGCCCCGTCCACGATCAGATCGCCCGCGTAAGACCGGTAGCGGAACTTCAACATGTCCTGGAGACGTCTGACCTCGTCGCCCGAGCTGTCCAACATGAGCACAGGTTCGACAGTCGATTGAGAGGGCGCGATAACGCCGACAAGGGAGGGGATTGTCCAAGGTCGATTGTCCGCTGCGTATGATCCGGATCGAACCGCGATATGAAAATGCTGTCTATGTTCATTCACCCCGTTGTAGCGGACCCATCGTGGAGTCCTGTGATGCCAGTAGAGATCGTTGGCGATGAGCTCTAGCACTCGGTCGTCATGCGTGAGTTCATTCGTCAATCGATCGATGTCCATTCCTGCCGCTGGATGATGTGTGAAGTCCCGGGCGTAGACCCAGCCGTCCTTGTCTGGATTATGCCAGGAGAACCTCTTCCGATGAGCTTCGTCTCCAATCCATCCATCTGAGATCCTCGAACGATCAGGATATTTTGCGTCGAACTGATCGCGCAGGGTCATCAGAGCGGGGACGGACCGGGGTTGTGACGGCATGACTGTCTCCTATTCGTCGGTCACGTCCATTCGAGCGGTCAATGCGTCGATCTGCCGATGGGCGATGGCGAGGTCTGTTTTCAGTCGAGCGACGACGACGGACATTCGGGCGGTTTCATCATGGGCTACAGTGAGCTGCCTTGCGAATTCGACGCGATCAGTGCGCTGTTCGTCCTCCAGTTCCTCGATTCTCGTATTGAGATCTGCGACCTGAGTCCGGAGAATATTGCCGTCCTCTTGGAGCTTGTCGATCAGGGTACTCGCCGAGGTGACCAAGGTCGCGTCACTCGCGCTGTTCAACTGCCGTAATTCCGCTCGGCGCCGGAACAGGAAGATGATCAGTGGAACAGCACTGCCACCCAGCAGGACGACCAGCAGTTGAAGGACGGGTGGCAACTCAGCAAGGTTCGTCATCGGTGCCGAGTCGGTTCCGTACCCGAGCGGCAGCTCTCATGATCAGGAAGACGCGACCCAAGAGCGTCAGCGTAAGTCCGAGATATCCCATTCCAGCGACGATTCCATGCAAACCGAGGCCGAGAATGACACCGCCACCGTATATGGCGGTACCCAGCGCGGTGAGAGTGAGTCCAGTGACTTCGTTCAAAACGTTGCCGGTCAGGATGCTCTGAAGGACCAGGCAGCCGCCGACGACCATGGCGGTCCCCATGATGCGGATGACGACACCGCCACCGAGGTCCGTGAACGCCCGTGACACGCCTTCTCCGAAGATGAGAGCGACAATGCCGACCGGTATAAGGATCAGGGGCGTGGTGATGGCGGTCTGGGTGTTCTCCCACGCTCGGTACAGGCGAAGACATGACTCTTTCACGTGGGCGCGGAGTAGGTGCATCATGTCTCGGTTTCACCGAACCGGGTCGGATTTGTGTGCGCGCAATTCGGGAGCCGCTGCCGTCGCGACGCCCGCCATTGCGCCCCATACGACTCCGATAGACCAGTCCAGGTCGCCGTCCATGGACTTGAGGGTGATCGCGGGATTGACGGCCAAAGCGATGGCGAAAGGGCGTATCCAGCTGTCCGGGTCGGCGACGACCCGCTGAGCCAGTGCGCGACGCATGAAGCCGGATTGGTCCGTGTCGTTCGTCTCGACACCAATCGCGACGGCGGTCTTCACCATGGCCGCCAAGACTCGGCGTTGAAAGCCGGGATGATCGGCGAGGTCTACCGCGTCAGCGTGGTTGTCTGCCATATGTTGCTCCTTCGTTTTTTCTTCGGAATGAGATGGAGTGATCGATGTGTCGTTGACCTCACCTGTAAGCCGTGCGGTTATCGCGGCATCGGGTCGAGACTCCGGTTCAGGTGCTGGTTCGATGACGATCTGCGGGAGGCTCCAGTCAGGTCGACGGTCGTGGTCGGGTTCTCGGCGACTCTTCGGGGGCATGGGCAGTGGCATTGATTTTCTCCATCAGGTCTGGACTCCCCAGCAGTCGCCGGATCCGACCCGCACCCAGCCGGTGCCGGTATTGCGTCGGGCTCGAAGATGCACCGTCAGCACCCCCAGGTGAGCACCCGGCACCAGTGAGGGTCCCCAATAGAGGCGATTGATTCCGCTGCCTCCCGGTATGGTCTTGTACCCGAGCGGCTCACCGTTGACGAGCGCATCGACCTGACCCTCGGTGTCAGTGTCGGAGATGGCCGCTGCGGTAACGATCACCTTGGGGTGCTGACGAAATACCTGACCTAGATGCGTCATCACCCAGTCACCGCTCTGCGTGCCATTCCACGAGCTCCAGAACTCGGAGTGAAGAGCGCAAGCCAGATAAGGACGTCCAAGCCCGACACCGGTAGCGGGATCGGGTTGCACCAGAACATTACCGTCCCAGTCGCGCATTGCGACGGTCTCCGGTGAGGCGACTCGCCGCTCTAATTCGGCCAGTCGTGACTCCAATAGGGCGATGCGATCCAGTGCAGTACCGCCGGTCGTGGCTATCCGGGCCATCACAGCACCTCCGGAACCGGCGCCAGGGTGAGCGATACAACGTCGGCAGCTGTACCCGAGACGGCAATGATCCGACGCCGGTAGCGGCCGTCATCGAGTAGCGCCGCTCCTCGAATGTCGAACTCCGCGTCGTCACCGACTCGCCAGTACCCCAGTCGCGGCTCGGCCCGGATGTCGACCGTCGCGGACCACGTCTCGACCGGTCGGCCGTAGACGGTGACGCGACTGGCGGCAGCGGAGTCGAGCAGTGCCTGATCGGCTTCCGAGGCGTTGTCCTGGTCGGTGGTCTCCAGTAGTGGCCATCCGATGTCGACGAGTGTGCCGTTGTAGGCGTGGCCCACGCGCTTGTCGGCCTCCGATCCGGTCTCCGGGACGGACTCGACGATGGCTGCGGGCTCGCTGCGCGCTGAGCCGGGCACGTAGGAGCGCATGGTCATCTCCGATGCGTCGAGATCGAGGGTGATTCCATGCAGCCCGACCCCGTGATCGAACACGTGCCCCGAGGGCATGGCACCGAGATGAGGCTGTCCGATGCGGACGACCCACTTGATCCATTGACCGCTCGCGTCGGTAGAGAGCATCGGGTCGAAACGCAGGTCGGGGCCGTCTTCCAGTTCGGCGAGCTTACTGAGCTGCTCCCAGACACCGGCTACCTCACGGCCTGCGTAGGTGTGAGTGACGGTGCCGATCGTGCCCACCGTGGGCAGTAACAAGGGGAGCTCGGCTCCGCTCCCGAGCACGGCGTGCGAGATCAGCTGGAGTGCGATGTTCGCCAACGTGGTCGGGCCGACTACGACGTCGGCCTGCGGCAGATGCGGCGTGGCCTCGTAGCCGGGGGCGACGATACGGCGACGTTGCAGAATGGCGGGCAATTCGGCTGCGCCCATCACGACTTCGGCGCTGGCTCCTTCCGAGATCGGCTGAGCGGTGATCAGTGGACCAGCCCAGACCGCTGCTCCGGCGTAGACGGCGACCAGGCTCATTCGCCACGGGCTACGCACGATCGAGCGAAGTAGCCATCGTGGGTCACGGTCGTCCCACGGCCCGAGACCGACAGTGGTCACCGACTCGATAGGTACGGTCACCTTCAACGTGCCGATATCGTTGAGTGGGCATGACCAGCTCAGGTCGCTGAAGGGCAGCTCGGCGACCACCCGGCCGGTACGAGTCTCCGCCACCAGCAGCGTCCAGACCGGTGGATGGACGGTGAACTGAGCCGGCGGCAGTGGACGCGGGACCGGTGGGCCGATGAATACCAGACCCGTGTCGCGCTCGGTCGCCTGCGGAACCTGGACGATGAAGGTGACGAGGCTCACGCCCCGGTCGGTCTCCTGGGCTCGAAGCAGGACGTAGAGGCGATGCGGTCGGCTCACCGTTGTGATGTCGGACTCGACGGCCCGCTCTAGATGGCGTCGCTTGGCCCGACTGACGGTGGTTGCTGAATCGGTCTCGTCGGCTCGCTCAGCGACGTCGGACCGGGTATGCGAAATCGCTGTCGCCGTCTCGGTCGAGCCAGCTCGACCGAGAATCACCGTCTTGGCTGCGCGGACCACGATTGCCGAGTCGACTTCCCGAGCGGAAGTCATTCCCTTGAGCGCCGTAATAGCATTGGCCACGTCGATCTCGGCACCCGAGATCATCACGACCCTGCGTGCGGGACCGATGACCGTCGCCGTATCGGCTTCCGTGACTTGGCCGGTGGTGTATCTGCGGACCCTGGTGATGACCGTGGCCGTGTCGATTTCCGTGGCCTGGCCGATTGTGACCGTGACTCCAGCGGCGGGTCGGATCGCGAGCGTATTGACCCGATAGGACGTCGAGGGCGAGCTGACAAAGACGCCCGGGTCCTCGCTCGCGACGCTGTTGACCCGCCAGGCGTGCGCGACCGTCACGCTCGTGGTATTGGCGACTCCACCGCCCGTGTAGCCGGCCGGGTACGTGGTGACGCCGCCATTCGTGTTCGCGATGGCCAGCACCGGAATCCACAACGTGGCTTCGATATTCCAGTCAGGCGGGTTGAGTGAGGGCGGATTGGGCGCGGTACCGACGTTGGTGACATCTGTACCCGCCGCTGGCCCGGTAGTGGCGTGCGCACCGCTGATCCGCATGATGCGCGTGATCGACGTGCATGTGGTCGAGGTTGTGATGTTGAAGCCCGACTCGGATGCTCCCGCACGTTTCCAGGCGATAGACAGCACGAATGTGGTGCCGGTCGCGGGAACGTTCAGGATGGTCCAACCGGCGGGCCAGCTCGGCGTAGGGGTCGAGGTGCCACTGGTGACACAGACTCCGATCATCACCTCGCCCGGCTGGATGCCGGTCGGAACGGAGACGGGGTGCGAGGTCGCGCCGGTGCTTTTCAGGGAATCGGTGACAGCGGCGATGGAGACGGCCATGGGCGGTCCCCCCCTACGCCGTGGCGCGGAAGAAGCCGGTCGAGGCGATCTGCGCGGTCAAGTCGCTGCCATCGGTGGTGGCGCTGAAGTCGTGGTAGGTCAGGGGGACGATCGCGCTGTCGGTGCCCGCGCCGGTGTCCGCGTCGTAGCAGATCAGGAGCTTGCCCAGAGTGTTGTTGACCGTGCCACCGGCCGCGGTCCAGGTCTGGTCGGGAAGGTCGGCGTCGACCAGATTGGCGGTGTTGTCGACGGTGACGGTGACACCGGTGGTCACGGTCTTGCGGGCGTAGTTGGTGAAATCGGCCTCATCGCTGGCTCCGGCCAGGAGAGCGGCGAGATCGGTGTAGTCGTTGAGGGTGTCGTCGGCGACCAGATTCGCGCTCTTGAGCAGTATCACGATCAGCGCGTCGAAAGCGGCGGGCAGAGTCGCGTAATAGGCTGCCCTACCTCGGGCGATGTTGAAGACGCCATTGGCCACAACTTACTCCTTCAGATGCGCGAGACAAGGCGCCATGCACTGGCGACGCCTTGGGAATTGAATTACTGGACTTCGATGAATCCCTCGATCGTCAGGCGATTGGGGTCAGGAAACCCACCCGAGATATAAGGGGTACCCGTCCCCGCCGCACCTGGTGAGGTCGCCACCGTGTAGCGATTCAGTCGGCAGTCACTCGCTGAGAGAGGGAAATCGATGTTGATTTCGTTGCTGTTAGCGTAGATCTCTGCCTGTCCCGCCCAACTCGACAGCGGTGAGGTGACCAACAACCAGGCCAGGAGCCGATTCTGTTCCACGGTACTGGAGAGAAAGCCGGGAGGCAGCCGAGTGTAGATCGCACCGCTTCCAGCGCCGATCCCCGTACCGGAGGCATTGAACACGTAGCGCAGGAACAGCATCTTGCCGAGCTGGATATAACGACCTACCGCACTGCCCTGCGAGCCGAGATTGACCGTGCCACCAGCACCGCCTCGGTACGACAGCACCGGAGCGAATTGGTTCCAAGCCGAGGGTGAGGCGATGGTCAGCCAGGTTGACGTGGTAGCCAGCCAGGCGTCAAGCTGTCCGGATGCGGCTATCCGGAGGTCTCCGGGGTGAGAGCCCGCTCTCGCCTCGTCGCCCGCCGCGTAACGCACTCCGCCCACGGCACGAGTCCAGTGGCGCCGATCGGTGATCACAACCGAACCATCGGTGTTCACTCTCGACTCGGCGAGCGGTATAGCGTTAATCGGCGTCGCTGGCGCTGTGGGCGCGCCGCTCGGGGAGCCGGGCACCACGTCGATGTAGAAACCGGTGTCGGTGTCGCCGTGCTCGGCGGACAGCACCCGAGCCACGATCAGATCGATCCGGGGATTGGTCGGGGACAGCGCGAGATCGAGCTGGTCGGCGGTGGGCCAGACGCAGCCGTAGGGATAGAACGACGTGGGAACCACACACCGCCCTGGGGCCACGGACACCTTGGGCGCGCTGGTCGTGCCCACCGAGGTCACAGCCAGCGCTGCATTGCCCGAGTTAGGGATCACCCCGCCTTCGACCGCGAGGCTCTGCCCCGGCGCCGAAGGGGTCATGCCACCAATGAACGCCCGAGCCTCCGGCGCGCTCAGCCGGTCGGCGATGAACCACGGGTCGACCGTGCTGATCACTCGTGTTGCCATGCCATCACCACCAAGCTGCGCGTGAGTGCGCCCGCAGGCGGGCGCTGAGTGAGTGGGTCGGGGACCGGAAGGCGAGGGTGGTCCGCTGACCGGACGGGATCACCGGCCACGAGCCGTCGATGGTCAGCGCGCGGCGCCAGGAAGTCTTCTGATCGAGCAGGACCGACCGGCCGGGCAGATCCAGCGCGGTGAACTCGTCGCAGTTGATCCAGACGCTGTGATCGGCCGGAACCGCCTCGGTGAACGTGAGAGTGGTTCCGGCGTTGATCACGATGACCGTGGCTCCGACCGCCAGCGGACCGATCAGCTCCAGAACCGGCGAGATCTCGGCGGTGCCGTGATTGTCGATCGTCACTGTGCCCGGTGAGCCGACTGCGCCCGCGGGAATGCCGGTGGAGACCGGAGCCGGGATCGGCGCCGGAATGCCGCCGACACCCGGCTCGGGCAGGGGTGTCTCGGTGATCGTCCAGGACTGGTCGTGCAAGCGTGGGTCGGGTGCGGCCAGCTGCACGGAGCACGTCGTGGAGTACGAGGTGCGGGGCTCGACCAGTACCGCGTCGTCCAGCTCGACCAGGGCCATCCGGTTGGCCCCAGGGGGGTCGTAGACGACCATCGGATGCAGTCGGCGGGTGTCCGAGCACAGCGCGGTCACCCGCCGCTCGGCAGCCCGCAAGGTCGGCTCGTCCGGGTGCGGTCGCGGTGAACTCCACCGAGATCGTCCGGGCCGCCCGGAACGATTGCGAGCGAAATGCGCCGTGACCGGCTGGGCGGTCGGTTCGCCTGATTCGGGGAGCAGGCGAACCGACCCAGCCCTCCAATCTCGTGCAGATCCACTCCACGCCATCGGCATCGACCGGCTGCGGGCCGCCGGAGACCCGGAATAACAATTCCAGACCGTCTAGATAGATCACGCTCACACCGAGGCCCCCGTTCGCAGCGCGAAGCGTTGTCGCCGCGCGACCATTTCGGCGATGGCCGCCTCGCTGTGGTTCTCCCGCGGCTGGACGTAGACGACCCCGGAGGACCCGTCCTGATCGGCTGTTCGGATCAGAGCAGCGGACTGATCAGCAGTCAGTACCGCTTCGGGTCGGCGAGTGCGGTTGATCGCGACATTGAGACCAGGCATAAGCCAACCACCGTCGTCGTAGTAGTTGTGCGCCTTATGGAAGGCCCATGCGCGACTCGGCAGGCCATAACGCCCCTCGATATAAGGCAAGCCCCATTCAGCCTGACCGGCGGCAGTGCTCTCGATAGGGCCGTGTAGTGAGGTCATCTTACCGAACAGACCTCGGGCGCTCGATTTCGGATTGGCCGCGTTAGGATTCCAGCTCGACTCCTTTTCCACGAGGGCGTCGATCGAAGCCCACTGTGGATTTACATCCCATCCGTAACCTTGGGCGATTCCACGCACCTGATCCTTGATCGGACCGGTGCCATCATCGCCACCACCGAAGATGCCACTGACCTTGTTCTTGGCCCATTCGATGATCTTATCGATGAGGGTGCCTGGAATGCGTTTTATTCCCTCGATCACCTCGGAGCGGCCGAATCGTTCCACGATCGAGTCAATCAGTCGGCGAGCGGGAGCGAACAGCCCCTTGAGCCAGCTGATCGGGTTGAATCCTCCTCCGCCACCGTCACCACCAACGAACTTGCCACCACTCTGCGGCAGAGACATGTGGGCGCGGAACTGGCTATGACGTGCCCCGGCCGCGTTGGTGACGAACTTGACCATCGACGGTGAGCCGCCGGACTCCACGTTGGCCCCTGCCAGGGTTCCGGCCATGTGGCCCGGATCGCCCTTGAAGAATCCGACACCGAAAGCGGAGTCGAGACCTGATGCCCATCCGCTCCACGGAGCTGAGGCTGTGGTGCCAATCCGGGAGTGTGGATTGCGCTCCATGAGTACGTTGGCGATGGCGGACATGAATCCCGAGCAGTCGAACCCCTTCGGCCCGACACCACCCCAGATATACGGCTTTCCGTGCTGGCGCCTAGCGAAGTCCAGGCCCTTTTCGACAGGGCCACCGGCAGCGAAATGTGCATAGCGGCCATAGCGCCCACCGGCCGCCTGAAGAGCCTCGGTCTGCCCCGCATTGAGTGCGGCGAGGAATCCGGAGACAGGCTGCGCTATCTTCTTGCGGATCACCCATTCGCCAGGAGTCAGCAACGCGGGCACATCGTCCTTGTCGCCGGTGCCGGGTACCTGCCCGCCACCAGCGAACTTGATCTCGTTGATAGCTGGCAGTCCAGGCAGGCCGACCCAGCCCGCAATCTTGTCCCAGGCTGCCTTGATTCCGTTGTTGTAGATCTCGCGGATCACGAAGTTGACCGGGATCGCCAGGATGCTACGGAGTCGTTCCCACATTCGGCCAATGAAGCCGACCGTGTTGTCGAACCACCGGCCGAGAGTGTCCAATCCCGCACGTAGTCCGTTAAGGACCGGATGAATCACATTGTCGGCGACGCCCTGAATCCTGTTACCGACCGCAGTCATGGCCTGACTGATGCTGTTACGGACCGCGGTGACCACATTGTCCCACAACCGGAACGCGGCGATGAGAACGTTGAGCAGGACCCGTGTCACCAGGTCACGGAACCATTCAATGGCGTCACCGACGAACCGGAATGCGCCTGTGACGATATCGCGGAACGTCTCGGAATGCTTCCAGGCCAGCACGATGATGGCGATGACAGCGGCGATCGCGAGAATCCACCACGTCAGCGGGTTGGCCAGAATAGCGACATTGAGCAGCCACTGAGCGGCCGTCCAGAGAAGCACGGCGCCACGAATGGCCAGGATACCGATCTTCACCGCACCGAGGCCCAACAGCGCCAGGCCCTTGCCCAGTAGCACTAGGCCGACCCACGCCGTCTTGACCACGGAGACCAGGCCGAACACGGTCTTGCCCAGCCAGAGCACGCCGACAGCGGCTAGCGCCACCGTGACGATGAACCGGGTGAGCTCGGGATGAGCCTGCGCGAAGGCCCCAATCCAGCGGACCGTCTCGCCCACGATCGCGAACAGAGCCGCACCGACCGGCGCCAGGACTTGAAGCAGTCGCCAGAGTCCCACGGAGACCGTGACGACCCAGCTTCCAAGCATGGCCAGCGTGTCGAAGGCGCGCTGGAACCAGGCGGCCAGCTCGCCAGTAGCCCGTTTGCCTTCCAGCCACGCCGCCCATGTCTCGAAGGCTCGTGCGGTGAAGGCGCTGAAACGTTCCAGCAGCGGCAGGGCGGCGATGGTCAGGAGCCGGAAAACGTCGAGCAGCGCGAACCCGGCCGCACCGAAGTTGCCGATGGCCGCCGTGTTGCCGGTCATGATCGTGGCCAAGTCGGCCTGCCAGGGGCCACTGGCCATCATCTGCGCACCACGGTCGGCGACCGCACCGATAGCGAGTGCGGTCCCGATCAGTCCCGCCTTGACCGTGGGTCCAAGCACCGCAAGCCGGGTCATGGCGTTCTGGATCCGCGGCAGCAGCGCCTCCTGCACGCCGGTCCGAATGCCACGTAGGCCGGGTAGCACCTGACCGTGGATGAACCGAGCGAAGAGCTGGCCGGCTGGAGAGAGCCCAGTCATCGCCACGGCCACCTTGTCGATGTCGGTCGATGCGGCGCCGGTGTCTCGAATCGCTCTAGTCAGATCATGCTGGGCTTCAATGACGGCAAGCTGCGCGTCGGCGGTGGACCAGGCGACCTGCTGCTCGGTCAGGGCCAACGCACGGCGTGCGTCAGCCACTTCCCGGATGCCCGCGACTTCGGCCTCACGCAGTGCGGCAGCGGCGCTGGCGACAGACTCCTGAGTGGCCGCCATCTGCTCGTGGGCGGCCAGGACTCCTGCCGAGCCCTCAACGCCGGTGCGCGCCCATTCGTCGGACTCCTCGGTAAGATCGCCCATCCGTTCACGGGCCTGATCCAGGCCCAGCGCGGCTCGGCGCGCCGCCAGGTCGAGCTTGCGCAGGGTGGCGTCGTCGGCTCCGACTTCCCGGGCGTCGGTCAGTTCGGCGGTGGCCTCTTCCAGGCGTAGCACCGCTTCCTCTTCGGACAATGAAGCGTCACGCAGCGCGAGATCGAGGTCCTCCAGGGCCTCGTGAGCATCACGGCGGGCACGGGTCAAGTCCTCCTGGGCGATGCGGGCATCGGTCTGAGCCTGAATCAGCGCACGTTCGGCGCCGGCTACCTGCCGAGCGGCGCTGACCTGAGCGTCGGCCAGTGCCTGACGTGCTGAGCGAACCTGTTCGGCGCCGGTGACGGCGTTTCGGTCGACGGCCTGCTGCACCCGGTCTAGAGCTTGTTGAGCGCTACGAACCCGTTCAGCGGCAGCTTCTCGTGCCCTGGCTGCCTGGGTCGCCTTAGCGGCTGCCTCCTGGTCAGCGTCACCGAGAGCCTTCACGGCCGCGCCGATGCCGCTGAACCCAGCGAACAACGCGACGACGCCCTGGCCGACGATGCCGATCGCGGCCGGAATGGCAGCCAGGGCCGCAACCGCACCGGGGGCGATGGCTCCCAGTCCGGCTACCGCTGCCGTGATCAGTCCGATGAGGGTGAGTGCTCGAGTCAGATTGCCGGTGGCGATAGGCACGTCGGTGCGGCTCCGGTCCAAACTACGAAGCTGGCGCTGCAGGAGCCCGACACCGATTCGGGCGCGGCCGGTATCGACGTCGACCGTGGGATTGACCCGTAGCCGGTCCAGGTCGGTCAGGGTGGCCTTGATGTTGCTGATAGCTGCCTTGGTGCGGGCGGCAAACCCGGCGAACCCCCCAGCCGCCAGGGTTGTAGACCGGTCCAGGGACTGCTGCGTCTTGGTCACCCGGTCCTGGGCGACCGCCAGGTCGTGCTGCCGCGCGGCGAGCTGACTGGTGATGACCTGAAGCTGGCGCCGGGAGGTTCCCAGCCGTTCCTCGGCGCCCGCCAGGACTGACGCCTTCGTGGTGGCGATCGTGCGCAGCTCGGTGAGCTTGACTTCAGCGACCCGGACCCGCCCGGCCGCGTCGGCCTCCTTGTCCCGCATGCCGGTGATGCGGTCGGTCAGTTTCTTGACGTCGGCCTCGGCCTCAGCCAGGGACTTCTTGTCGGCCTCGACCTTGAGCTGATACGTCGCCTTCGTGCCACGCAACTCACGGGTGATCGTTCTCGCGAAGCCACGCAGGGACGGCAAGACCTGTACGAACGCGGCACCTGCGGAGTAGGGCACGACAAGTTCACCCCCCGAGTAGTGCTCGCTTACGGGCTTCGTGGCGATCGAGGGTCCGGCGACGCTCTATCCGGTCCCACGCGGTGACCGGAAGTACGGGAGGTGGGACCTTCGGTCCCTTGCCGTTGCGGCTGTGCACTGCGATGAGGGTTGCTCGCAGTACGCGGATCGCGTGAGCGATGTCGGTCAACAGTTCGCGCTCGTAGGTCCAGTCCGCCAAACCGAATCGGAAGGCTTGCCGGTCCAGGTCGGGATGTTCGGCCAAAACCGTGGCGACAGCTTCGTCATCATCGGCCTGAGCAGCCTGGAATCGGGAATGACGCGGGAGCTGCGTGAGCAGCCGGTGGAATTTAGCCCAGTGGTAGCGACCCCGGAAGAAGTCCAACAAATCAACACCGAACTCGTGATGGAAGTCGTACTCGATCTCGGGTCCGTAGCGATCGATTACCTCGATGAGACCCGGCCACCCACTGGGGGGCGCGCCTCACCACTGATTCCGAAGTGTCGTCCCATATCGCAGACCAGGCCCTGAAGCACGGAGCCGGGCTGATCGCGGATCAGCTCCCACACCGCGTCCCACTGTTCTCCGCAGAGCAGCTCCAAGGAGTCGCGAGTCGAATCGGACTCCTCGATGTCGATAATCGCCTCAGCCGTGGGCGGGAGGATGATGATCTGCATATCGCCGGTGTCCAATACGAACGCCTCGTTGTCGGCCTCGGCTACGTAGTCATCCCAGCGGTACATCTGGGCCTTGCGACGAGTGCGCTTGCGGCTCGATGGCATGGGGCCATCCCTTCACGGGTCGTAGTCGTACAGAATAAGAAGAATAACGCACCGGTGTCGCGCCGCCCACGCCTCGAAGAGCAGCAGCGACCAGAACAAGAACCAAACCCATGACTCAATCACTCGGGATCGAGGAATACCACACGAGTCATGCCATCGTGACCGTGGATGATCAGCACGTCGCGAAGACCACCGGGCCAGTAGACATTGCTGGCAAACTCACCACGCCATTGAACGGTGGCCGTGCTATTGGTCCACAGCACACCCTCGGCAACCGTTCCGGTCCCGGATACGCCGGTCTCATCGACGTCGCGCTCCAAAACGAATCGCCGATGTTGTTGATCCGGACGCGGTCGTTCGCGTTCGCGGTCATCAGGCGAAAGGGGCGTCACCGTCTTATCGGCCGTCAAGGTCTCTCCTCTAGTAGAAGCCGAGAGAACGACGCGTGTGTACAAGGCAGTACACACGCGTCACTCCCAGGAGTCAGGCAGCGGCCGGGAAGCCCATATCGGTCAACAGGGCCTTCCAGCCCGGCCCACCGAACAGATGACGGACGCTGTATCCGGCGTCTGAGTCCCGCATGCCCGAGAGGGTCATCTCGTAGGCCACCGGGTCATCGCCATCGGTCCAGGTCTGATCGCCGAACTCGGAGATCATAGCACGCGGCAGGACTCGGGCGACCCAGATGGTATCGACCCCGGAACCGTCCTGAAATATCGCGAAAATCCGATAGTACCGAGTGTTGGGCTTGGTGGGCTGCGCGAAACTGACCTCACCGGTATTGGCGACGGGTGTGATCGTGGACAGATCCACACCGTAGTACATCTGCAAGGTGTGAAGCTTTGTCTCCTGCGCCTTGAACGCAAGAGAGGTGACGTCCTTGTTGACGTCGCGCCTCGTTGGATCGAAGCTTCCCCAGGACTCCACCTCGGATACGTCGGTGTCGCGCCCCCAGGACAAGCCATCGCCTTTGTCGACCCATCCGAGATCGACATACCCAGCAGGCAAGGTGGCCAGTTCGATCGACAGACCGGGGGTCGTGGTCGCAATCGTGACGTCGGGCGTCGTACCACCGGTCAGGCTGGACGTCCTGGTCATCTGGGCGACGTCGCCGAGAGTGCCGGAGAAGGTCGCCGTTACCGCGGTACCAGGCAGTGGGCCTCCGGTGCAGGTGACTTTGCCTGTACCGACATTGGCCAATGCCGCTATTGCGGTCTGCACTGTCGCAGCGGTGGCATTGTATGCTATGGGCGCCGTGGTCTGACCTGACAGAGTCAAGGTGAAAGTGCCACCCGTAGGAACACCGGTGACGGTAATAGTCTGGACTTCCGAGGTTCCGCCGGTAGTCAGATTGGTCGGCAGTGCCGCCGTGACTGGAGCGGCGAACACGCTTCCGTCGAGAGCCTTACGGATCAGCTCGTTCTGCTTGTTACTCAGTGCCTCATAAGCGGGCATGGGCTCCTCCACTCAGTGCATAAGGAAAGCACCCCTGCCTGCCGGGAGGGGTGAGGCAAAGGGACGTGCGCTATGACCGACTTGGGGCGGTGACAGTGCAGAACTGAAGCTCGCCGCGGATTTCCAGGTGCTGGATCACCTGATCGGGCACGACGCGGCCAGTGGTGGCGACCAAGACGGCCGTCACGATGCTTGGATCGCATTCAGGCCCGATCGGGGTTGTCGAGGAGGGAACGGCAGCCGAAGCCACCGTGGTACTCAGCGAGATCACCAGGGTCACGGCGACTGCGAGAGCCAGGGTGAGTCGTCTCATCAGGGGTTACCTCTCTAGGGCTGTCGTGGGCGTCGCATGACCAGTCGGTAGGTACCGACCACCCGGCGCACGTCAGGGCTGTCGTCGGGGAGCTGAACAGCGGGAGTTTCAGTAGCAGCCTTATCGATCAAGGCACCGGCGACCGTGGTCATGGCGCCGGCTAGCACGAGCTGGCGGCAGCGTTCGGCCATCTGCCATGCCTGCGCCCGTGTGGCGCCGTAGCAGGCGACCTCGATGCGAGGGTTGTCGCTGATCCCGTCGTCGGCGCCACCCACCCGCTGCACGCGGATCACAGGCAGGATGAGCGGATCCGCGGTCGCGGTGACCGTGGGCGCGACCGCGGCCAGCAGCTCCAGAACCACCGTTTCCGCGTCCGGGAAGGGCGGTAGCTCGATCACCGGCCGCCTCCCTGGATGGCCGCGACAGCCGCGCGCAGCGTCCGGTGAGGCTTGACGGAGCCGTCGAGAGAGCCGAACTCCAGCACGGCTGCATACTCAACGTCGGCCACGATGTGCACCTCGATGCGATCGTGCTTGCGGCCTCCGATGCCCCCGCCGTCGAGCCGGATGGAGCGTCGATAGCGCCCGGTCCGTCTCGGGGCCACCCGCCGTGCCGCGTCGGCACCGTGGGCGGCGGCCTGGAACATCGCCCGGCGCATCTCCGGTGAGGTGAGCAGCTTCGCCAGGCCCGCGTGACTGGGGTCGTAGCGCACTGGTGATCACCCCCGGACGCGATGCAGATGGACCTTGACGTGGCCGGTCCAGACTTCGGGTACGCCGTCGACTTCCCACCGTGTGCCATCGACCTCGATAGCGTCGGCCGGACGCAGCTGCGTCAGCGCTGTTGTGACGGGGCCGATGAGTACCGCTTGCGCGGTCGTGCGCTGCGCCCGGTCGGTGTTCTCGGTGGAGCCGGCCGGATGGATGGCGCAACGCTGAACGTGCGTCCGGGTTTCCGGCCCGGGATCGCCGTAGCGGTCGGGTGCGCCGCGGGCGATGACCGTGGCGGTGCGGGTGGCGAAGCTCGGGACTCCGCTCACTCCGCACCGCCGACGACGATGGGCAGGGAGTAGACCGCGCCCACGCCGAGCAAGCGGCGTAGCTGGGCGCGCTCTCCCTTGGTGAGTTCGGCGGTGCCGGTCACCGAGCTGTAGCCGAAGCTCACCGAGCCATCCGACTCGGAGCTGACTCCGGCCGGGCCGTTGACCATGCGAGCAGCGACACCGAGCGCAACCGCCGTGATACCGGCCTGCGGCGGCGAGGTGACCCTGCCGCCGCATTCACCCTGAATCACATCGGTCGCCATCGTGACCGCGAAGACCAGAAGAGGATCGGCCGGATCACGGCGGGTGAATGCGGCGAGAACGGCAGTATCGACCAATGGAGTCGCCATCAGAGCTCACCACCTCATGTGATTTCCCACCATCAGTTGCGGTAAGCGAACCTGCCGAGAGCTGGAATGACAGCCATGACGAGTTGGAGTCCTTCGGACAACGACAGGTCAGCCAGCTCGTAGCCGATCTGTTCCGCACCCCGCAGTGCGGTGGCCACGGTGTTCGTCAGCATGGAGTCCGTGATCAGCAGCGCACCGTCAGCGGTGATCTTCCAGCCGTCCGCACCAGCCTGTTTCGCGGCCAACGCGAGGTTGACGAGGGCGCTGAACATCTCGCTGGTCTGCTCGATTCCGTACCGCTCCACCACGATGAAGACCTTTCTATTCTTGACTGGGCACGGAATCCGACGAAATCTCTTCTTGAATAGCTCCGGGATTCGATGAAGGAGCTTCACCAGTCGATTTTCTACGGGTGTAACGCCTGACTGTCCGGACGTTGGGATCATCAACCCACGCTTGCGGATTAGTGATCTTCTCGGTCGCCCAATTCGGCACCTCGTCATCGGGACCGAATACATGACTGGTGCCCTCGTCATCCTCGACATGGACGAACGCGGCGAGCTTGCGTGCCATGAAGACTCCTCAGAGGACGACCGCGCGGAACGACAAGTCCGGATTGACGACCACAGGCAGACCGATTGCGGCGGCCTTGGTCCATAGTGCCACCGGATCTTTGTCAGAGTACGAACCGGCAACCAGGCCGGGCTCGTTCCCGGTCAGTCCGAACTCGGGTTCCAGGGACTCGGCGGTGGTGCCCCAGAGCGTGCCCCCGAGCTGCGTCCCCGCGGGGTTGTCCGCGCCGGTCGCGGCCGGGAGCATCAGCAGCACGTTGTCCGGGATGACCCGCTGGGTATTCCCACTGGTGTTGACCACCTGCACGTCGTAGGTGGTCAGCGAGGGCAGGCCGAACGCGGCCAACGCCTCGTTGACGGATGTTCGCGTCACCAGGGACGGCTGGTTGGCACCGGGGAACACCAGATTCCTGATCTCGGCATTCTTCATCAGGAACGCGAACAACCGGTTACTCACCAGCAGCGTGCCGGGAGGCTCGCCGTTGGTGGCGACGTAGACCTCCTGCCAGGCCAGTAGATCCGTGATCGGCGTGGCCGCCGGATTGCTCCACAACGTGGCGGCGACCACGGAGTGAGTGGCCTTGCGAGCGAAGTCGACCGACAGTTGCAGACCGTTCTCCGCCAGGGTGACCTTAGCGTCGGCCAGGGCTTCACCGCGGGCCAGCTCCATCCGGGCTGCGATACCGCGCACCAGCCGGTCCGTGTCGGTCAGGATCGCTTCACGGACCTGGGTGTCCGGCGCTCGACGAGTCCGCAGCCGGTCGTATTCACCCAACCTGCTCTTCAGCGAGATCGGCGGCAGCTCACCCTGAATGCGAGTGAAGCCGGGACGCTTGATGAGCGGGCTTTCCGTGTCCCACGCCCGGAAAGAGGCCGCTTCAGCCAGCCCACCTCCTCCCCGGCTGATCCGATAGTCGAGATCGTCGATCAACCGGTTGGGCAGAAACCCGGCCAAAGCGAATCGATTGATCGGCAGGTCGCGGAATGCGGCCCGGACGTAGCCGGTCAGAGCAACCGGCTCGATATAGTCAGTGGTAATAAGCATTATGGGTCACCTCCTCTCAGACGAAGATCAGTCGACCGGCGACGTCAGCCTTACCTGCCGCGTCGATGGGGATGGGGAGTCTGGCCTCGACGACACGGCCGTGCTCGAACAGCGCCGCACCAGCAGGCTTCGTGGCGTCATCGACCTGGATGGGGCTCAGCAGGAAGCCGATCAGCGTCTCCCGGCCGTCCGCGCCACCTGGAGCGGCACCACCAGCGGTACTGGTGGTCACCGTGACGTCGGGCGTCGTACCACCGGTCAGGCTGGACGTCCTGGTCATCTGGGCGACGTCCGCGCCGGTGAATTGACCTCCGAAGGTCACGGTGACATTGGTGCCCGGCAACGGGCCACCAGTGCACGCGATATCACCGACATTGATATTAGACAATGCCTCCAATGCAGCCTGAACCTGCGCGGCAGTGGAATTCCACGCAATAGCGGTAGTGGTCTGGCCGGAGAAAGTCAGCGTAAAGCTGCCGCCCGTGGGACTGCCTGTGACAGCAATCACCTGGACTTCGTTGGTGTTGGCGAGATACGGCCCATACCTGCCGCTCGCGGTGACCTTAGCCAGCGGAGTGCCGCTGCGTACGTAGTCCTCCGGGTAATGCGTGGTCTTCGTGAACAGGAGCAGATCCAGGGTGACAGTGCGCGCACTGCCTGTGCCGTGTGCACTGCCCAACCAGGACTGGTCGTCGTTGGTCCACGCCTCGGTCTTGGTTATGAGTTGCATGGGTGCCTCTTGTCAGAATCAGGTCTGCGCTGAGTGCCGCTGCCTGTAGAGGTCAGCACCAGCTGCCAACGTGGACTTGCTGGCGCCAGGCACAGTGCGACGCGGCCCCAAATCGCCAGACGGGGCAGGGTGGAATGAACCGGAACCGGTGACGTCGATAGCTTGATCGGGAAATTCCTCGATCAGCTGGTCCACCGCGGACTTCAGTGCGGCGGTGTCGACGGTGCCATCATCGGAGACCTTGACCGTGACCAGTTCCAGGTGCGGCAACAGCAGTCGCGGGCTGATTACCCGGCCGGTGAGGGCACGGAGCGCTTCGCCGCTTACCCGTTCCTTCATCCAGCGTCCTCTCCACTGCTGCTCGGCCTCGGCCGCGCCTTCGCGTCTCGCCTTGGCCAATGCCTTCTCCGACTCGGTGCGCCCCGCTTCACGCAGTCGCTCCAGCTCAGCGTTGGTCTCGCTCAGCTTCGCGGCGTCGCCTTTCGCGGTGCGCTCCCACTGCCTGGCCCACTTCTTCCACGCGGCCAGGTCAGCGTCATCGGATGGCGGTTCCGGGCTCTTCAGCTCCGGCTTGGGATCGCCCTGCGGCGGCTTGTTCGGGTCGGTGCTCGGGTCACCGTTCGGCAAACCCTCGGGGAGCTGGTCGCCCCCGCCTTGCGGTGTAGTCATGCCTCTCCCTGCGGAGTGGGGTGGGGGGTGAGTCAGGCCACCGTGGCGGCGGCCTCGTGGCGCGCGATCCAGGCGCGCAAGTCCGCTTCAGCGGCCAACTCGGCCGCGCCACGTAGGCGGACGGCCTTGTAGACCGGAACGACTTCGATACCACAGCGACAGCCCACATGCGGACGTCGCCAGCGAGCGGTGACCCGGTAAACCGGATGTACCTCGGCGGCCCCAGCGATCATGCGACACCACGCGCACACGCCCGGTTCGAGCACTCGTCGCCAGCCTTGAAGCAGAGCCTGGTTGGCGTTGGCCGCGAGCATGATCTGATCGTTGGCTGAATCGGTCACGAACTGGCCGGCGGACATGACCGCCCGGCGTAGCGCGAGAAGCTTGGCCGTCTGCGGGGCGTACCCCGCGCCGATCAGCTGTTTGATCCGGATGGGACCGGTCAGCCGCAGCAGATCCTCGATGTGGCGTCGATCCAGCCCGAGGACCACATTGCGTTTGACCGTGGGGAGCTGCCCGGCGGCCAGAACGACGGACACGAAATAGTCCAGCGCCTGCGCCGCGCTGGCCCGTGAGGCTGTCCGGACGTCATAGCCTGCGGCTTCCAGGTAGCCCGGCCAGCTCGCGTCCAGGTCGCGCAGGTCCAGCACCGTGTAGTGGCGTCGGATGCGCAGCGCGAGACGAGTGCGTCGCCGGGCGTTGGCCTCCTGCAACTCATCGACGTCAGAAAGCACTGGCTCGAACCTGACTCGGCCCCAGGATCTCGGGTTCGCCACCGTCCGGTAGGCCGTTCCCGGCACCCGGCCCTACCTCGGGCAAGTTGGCTATCGCCTCGGCCTCACGGGCGACCTCCTCGGTCCACCGGGCGACTTCTTGCGGTGTGGCTCCCCAGCGCTCCCAGAGCACCCGGCGTGGTACACCCAAGGTGCTCATCTTGAGCAGACTGTCGACGATCTCACCCTCGCTGCGGGCTTCTACATTGGCCCACACGACATCGATTCCGTCGTCTTCGGCGAGCTGATCGTTCTTGGCGGCCAGTGCACTGAGCCGGATCGTGTCCGACCAGCCCTCACCGAAAATACCCTGGTGACCGCCTACTTTGCGAAACAGTCCGTACTCCGTCGCCCTGACGGATTCGCCAGACGGAAACACACCCATGCCTCCAGTCAAATAATGCGGGGGTGTACGCGACTGTGTGGCCAGCGCCTGCACGTCAGATTGCTCGGCGCGTAAGTATGGTTCGGCGCTGCCTGCCGGGAACTGACCGAACTGGGTCTCCGAGCTGGTCGCCGTCCACACTCGGTCAATCGCCGCGTCGAGAGTTTCCACCGGGTCACCGTTGTCGTCGAGCGGAATGTCCATCCCGGTCGCCCATCGCTGCGGAAATGCGGTGAACTCCTGGGTCAACATCCTGTGGAATGTGGTCTTGTTTATTCTCCGTTGCAACGTTCTGATCGGGTAGATTTCGCTGACCCAGTTACCGGTGAGTCCCGGATTGCAACGGAACCGGGCGAACGGCACTCGCCCCAGTGGATTGGAGATCACCGGGCCGCCTTCGGCATCGGCGCGAGGCTTCCACTCAACCCTCGTAATGTCGGTGACCAATGCCACTGCCGTGTAGGTCTTCGTCTTGTCCCGCTTGAGCGGATCGGCCGAGATGTACTTGTAGACCGTCGAGTCGGTGTAGACCGTGCAGTACAGATGGAGATCGCGGCCGACCCACACCCGGACTGCGTCGACAGCGCGGACGTCGTCCTCGTCGTAGCGCACATGCACTTGAGTGGGCACCTGGCCGGTGATCCGTGGTGCGGCATCGGGCCTAGCTCCGGTCCAGACCCCGACGTAGGCGATGCCGGCTTTGAGCGCTTCTCGGTGCACGTTGGCCGAGTAGCTGTCCAGGTTGTTGGCCTGCCACCAACCCCACGCCGTGGTGTCCGATTCCGGACTGGCCGTCGAGCGGATGGACTCGACGACCAGTCGCTCGGCCACCACGTCGACGACCAGGCGGCACCAGTTGGATCGTGACATCTCCAGGAGTTCGCGGTACGCCTCGGTGAGTCGGGCGGGGTCCTGAGCCAACGGCGGCTCACCGTTGTAGTACAGCTCGCACTCATCGAATTGTGGCCGCAGTAGCGCCAGCTCCTCAACCAGCTCGTCACGGGCTTCCTCAGGCCTATAAACAGCGGGGGCCGTCACGAGTCGACCCGCTGATAGCTGCCCTCAGCGACGCTGAGATCAACCGGGTAGGGGTGCCCCGCGACGTCCACCGCGAGGTAACCAGACCAGCCATCGGGCAGATCATGAGGACCCGAGACGGTGACAATCCGGAGCGGGCCGGTGATCGGTGTCATCCGGGTCGTCGCGGTCTTCCGGTAGTCGGCCCATTCGCCGTCCGGGAGATGGTCACGATCGTAGGTAATCACGTCAGCCTCCGAATCCATAAACCAAACGCTGCTTCTTCTCAACTCGGCTAGCCCAGGCGCCGACTGCCAGCGCGGCAGCGACCGCGCCGTCGATACGAGCATTGCCCGCCTTGCGGGCCGGTTTGACGGGCTTGATCAGGTCAGGGTTGTCGACTGGCGAACGCGTCTCAATCGAGTCAAAGCACCAGCGAGCGACAGGATTACCGTGATGCGCCCAGCCCTCGCGTCGGGTCAGGCTCATCAGCTCAGTCATCGGCAATGTCATGGCGCCGTAGGTCTGATCAATCGGGACCATCTCAGCGTTGCCGATACGGCTCTTCAGAGCCTGCCTGACAGGCTCGCCCGACCATCGGTCATAGTCAATGGCGGCAACCCGGTAATGCTTGGCATCAGTCTCGATGTCAGCGTAGACATGCTCGTAGTCGATGACGTTGCCCTCAGTCAGGGTCAGCCAGCCTCGCTTGACCCAGACCGTGGCCTCACCGCTGGTCGCATGGTCCAGTTCCCGCAGCGACTCCTCCGGCAGCCAGAACCGCCACACCCCGTCGTGGACTTCTCCGGCCGGGTCGATGACCAGCCAGAACAGCGCCGTGAGGTCGTGGCGTGCCGAGAGGTCCAACCCGCCCCAGGCGACCCGGCCAGCCAGCTCGGCCCGGCGGTAGTCCGGGCGCAGCCAGGGCTCACCGATACAAGCGTCGTAGCGGTGCATCGGCATCCAGCGAGTCGCCTGCTGAACCCATTGATTTAGCCGGAACTGGCGGAAAGCGTTCTCCTTGCTCGGATCGTTCTTCGCCTCGATGGCCTCATCCCGGAGTGCTGAACGGGACAGGTAGTCGTCCAGGGCGGGATTCGCATAGAGCCAATTTTCTTCGTCCCACGGGTCGGCATCCGCCGGGGTGTTGAGAACGTACACAAAGACGTGTGGTGCCCGGTCGGGATCGTCGGCGACCCGCACCATTTCGGAGTGCTGCTTTGCGGCGAATCCACTCGGGTCGTCTCCGGCCGTGGTGGCGGCGATCATCAGCGGCTGCGAGCGGGCACCCATGGCAGTTCGCATCGCATTCCAGAGACCATCGTTTTTCTGTGCGATGATCTCATCGAACAGAATAGCGTGCGGATTGTGCCCGAGATTGCCCGCCGCGTCGGCGGCGACCGGCTCGTACCAGCTCCCCCTGCGCTCATAGATCAGGCGCTTGGGATTGCGACGGATGACCACAACCTCACTGAGTGTCGGGCTCAATTCAACCATTCGCTCAGCGACGTCGAACACCTTGGCGGCCTGGTCGCGATCTGCGGCACATCCGTAAACCTCGGCACCTTCTTCACCATCGGCAACCAGCATATAGAGGCCGATGGCGGCGAGCAATTCACTTTTCCCATTTTTTCTCGCTAACTCAATCCAGGCCAGGCGATAACGGCGCACGTACCGCTTGCGCTCAGAATCCCAGACCATCGTTGCCATGAGCGGGATAACGATCTCCTCCCGCTGCCAACCGGCCAGCAAAAACGATTTGCGCGCCCAATCGCCCTTGGTGTGCACTAAGAGTTCAGTGAAGAAGGCGCACACCTGAGCGGCGCGGGTGGTGCAGACGTGCTCGCCGGATTCCTGGCAGGTGACTTCGTCGAAGGTGTGCAGGCACACCGGAAGGGAGGCAGCCATAGCGGTGCCTCCTGGGGTGCGGGCGCGTTACTCCAGCGCGTCAGGCCCTATCAGGGCGTGGAGATCAGTGGACAGAGCCGGGCCGGGTGCCACATGCAGCGGCAGCCGCAGTAGATGGCGATCTGCGCCATTGAGCACGGCTAGATGCACCTGCGCGGAGCCGGGATGAGCCAGCAGAATCGTGCGCAGTGCGGCCAGGACGGCTGGAGTGAGTCGATTTGCCAATGCGCAGACGGTGAACGGTCGTCGTGGGCGACTGACCGACTCGGAGACGTACCAGCCGAGCATTTCGCCCTCACCGACCTGATGATGCCGCTCCGGCCACTCTCCTGGGGGGATCGCCAGTTCCACCGGACCGTCCGGTTCGGCGAACTGCCCGGCGGCTTCCGCCGCTTTGCCCTCGCCGATCGCTTCGATAGTCTCCGCGGCCAGTCGATACAGCCCTCGGCGTGGATGACCGAACTGATCGAACGCTCCGGCCTTGATCAGTGACTGCACCGCTTGACGGTTGCGACCAGCCGGGCCGACGCGGCTCAGATAGTCAGCGAAATCAGCGAACGGGCGTGCCTGCTCGATCGCGGCGAACACCGGCGAGCCGATGTTGCGCACTCCGTTCAGCCCGAACCGGATCACGCCGTCGACTGGTGTGAAATCGGGGCCGGAGGTGTTCACATCGGGCACCGAGACCCGCAGGCCCATACGTCTGCACTCGGTCAGATAAAGCGCAGCTTTGTCTTTCTCGTCCGCGACGCTAGTCAATAATGCGGCCATGTACTCAGCTGGATAGTGAGCTTTGAGCCATGCCGTCCAGTAGGAGATCACGGCGTACCCGGCGGCGTGAGCGCGCGGAAAGGCGTAGTCCGCGAAGGGCAACAGCGTCGTCCACAGGATGTGAATAGCCTCATCGCCATAGCCATGGACCCTCATGCCCTCAGCGAACCGGCCACGCTCGGCGTCGAGCACGTCTCGCTTCTTCTTGCCCATCGCACGGCGCAGTAGATCGGCCTGCCCGAGGCTGTACCCGGCCGCGCGCTGCGCGATAGCCATGACCTGCTCCTGGTAGACGATCAAGCCGTAGGTCTCATCGAGGATCTCGGCCAGCGGCTCGGCCAGCTCGGGATGGATCGGCCGGACCCGCTCACAGCCGTTCTTACGGTCGGCGTAGGCGTGATGCGCCCGCATGCCCATCGGGCCGGGCCGGTACAGCGCCAGCACCGCCACCAGGTCGGCGAAGCGGTCCGGCCGCATCCGTACCAGCAGCTCGCGCATCGGTGCTCCATCGAGCTGGAACACACCGAGAGTGCCACCGGAGGCGAGCAGTGCGTAGGTGTCCGGGTCGTTGAGCGGCAGCGTTTCCAGCTCGGGCGGATCGGCGATGTGAGCCAGCGCGTCGGAGATGACCGTAAGGTTGCGCAGGCCCAGGAAGTCCATCTTGAACAGGCCGAGCGCCTCGCAGGCGTGCATATCCCAGCCGGTGAGCACTGTGCCGTCGCTCTGGCGGACCAGCAGCGGCAGCACGTCGAGCAGCGGCCGAGAGGACAGGACCACGCCTGCGGCGTGCACGCCCCAACCCCGTCGTAAGCCCTCAATCCGGGACGCGGCATCGAGCACGCGGGCAGCCGACGAGTCGCGCTGCAACAACCGGTGCAGCGCGACAGTCTCTCCGGCCCGTGGGTGCGCGGGGTCGAACAGCTCGGCCAGCGTCATGTCCTTGCCCATGACCGCGGGCGGCAACGTACCGATGATCCGCTCGGCGATACCGAAGCCGGGCCTGTCGAACAGCACCCGCCCGGCGTCCTTGATGGCCGCGCGGGTGCGGATCGTCGAGTAGGTGACCATCTGCGCCACCCGATCGGCGCCATAGCGCGCGGCCACGTAGGCGATGACCTCGCCGCGGCGGCGCTCGTCGAAGTCGAGATCGATATCCGGTGGGCTCGGGCGGTCAGGATTCAGGAATCGCTCGAACAGCAGACGGTGCTCGATCGGATCCAGCTCGGTGATCCCCAGAGCGTAGGAGACCAGGCTCCCCGCTGCCGAGCCGCGCCCCGGGCCGACTCGAATGCCCTGAGTCTTGGCCCAGCGCACCACGTCGGCGACGATGAGAAAGTAGCCGGCATAGCCCTTCCCGTTGATCACGTCGATCTCGTAGTCCGCCCTGGCGCGGTAGTCCGGCAGGTGTCCGCACGACCTGCGTCGCAGGCCCGCTTCGACGTCGCGCGTCAGCACGCTGAATTCGGTCTCGCCTTCGGATAGTTCGACGTGCGGCATCAGGTCGACGCCTTCAGCGAGCACGACCCCGGCCGCGCGTTCGGCGATGAGCAGCGTGTTGTCGCAGGCGTCGGGCACGGAATCGTCGAACAGCGCGCGCATCTGCTCGGCGGACTTGAGCCAGTACTCAGGGCCGCCCTCGAACCGGAACCGAGTGGGATCGTTGAGGGTCGCTCTGGTCTGCACACACAGCAACACGTCGTGGCCGTAGGCGTCGTCGCGATGAACGTAATGCAGGTCGTTGGTGGCCAGCGCCGGCAGGCCCAGCCGCGCTGTGAGCCGGAGCAGGTCGTCGCGGGTGCGCTGCTCGATCGCCAGGCCGTGATCCATCAGCTCGCAGTAGTAGTTGCCCGCGCCGAACAGGTCCCTGTAGTCAGCGGCGGCCTGGCAGGCGGCGTCGTAGGCACCTTGCTCCAGCAGGCGGGGGACCTCACCACCGGGGCAGCCGGTCGTCCCGATGAGCCCGGCACCGTAGGTGGCGAGCAGCTCGCGATCGATCCGGGGATGGTAGTAGAAGCCCTCCATGCTGGCCAGGGAGGCCAGCCGGAACAGGTTGTGCAGGCCCTCAGTTGTCTCGGCTAGCAGCGTGGCGTGGCTGTGGAGGATCTGGTCAGTCCCACCCGGCAGCGCCATCTTGCGCCGCTCAGTACGCGGACCGGGGGCGACGTACGCCTCCATGCCGATGATCGGAGTGATCCCGGCGGCGCGAGCCCGGTTGTAGAAGTCGTGAGCGCCGAAGAGGTTGCCGTGGTCGGTGATGGCGAGAGCGGGCATGCCCTGGGCGGCCACAGCCTCAATGAGCGGGCCGACGCGGGCGGCACCGTCAAGCATCGAGTACTCGGTGTGGGTGTGCAGGTGGACGAACGAACGCGATACGGGCGGCATGGCGGCGAGGCTAAGGTGCGTGCCAGGCGGTGACACTCTCCACCGACGCTCGCTGGAGTGGCGCCCTGCGCACGGACGGTGACGCAGATGATCCGCTTGCTCAGCTTGCTCATGTGAACAAGCTGAGCAAGCTGAGCAAGCGACCACAGGACTCTCCCCCGGATGAGATCCCAGCTAGCACAGAAAGTGACCTCTCGGCGTCGCGCTAGGGGTCCCCTGCCTCATCCTGTGCGATCTGGCGATCCATGGAGGCCAACGCCTCGTGCAGCAGGCCCCGAGCCTCCCAGTAGGGCATGCACCCCGACGACGGCAGGCTGATCACCGCACCTCCGCCGTCGTGGCGGCGCACAGCCGCCAAGGCCAACCAGGAGACGATGACCTCGCCATCATCGGCCAGTTCACTGGCGGCATGCGTCCGCAGTGCCTCGTCGAGTACTGCGCGAGTCACTTCGTCATCGTCGACCAACTCAGAGCACCTCGACCTCGCGCTCGAACACCAGCACTCCGGCAACGTCGAACTCCTTGCGGAGCTGCTTGGTGTCGAGGTGATCGAGAATCTCGGGGTCGGTTTTGTCGCGTACCAGCACCGGCCGCTCACCCAGCCATAGCACCTGGAGCCGGGCCGCTCCGCTGCTCGTGCTTCCGCTCTGAAGCTCAGGCGGTCGCCACCCCGCGTCAATGACCGCCTGAGTAGCGACCAAAACGGCATCAGACAGGCCGACAACCGCACCGAGCTTCCATGTTACGGCATTCTCACAGAGCGCCTTGTGCACGACTAGATTGAGCTGATCGACCAACCTGTCCTGGTCGTCGCCCGAACGGCCCGGTGGCTCAGGTGCGCAAGTGTTGGTTTCAGTCATCAAACTCCTTCTTGCTGTCGCACTTCACCTTCGCGGTGATAGTCATGATCAGTCCGTCAGATCGACTTGTTACGGAATCAGATACGTCGGTGCGCTTACCCAATCAGCCGTTCATACTCACGGGTAGCGCCCGGGACGGCGCCATGCCGGGCGGCGATCTGCCGGTACTCCTCTAGCCGCACCTTGCCACGAATCACCCCGGCGTCGAGCACGCCGTCATCACGCAGCCGGTCGGCCAGGACAGCGAAAGTGCACCACCGATTACCGCACCGGCATCGTGGGCAGGTCATACCGGACCTCATGCCAGCAGCCGTCCGGGCTGGGTTTGCGGGGCCTGAGCGGCGGCCTGCGTGGTCCGGATCGAGGCGCGCGCGCTGGGTGTCAAGCCAAATTGCGTGGCGAGCCGCAAATGCTGAGCGGACAGCCTGAGCCACAGGTCCATCATCGGGTTGGCCATCGGCACACCGTTGGCCGGATTGCGCACGACCAGCGGCTGATGACTGAAATCCGTGCCCGCCTTGTCAGCGCGCTCCGTGGCGATGACCAAGGCACGCAGCGCGTACTGGTCAGCCCTGTGCAGCAGCTTCATGCCCTTGAGCTGGCTGACCGTGAAATCCCACACCACGAGCTGAGCCTCGGTAAGGTCCGTGGGCCGGTCTGGCTCCTGAGCCAGCGGGATCGGCTCGTCATTGTTGATCTGATTGGGGTGCGTCTTGGTGTTGCCGTGCAACACCGCCAAGGCGCGCGGCTTCTGTTTCGGGCCTGGCTTGATTTTGATCCACCTCCTTGCTCTTCATGCTATTCTTCCCACTGGATAAACGTCACTGAATTCCATATAGTAAATTCGCACACCTCGAACACCAACTTGTCCAGAAAAGGCTCAGGTTCGGGTGGGTCAGGCACCCAGACGTGTTTGACGAACCTGCTCGGCAATATGAGCCCGGAAACACAGCAGTCATCGAACTCAATGGCAGGTCACTCGCCGGGTGCCGCGTGTCGTGGTGATCTGAGTCGATGACCAGCGAGCGCCTGCCCCACACGCAGCCCGCGGAACGACTCCGACGCCATAGTGGATGCGGGACATTCGGCCCCTCACGTTATCGAACACCTGTTCGACGATCTTGGGCCGAGATATACAAGCTTGCGCCGGGGTCAGTCCATGATCAACGATCTTGTGACCCCCCCACCCCTATGGTCAAATTGGAGTTGATCATAGATGGAATCACTGAATGATCAGCGCCAAAGTAGAGCGCCCATCAGCATCCCGGACCCATTCTGCACCGGTGCCCTCTCTCTTTCGGTCACAACGGGGGTGAGACTTCCCCCTGTTCGGCGACAGGCGAGTGAGAACCACCCAGGACTCACGCGCCTGTCGAGCGGCGAAACAGGGAGAGCCTCGCGACCGACAGAGAAAGGGCAACAAGGCAGATCACGGGATGCCGATGGGCTGACCTAGGGAATAAGACGATCAGCGCGCGAATGGGGTGGAGCGACGCTGTGCCCCTCGGAAGGCGGCAGGGGTAGATCCTTGGCGACCACGGGAACGGCCGATATTCGGCTCGTTCTCCGAGCCGGAGGTAGCCGCCAGCACGGAACGTGCTGCGCGGGAGACCGCTGCCGAGATACGCCGTCCGCTGGTGCCTCGTGTCGCGGCACCGCCTGCGGTCGGCCTGTTGCGGTCTCGAATCTCGCCGAGAACACCGCGTGCCCACTGGTGAGCGGCGCCGAGGTTGTCGCCGCCGAATCCGCTCCGGCGAGCGCTACGCAATAGGTCCCGGCGTGCTCGGTCAGCGCTACCGGCGCCACCACGGCGACGCCGACCGGGGACAGGTGCAGTCATGGTCTTACTCCTTCTCTGTCGTGATGGCTCGGTTGTCCTGGACGGTCATCGCCCGGTCGTCCCAGGCGGCGTCACGATGCGGCTGACGCCACTGCGGGTCGGGAGGCAGCTCGATGTTCATGGTTTTGGCAAGCGCGCGGCCGTCGATAAATCGCCCAGCAGCCCAGAGTGAGTGCTTGCGCCAGCCGGTGGCGTCGAGGAAGGCCCACAGCTGCTGCCTGGTCGCGAACGTGACGCACGTGTAGAAGTCCGACATGGTGGCCAGCTCGGCACGGTCTGCTTCAGCGCCCATGCGCTGCCGGAAGCCCGCGGCCACCTCGTCGAGCTCCTGGCGGCTGGCCTCGACGGGGTCGGCATCCGGGTCGGCGTCGTCAGGGATGAAGTCGGCGACGGCTTGTTCCCAGTCGGGCTGGTCGTCCCAGCGTGCCTCCTCCTCGCCCCAGGAAGCCTCATCGAGCACGAAGGCCGGCTCGTCGTGAGTGCTCACCCGGCCGGTCTCTGATCATCGTCCGGAGTGAAGAGCCACTCGAACAGCCGCATCAGCCCCGCGGACAGCACTCCTATGACGATCGCTCTCAAAATGATCATTCTGTTCCTCTTCGTCGTGGATGCTCACCAAGTGGGCTCATTGCCGGGTGGGCGCTCGCCACGGCGCAGGAACTCGACGTCGACCAGCGGCATCCACCGCCGCAGCCGCTCGTAGTCCTCGGGGAAGTGCTCGGCCAGTGGCTTGACGAACCGGTAGTCGCAGCCGTCGAAGGTGCGGCCGAACAGCCGGTAGTCGACCGGCAGCGGCACGCCGAGACGATCGAGGGCGGCCAGCACGTCGGGCTTGCGATAGTCCCAGACGGGGAAGAACACGCGACGACTCAGATCGTAGGGGCCGCGCGACATGATGCCGACCCGTCGTATCGGGGAGTCGGCGGCGCGGATACCCGTGGCGACCCAGGTCGTATCCGGATCGAATCGGGCTCCGTCCGCGGCGACTGAATAGATCATGCCGTAGTCGACCGGCGGGAAAGCGTGGGCGATGATCACCGGCAGGTGTGAGGGTGGCTGGAACACCGAATGCGCGATGAGCCGGTAGGCCGAAGCGTGCGGAAAGCTCAGTACCCGGATGCCGAGGGCTTCCCGGTAGTAGGTGACCTGGCGACGCTGAAACTCCAGTCCGGGGATGCTGTAGAGGCTGTAGCCGCAGATGGCGTGCACTGGCCAGTGGCGGCGTAACCGCTCGAAACTCGCCAGGCTGTCTTTGCCGAAGGACAAGCCGAGCAGCACCGTGTCCGTCTGCTCACGTACCCACGCACAGAGTTCATCGGAGGGCAGCGGTCCCTCGTTACCGCTCGGCGGGGCGTCACCGACATAGGCCGGCCACGGGTCAAGATCATCCTCGGGTGACGGACCGGGGTTGATGTCGGACGACTCGACCGGAGTGCTCGCAAACGACTCGGTGACCATCTTGGACCGCTCCCGGATAGCTAGACCGACTCCTGGTCAAGATAGTCGAACAGATGTTCTATTTTGATGACACAATCATGGTATAGATGATCTTCAAGATGCGCTTCAAGATCGAAAATCATGACTTTGAACTGGTCGAACAGTCCTGTGTAACACATGTAGTGTGGTTGCGATACACTGAGTGGCACGGTGCTCCGAACCACCAGGGCGCCAGTGCATGATCCTTGATCAACTTCACAGCGAGCATGATCGGCAGTCGATCCCGCACACACGGGCGCGACCCCTGGCCTCCCTCCCAGGAGGTCTAGGCCGATCCCTGGCCTTGCCACCCGCGCTAGCCGGTGACGGTGCCTGAGATCGGCCCTGAGAGGGCTGCGCCCGCACGCGGTGAACGGGCCCCTAGCGGAGTGGCCAGGGGAGCACCCGCAAACCACGGTGACGGCACAGACTGACGAGCGGAGCACCCGGGCAGGTCGACCCTGCCGGGGGATCGGCACGCAAGCGACGGATGGGCGACCGGCAATGGTCGAGTCCAGCAACCGACACGGCAGGCATGGCCACGGGTGGTGAGCCCGGACAGGCAACCCTGCCGGTGATCACCGACGCGACCGATTCCCTCTCAGACCTGGAAACGCCCAGGAGATCATGCACGCTCGACCCATGACAGACGCCCGGTGAGGTCATCCGGTGCTATATGAAGTGCTCACTTCCTTATCGGTCTCTCGCTCATCCTCTAGCCGGGTGGACGGGGGACTGACAAGGACAATCCTCCTGGTCAGGTCGCAGATGCCCTGCGACAGCCCACCGAAGAGGAGCACATCATGAACATCGACACCATTCAAGTATCATCCATCGCCACCTGCGCGGAGTGCGGTCACGGGATGGTGCAAGGCCCCAGCGGCAGATACTGGCACGTGCATCCGGCCAGCAAGGGCTGGCAGATAGCCTGTCTACCTAAGCCGAAAACAGCCGGTAGGCGTGCCACTGGCAAGAAGTCAGGTATTCAAGCCCCTGATTCCGCTGCCAGCAAACGGCCGCGTGGTTCAGGTGGTCGGTTCGTCAAGGTGGAGCCCAGTAACGTCCACACGCTACCGACCGGAAGGAAACCGACTCGGAACCACAAGCCTGGGGTGATCAATCCGGAGATCGTGGCCGGGTCCGTCGTGGTGCCCACCGACAGTGCGATCGACCGCCCCCTCGGGGTCGTGATCGAGCGCACGAACGACACTGCGAACGTGATCTGGGTGGACGGACTTCAGACGGACACCTTTCCCGCCGATGAACTCACCGTGTCCAGCTATGCGGAGAAGGCCGCTCACGAGCTCGCCAAAACCATAGTGTCGTGGCGGGATGGCTGGGGTCGCCTCAGCAGCGCGGGAACCGTGCTGCTGGGCGATGGCGAGCGGTACAACGCAACGGAGCGCTAGCGCTTGTGGTCGTGTCGGTACCTCCTGGGGAGGACCGATGCGGCCATGTCCGCTAGGACTTCTACCTAGTGGCTCACCACGGTTGCCGCCGTGGTGTCCATCACCGAAGAGGAGCACACCATGACCACCAGAAGGGGGCGCCCTTCGGATAGTCTGCCGTTGCCACGGCGCCACGATCCGGAGCCCCGACTACGTAAGTGTAGAGCCGGTGCAATCCAGCTCTGCGACCTGCTGATGGCGGCCATGTTCCACATAGCGCATGGCAAGATTCAGCCAGCGATCCGATGCGTCAGTCAGGCACAGCTTGCCTATCAGATGTGCCGGAACGCATCGGTAGGCGAACAACCACCCGCACCCGTGTACAACGCGTGGGCTGCGGCTGTCGAATGGACACAGAGACCGACCGAGGTCAACATGGCCGGATTCGCACTCGGCTTGACCGCCTTAATCGAATGGCGGTACACCGATCCGAGTATGCGCGGTATCGATCCGGAGGGGCGTGCCGTCAAGGCCGCAGCCCGTGCAGCAGCTCGTGTCACGGCATGAGCGAAGACATCGAGCTGGAATGCATCAACAGCGGGGACCCGGACGGGTGCCATGGGCCGGTCGAATACCGTATGGCACTGTCCAGTACCGGTGAAAGTTTTCCACGATGCAACACGCACTGGCAGATCCGGCTCGACACCGAGGACCGGCTACGCCGGGACTATCCCGACACCCCGCACGCCCCGGATTGGTTCGACCCGCTGAACGCGGGTGAACACTGGAACGATGATTACTAGGCGACATCACCTGTCGCTTGGCGCGCTAGCGCTCGTCTTCGACTTGGTCTCGCACCAGGTCGTTGAGGTCCGCTAGGGCCATCTCCGGATGCCCCGGAGAGATTTCATCCACCGAAGGAGCAATACCGTGATTACGGATGCAATGAGCACTACTCAGGATGACAAGACGCGGAGTGGTCAGATCGTGCGCGACCAGACAGGGCGCCTCGGCGTAGTGATGACGGACGATCATGACACCGGGCGGCTCGACGTGGCCTGGGTCAGTGGCGACACCGCTGCGGCCACGGACGTCGGTGATTGCGTCGTCTCGGTGCACGCCTCCGTTGTGGAGGTTGTCACCTCGGCTGACATCCGTGATCTCTCGGATGTGGTCCATGTACTCCAGCTCGTTCTGCTTGAGAAGGTCGAGCAAGCGGCAAGCGCGCTGAACCTGGCCCGTGAGCACGAAGACGATTCGGCTCGGCTGCGCTCGGATCATCTGGACGAAATAGCGGACATACTTCGAGCCCACTCGGATGAGAAGGCACGGATGCGCAGCAGGATCGTCGATCAGTGGGCCGGAAGAGACGGCGGCTCGATCTGCACCGCAGGTCTACGCCGATTCCTTCGTGAATTCCACATGGATGACGTCTTGGTGGTTCGGCAGATGACGGTGACCTTCAACGTGGCGGTCCCGGCGGAAAGCGAACACCAGGCTGAGGAGCTACTCCATGCAGCCCGCACCGTTATCGAAGTTCGTGTCGACCATGAAGACGACTCCGTGGAAGCCGAGATCGACCATGGTTCCGTCCGCATCACCGTAGGGTCGACGGACTGAGTAGTGCTGCGCTGACGCCCATGAGGCAGGAGCCAATCTCGCCTAACGGTCCGTGTCGAGCTGGTCTGCGCACGCCCGGCAGACCAGCTCGGCCAGGTCCGCTGGGACCCCCACGGTTGCCGCCGTGGGAACCACCGAAGGAGCGCGTCATGCAAACTCTGGCACCCGGTCATCATCCAGACGAGCCGTTGTTCGACGTCTGGCAATGGAATTGCAAACAGAACCGCTGGAAGATTGTGAACAGTGGTCCCAGGGAGCCGATGGAGAATTTCCGGCAGCGTGTGCTCGACATACGCAACAGTGCCGCGAGTTCTGCGCCGTTAGGTGAGAATGAGATCCTGCTACTGCCCATCGGCACCGAGCCGCCGGAAAACCCTCCCGTCATCGAATGGGGTGACGAACGTGCATAGGTCAGCGCCGCCGACGATCCTGAATCGTCTCTCACGAGCCAGGGCCTCTGCCGAAACCGCAAGACTGATCATCCTGCGCTTAGATGATCCCGACTTCGAGCGACTGCAAGCCGAAGCTCATCGCCTGGCGAAGATGGAACTCGTGACGGTGCGCGAGGGTGGTCTATTCAGCACCTGGTTCGTGATCGAAGAGATACCGAGGTACTGAGAGGTACATGGTGGGAATCGGGCCAAGCCGTCCGGTTCCGGCCATGTCTCCTCAGGCAGGAGGCGCCATCCGGCCATACCCAGGCCGGAAGGAAGGGAGTGAACGTTGACAGCACACACCAGGCGAGAGTGTGCGTACTGCGGAGCCGCCGGGCGTTGGCCGGACCGATGCCCTGGCGAACCCGCGGACCCCGAATGCGTGGAGATCATCGCGATGATCTGCGGATTCGGGGACCACCGTCGCTGCATTCCCGAAGACTGCGATGTCGCTCATCGCTGGCACGCGCAGGTCAAGCATGCCGGACGAGCTACGGCACAGGCGGAGGGACGGGCGTACGCGGTCGTCAGCATCATCGACGACCGGCTGTACGTGGTGGGAACCAACGATCACCTGGGTCGAGCCAAGTCGCTGCTGCGTAGCGGCTACGCCAAGCGCAACGGCTATCCGGAGCTCGGCCCAGCGTCGAAGGGAGTCGTCTACGTCGTCCGCGACGACGGCGCCCTGCTTTGACGCTCCCGCACGGGAGGCGCCGGGTGCTCATCCAGTGAGGGGCGCCCGGCGCGTCCCCGTACAACAGAACGGAAGGAATCACGCGACATGGCCACTGATGGCGAGGAGACACAGCCTCACTCCGTGCGGTTCAGCACCACGGAGTGGAGCAGTATCAGGGCAGCGGCGGTGCGTCTGGCCCAGATAGAGGGCACACCCATCAGCCTCGGGGAAGTCGTACGTCGAGGCACCATGAGTTACGTCGCCTCACTCCTCTCAGATGGTCCCAGCGTTGCCACTCAGGATTGATGCAGCGACGAGCGCAGGCCGCACGTCATATGCGACGCAATACGCCACCGGGCTGGTCACGATTGGTGCGGCGTCGGTGACATGTCCCGCACAGCGAGCGCAGGTTGGGCCAGTGCAGCCGTAGCGGACCCTTCGGGCGGCCGTCTCGGTGGTCGACCTCGGTCGCTTCGTGTCGGCACCACTCGCACCACGGATGAACGAGCAGATAGTCGGCTCGACAGCGTTGCCAGTCGGCACCGTAGCCACGGGCCGTGGTGGTGCCCTTGCGACGGTCGGCCTCGGCCTCGTGACCGGTACAGCGACCTCGGCTGGACAGCTCGCCGCAGCCGGGGACCGTGCAGGGTCGACGGGCAGCCGTGGGCATGGACATCACCGGCCACCGGAATAAGCAGCGTGATCCCGACCAGGACTCTGGAACCACTGGTCGGGACCTCGCGAAGATCTCACATCCGCGTCGAGCTGCTCACGGCCCCGGGAGGAGAGACCTTGCCTGATGAAGGACGGGTGGTTCCCGGCGTCGCGAGCGGCCACCGGGGAGGAGCACTCGCCCTATTCCGCTGCGCCGCCGGGGAACCGCCCTAAGGGCGAGCTGCTTGTGGGTCCCGCTGGGTTGCCGCCCGTTGAGGACACAGTTCACCCCTGGGCACAGGATGGCTGACGGGCAACCTGGCGTGCAAGTCGTCGCCCCCGTTTTCCTGTCGGATCGGCATGACGAGCCTCTCGTTCGGCGAGTAGCACGTCCTGACGTCGGTAGTAGCGCACCTGGCATACGCGCGCTATCCGGGTGAGCCGGCCTGCCTGCTCCCATGCCCGCACCGTGCGCTCATGAACCTGGAGCCGGGCAGCGGCATGGGGCAGCGACCACAGCACCGTCCCGTCTGGTGTCGTGACCTCTCCCAGAGTCATGCAGGCAGGCTAAGCGCCGTGCCACTGCGCAGAGCGTGATCTCAACGCACGAGGTGAACTCGGGACTAGTCGTCATCGTCTTCGTAGTAATCGCAACAGTCCACACCTACGATCTCGCCGTCGTCGTTATATCTGATCTCCTCACCTATCTCGAATGACTCGCCGCACTCCGCACAGTCATCAGCCCATCTCGCGGGAAACGTTCTCGACGCCATCGACCATGTCACCGCCATCCTGTCTCCGCGAGTGCCTTCGTAATGGCTTCCTGTGCCGTCGCACCCACTCCGTACGCCGCTGCGGCGTACATATCGGAATCCTCATCCTCTCGACCGAACTCGATACCCACAAGCCACTGTTTTTGCGTGTCGCAGGCGATCATTAGGCGACCCGACTCCCGGGCTAGTCCTTCAATAATCAAGTCAATATGCATCGGAGCCTCCTTCGGTGTGCTTGTCGCTTCCTGTCGTGCCGACTCCTGATTATTGGCCTATTCCGAAATCGATACCCAGCCCACATGAGTTAATCACTTGCGGTCCGCTGAGTCGGCAGAAACGTGTTATAGGCGACGACACGCCTTTCTGCCTCAGCTTGTACCTCCAGCATGGCCACACCGTCGTCTGCGCGAACCGTCCCTACCTCATCGACCTTCAGGATCAATTGTCGGTCATTCCCCCAGCGGGCGATTCGATGAACTCCGATCACTGCCCTGCCGTCGCTCTCAACCTGGATGTAGCTCTCCCACCGGGCACCCTGAATCGCCTGACGTTTCTCTCTGTGTCGGACAGACCTAATCGCCCACCAGGCCATGCCCGTAATGATCAGCAGCGGGACCATTACGATCAGTGGATAAATGAGTCCTCTCAACAATGTCACCGCTCGCTCTGGGGCACGATCACGGAGGAACCCTGCGGGATCAGCAGGCCACGACCCTCGTTGAGCGCTTTCGTCTCCGCTAGCTGACGGAGATAAGCGGAATAACCCAGCAAGCCTCCGGGGAAGGACGTCGCGTAGTCACGATCGGCATTAGCAGTCTGCTGGCGCTGAATCGACGCCGCCTTCTCCTCCAATTCGAGCATCATCGACGCGGGCACGTTCGGTTTGTCGAATTGAACATTGTGCAGGATGAAGTGTGGACCACCGGCCTGTTCTTCGATCAACTCTGGGATCGCCCTTTCTGCGACCTCGGCCCACGCGGTCTGGTCTTTGGCGCTGCTGTAGAGCGCCTGCCACTCGTATGGTTGACCTGCTCTATCCATTGCTCGCTCGATCGGGCCACCCACGAAGATTTCGGCGACAATTCTCCAGCCGTCAGGCTGCGGTTGGCCACCCACATCCTCGGTGAATGCCAGATTGTGGCGACCGATCGTGTCGTGGAACCTCTGGAACGGACCACCCTCCCATTTGCGTCCGTCCGTGTCTGTCCAGGGGGCACAGGCAGTGTTCAGGCTGAATGTCGCGGTGCCCGAGACGTACAGCTCGATTTGATTACTGGTGGAGACCCGGATCGCCGGAGCGTCCGCGCCGGTTGCCTTGCTGCCGTCCGGGTTGCTCTTGAACGTCCAGGTCCGTCGTCCGTCTGGGTAATAGAAGTGGAAATCGCTTGGACCGTCGACTTCGCGAACTCCAGGGGGAACACAGTCCAGAAATCTCTGCGAGGAGAATGAGCCACCCGAGAAATGCAACACGGCTTGACTCGTGTCCGGATCGGCCACGCTGCACGCACCTGACGTTACGAGGACACCCCCGACTGCGACCGCGACGAGAGTGTCGCGAAGCTTGCTCCTGTAGGTCACTTAACTCGTGTCCTTTCAGATTTGTTAATGATTATGATCATCCCTAAACCATTCCTTTTGTGAGCAGTGTGAATTTCATGCGACTAATCCTTTCACCGCATGGTCATATTCCTGACCGGTCATCTTGTGACCACAGTCAGAGTTCGAGCAGTAGACGTGTTCGCAGCCGTTCTCCCGGCACAGTGCGACCAGATCGCACCGTGGGCAAGGCAGGGACAACTCGTGGACCAGGTGTTCCCAGCGCAGCAGCTCGCGTCCCCGGGTGGCCAGGCCGGTCGTCGTGGAGGCCAGCCAGGGGCCGATGTCGTGGCGTGCCATGAGTAAGTCCCACGCCTGCGCGAGATCGTCGACAGCCGTGACGAAGCGTTCGCCGACCGGGGCGCGTCGAGCACCGGGCCGGCTGAGGGTCTGCCGCGCCCAGGTCCGAGTCCAGGAGACATGGGCCAGGATCTCGTCGGCCAGGTCCAGCATCACCACACGTAGCGGCGGCGTCGAGTCCGGTGCCGATCTGCTGGCATTTTCTATGGGCCTGGTCTTGTGGCCCATTTCGATCCGGAGTGCGACATAGATCCGAGACATCGTGGCCAGCGATGCCAAGGACAGATCGGCGCACCACGGGCAAACCGGGTCGCCGATCGACTCGCGGGTCGTGCACCCCCAGACGGTGCACGTCATGTCTTTTCTCCTCGGTCGATTTGCGCCGCCCGATACGCTGCGGCTACGTCGGTTAGCGTAGGTCCGCCGTCTTCCTCTCCCATGAGGATTGCGGAGAGTCGATCGAACCGGGCGTTGATCGCCAGTGTTGCGCTGTCGATCGCTTTCAGCGTTTGCTCTGAGAGTGGCTCTAGCTCTCTGGTTATCTCCCTGGTCACCAACTTGACAGCTGCGCCGTTAACGTAGTCCCTTGACTTCATGAGCACGGCGAACCTCCTCACGTAGATCGCGTAACGCCCTGTCCGCCTTGTCTTCTATGACTTCTTTTCATCAGAGTCGTCCCCCTTTCTCTCGGCAGTAAGCCTGGAGTAAAGGCACGAACAGACGGCCGGAGGTGGTGACGTGCCAGCCGAGGGGATCTGCCACACCGCGACGCTTGTGCCAGACCACGCCGGTCTCACAGCCGGCTGCCTCGATCATGCGAGGCAGCCCGTCGACCCATGTACCCAGCTCCGGACGGCCCCAGTTCTTGACGGAGATGACCAGCGGCAGGCCGCAGATATCGCCGACGTCGTGAGGGCTACCGGCCCTCGGGCGGGTGACCGGGTGACCGAGTGCTTGCAGCGCCACCTGGACCGGACGTTCGCCGTCATAGCCGAGCCGCGAAGCCCGGCTCACGATGCATCACCCATGTCGGCCTCGTATCGACCGCGAGCGATGGCACGCTGCCGCGCGCCGGGCACTAGATCGCGGCAGTAGAAGCACAACACCACGAGCAGGTCGCCATTAGCTGTGTGGTACTCGTCATTGATCCATCCCTGCGCGGATCGGGTCAGTGGCCTGTATGCCATCCCGCAACTCTGACATTTGATGATCACTCTTTGATCACCTCCTGGTCGCCCTCACACAGCACGGAGACGTGCTGGCTGTCACCACGGCGCTCAGACTTCAACCTAAAGATCATCGCGACTTCCGGTGCTGAGGCACTTTCCGCTGTTTCCTGGGCATGCGCATGACCACTAGACCAACACCCCGAACGGAGAGCGTGTCGCGTCGAACCATGCCCTCGTAGACCCATCCATGACCGGGCTCGATGCTGGTTGTCAGCGTCAGCCGGAACCAGTGATGACGGGGAAAGGGAATGAACACGTCCGGTTCGAACATCACGACACCTCCACAACCGTTGCACCGAGGTCGACGGCCACGCCGAACAGCACCTTGGCTATCGCCTCAGTGGTCAAGACATCCAGCCAGCCCTCGCAATTGAGATGTACGGCACGGCCGCGAGCCGTGGCTGTGCGGGCGGGTGTCCTGCACCGGGTACACGGCTTGGGCTCGGGCAGGAGCTGGAGCACGGTCTGCTGCTCGACGTTGTGCCGCAGCCGGTAATCGATTTCGCCGCCTTCCAGTCTGATCGGCCGATACTTACGACGCGGAGGCATCACGAACCGCCATAGGTCATCGGACTGTGCGCTCGGCAGCGCACCGCGCCGTGGGCAGCGAAGATCACGGCTGGCTCGTCCTGGCAGACGTCGCAAGGACCGGGAGACAACTCACTCTCCGTGCTAAGAGGAGCCTCATCCGAGTGAGCGTCCTGTGGTCGCTTGCTCAGCTTGCTCAGCTTGTTCACATGGGCAGGCTGAGCAAGCGGAGCATCTGTGTCACTGTCCGTGTCCGACGCGAGAGGGCGCCAGAACACGCCTCGGTGAACGGCGCCCGCAGTGTCGACTGGGTTGACGACCTTGAAGGCCACCTGCTTGCGGACCCGTCGCAAGGTCATCTCGCTGACGTCGCCCAGCTCCCGCTTGGCAGCCCGGACGATCTCGGTCCACGACTTCCCCGCCTGGTGGTCGCAGAGGTAGCTGTACAGCCAGCCACGAGCGTCGTCGCGCAAGTCGCGCTCATCCGTTCCGCTCGCGCCGTCCAGCACCTCCTGGGCGCTCAGAACCAGCGGCGTGGGGTCCCAGACCAGCCGGGGCATATCGCACTTCTCATCCGAGACGATCTGGTACGCCAGGGCTGGTGGCTTGACACCGATGTTGATCTTCACGCAGGACAGCACCCGCTTGTCCTCGTCATCAGGGTGTACCCCGACCAGGTAGCCGACCCTCGCAGCGCCTATGAACGCGATCGAGCCTCCCCCGGCGTAGATCGCCTTGGTCCGACCCTTGGTGAGATGTCGCACGACCAACACCGCGCAACCGGACCGAGCAGCCATCCGGCTCAGCGGATGCAAGGCCCGGCGTACGTCGTGGTCTCGGTGGCTGTCCATGTCGGCCGGCATGAAGGCCATCAAGGGATCGATCGTGATCAGTCGGATGTGCTGGCGCTGAACCAGCGCCTCCAACGAACCCAGGTCCCGGCCTAAATCGAACGGCAAGCCCGCGGGACCGCCGGTGATCAGATGGACCCGTTGAGCGTGGGCGCCAGCTACAGCCAATCGGGGTGCGATGGTGTCCTCAGGGTCGTCCTCAGCGCTGAGCATCGCCACGTTGATCGGCCCTAGCGGACACCTGCCGAGACCGCCAGGCAGCGGTGAGCCGGTGGAGAGCCGTGCGGCGAGATCGATTGTGAGAACCGATTTGCCGTCGCCCGGATCCCCCTCGATGATCGCCAGCTTTCCCATGGGCAGATATCCCGGCCAGAGCCACGCAACCTCTTTGATCCGCACGCGATCAAGCCGGTGCGCGTCGATCTCCTCATCAACCGGCAATAGAGCAAGAGCGTCGAGTGAATAACCAGCGTCCAGATGATCGCTGACATCCTTGCCCCCTGATGGGATCTCCAGGCTGACCTCAGCTGCTACGCCGTCCAGTGCCCGGACGACAGCTCGGGCGTGAGCTCTACCCCGATTGTCGTCGTCCGAGACCACACGGACCCGCAAATCAGCCAGCTGACTTGTATAGGCTGGCAGCCATTTACCTGCTCCACCGACACCACAGACAGCGATCTCGCTCTCTTTGGCCATCCGGTCGGCGTCCTTCTCGCCCTCGACGACCCAGACCACACGATTCGTACGCCTAGCCTCGGGTAGCCACTCGGAATGGTAGAGCCGCCGATCCGCAACAGGCGGCAGCGAGGGGCGTACCCGGAAATCCTTGGGCTGCCACCTCTCCACGGTCCACAGCAGCTCGCCGAACTCGTCGCGGTACTCGTAGACGGCCACAATATGCGGCTCAGGCGACAGGTCAGCCATGGTCAGCCCTGCCGCCGTGACGATCTCGGTCACCGGGCATCCAGCGTGGCAGTGCATCACCACACCTCCGGTCTCGCCGTAGCCGAAAGTCAGACTCGCGTTCTGGTCATCGTGGGCCGGGCAGCGGGCATCAAATACTCGACCCCGCTGCCGGACCACGGCGAGAGATGCGTTGAGTCGGTCGATGGTCGCCTCAGTCACCGTCACGGTCTTGCCACCCCAGCGAGCTGATCACGAGAGATTCCACGTCCCCCCCTAATTCCGGATGCGGTGGACTTGGACTCAGTACGGTGGTGGCTCGCTGGAGGAACGAGCCTGCGTGTAGGTCTGGGCGTACTGCTGCGGGACCACCGGTTGCTGTGGTGGTTGCTGATAATGAGGTGGCGGTGGGGCCTGCTGCTGAGATGGCGATGGCTGGGGAGGCTGTTGCGTCGATTGCTGCTGCACCTGCTGGTATTGCGGCGGTGGCGGCGCCTGCTGCTGGCCGCTGGCCGCTGAAGGATTCGTCAGGTCACCGTTGGCCGCAATCCACTGATCGGCCACCGTAATATCCTGCTGAGTCGGCTCAGCTAGAACGAAGGGCGCGCTCTGCCCGGCCTTGGCCAGTCCGCGAGTCAGTCGGCCTAACGTGGTCTGCCCGACAATTGATCGCAACTGGCCGACTATCATGCGATTGAAGATCAGTACATTGTTGTTGCGGGGCGCCTGGCTCATCGGCCCTTGAATCGACACCACGTCGGCGCGGATAGCGTCACTGACGCCGTAGGGAGTCACGATCCCTGACTCGAACCCGATGACCTGGACGAGCAAGAGAGCGCCTTCGTATTCCGCGGGCTTGAATCCGCTGGTCTGTGGGGCGGTGATGTATCCCATTAATCCCTCCGGGGCAGATCGATCGTGCCGGGACAGCCGAGTGACAGATCGGTGGAACCGGGCCGATGGTGGGCGCACCAGCCGCACAGGCGCGTAGGCGTTGCGGCGAGAGCACCAGGCCCATCAGCACGAGCGCAGGCGGCAATTCGCTCGTAGCGGTCCGCCCACTCATCGGCCACGGTGTGATCGACGGGGGCCGACCAGACATGCAGATCGGCCAACTCTCCGTCGCGGGGAATGAAGATCAGAGCCACTCGTTCCACAAGCTCCCCGAGTGCCTGTAGGCCAGCGGCGTAACACTGAACCTGAACGATGTAACGGACCATCGGTCCGTCCTTGCGGACACCGGATAGCTTGCGCTTGGCGGTGGTCTTCCAGTCCAGCAGCGTGCGGCGTCGCCGATCGAGACAGTCCGCGGTACCGGTCAGACCACGCCAGATCACCGGCTGTTCGAGAAGATATCTACCGCTCCCTCCGTCCGCTCGCCGAAACAGCTCAGCGAGCCAGAGATGCATTCCGATGCCTACGATCGAGGGCAACGGGTCGGAGTCGACGTTGCACCGCGGTGTCGCGGTCGTTTTGTATCCGATCTGCCGCTCACAGGCCGTGCCCACCTCGGACATGCCCAGCTCGGGCTGCACTGATCGTGGCCAGGTGGCCCAGGCTGTCCAGAGCACCTCACGTAGGTGCTCGGCCAATCCAGCCGACACGGGGTTCATGACGGGTGCTTCCGGCTCGGGAATAGCCGGAGGCAGCACGTAAGCAGGTCTAGCAAGATTCACGAATGGCCTCGACCGGGTCGACCTCGTGTATCTGTGTGGCCATGTCGTCGAGGTGACTTGACATCACAGTGAGGACTTCGCGCACCAGGTCTGCTAGTGCTCCGAATCTTCCAGCATCCAAATCGAGACTCTTCGAACACTGAATGGCGAACCGAGCCATCATCCCCGGCACCTCGACCCGTACAAGCCGAAGTTGTCGAGCTGACTCCTCAATCCCCATGATTATTCCCTCGCGCATCGCGGCCGCCGCCAGGACTCGCTCAGCTGTCGGATCATTGCCTGTCATGTGTCCTCCACGGTGAACCGGAAGTGTGCATCAATGCGAGTGAACTGGTCGACCATTCCGGGTGCGTGACGGCGCAGCGCCTTAAGGTCGACACGACTAGATTCGTAGCGGGTGTAGCGAATCACTGGCTGGTTATTGACCGTACCCAGCGGAGCCCAGTCACCAGGACCCTGCTGAAGGCAGTCGATCAACTGGGACCGGCAGTATTCCTTCTCGGCTTCCCACAGCTTGATGGCGTCCTGAGCGGCTCGGTATTAATAAGAAATGTTCAGCCTGGGCTGAAAAATTTCCATCTCCGCAGGTCAGAGCACGTTCACTGGTCCAGCCGTAGAATTTCTCCTTAATAGCGTCTCAGGAACTCGACATCAGATTCAGTCAACTCGACAGTCCTATTGCTGTCTCTCATGCCGCACTCCGGCGCTTGCTCTTTCGAAAGTCGGGCGTGCCCCCCCTACTGAGGAGCACCTTGTATCGCTCTACCTCGACCGAGCTGACCATCAATTCTGGTTTTGGATACTTCGAGGGTTATGCAAAACCCTCCTTGAAGAAGTAGAGTCCAATTGCGGCACGGAATGATGACTTGAAGGTCTTCAGTGGCCGGCGGTAGTCGGTGAAGAGAATCCGCCATGTCTTCAAGGTGGCGACGG
>JBQTGW010000084.1:0-8986 GCA_052390495.1 Pseudonocardiales bacterium
CGTGAGTGGCGATGGTTGCTATAGCCACCATCGCCACTCACGGGTTGTCCACAGAGGCGCCGGGCCACGGTGTCCTTCCTGGTGCGGCGCAACGTCTCGGCCTGAGCCCGGCCGCGGCCCTCGGCGACCGATTCGGCGAGGTTGGCGAACAGCACGGTGAACCACAGCCAGGCGGCCACCCCGATCGCGAACACTCCGGGGCGCACCACGGCCAGCACGGTGACCAGCACCGAGCCGACCCACACGACGAACATCACCGGGTTGCGCAGCTGGTGGCGCGGGTCGAGCTTGCGCAGCGCCCCGGGCAGCGCGGACACCAGCTGCCCAGGGCTGAAGGCGCCAGCAGCCACACCGGCCCGCGCCGCGCGCTTCGCCGCGCCGGTCGGGCGCTCCTTGACGAGGGTCATACCAATGCCTCCGCGAAGGGACCGAGCGCCAGCGCCGGGAAGAAGGTCAGCGCGGCAACGAGGATGACGGTGGCGGTGACCAGCGTGACGAACAACCCTCCGGTGGTCGGGAGCGTCCCCGCAGTGACCGGTACCGGTTTCTGCTGGGCCAGCGAGCCGGCCAGGCAGAGCACCGCGAGGATCGGGACGAACCGGCCGAAAGCCATCGCCATCCCGAGGGTGGACTGGAAGAAGCCGGAGGTCACCGTGATGCCGGCGAACGCGCTGCCGTTGTTGTTGCCCGCCGAGGCGTAGGCGTAGAGCACCTCGGACAGGCCGTGCGCCCCGGAGTTGTTCAGCGCATCCAAGGTAGCCGGCATGGCGAGTGCGGCGCCGGCTCCGAGTAACACCACGGTGGGCATCGCCAGGATTGAGATCGCGGCGGCGGTGACCTCCCGGCGTCCGAGCTTCTTGCCCAGGTACTCCGGCGTGCGCCCGACCATCAACCCGGCCAGGAACACCGCGATCACGGCGACCACCAGCAGGCCGTACAGCCCGGTACCCACCCCACCTGGCGCGACCTCGCCGAACAGCATGTTGAGCAGGGCCATCCCGCCACCCAGGCCGGTATAGCTGTCGTGCAGCGAGTTCACCGCCCCGGTCGAGGTCCCCGTGGTGGAGATGGCGAACAGCACGCTGGACGGGATGCCGAAGCGGACCTCCTTGCCCTCCATCGCGGCCCCAGCGGCCAGCGTGGCCGGACCGTTCGGGTGCATCTCGGCCCACCAGGCGACGGACAGCATCGCAGCCCAGATCAGCCCCATCACGGCGACGAGCATGTAGCCCTGCCGGACGTTGCCGACCATCCGGCCGAACGTGCGGGTCAGGCAGACCGGGATGACCAGCAGGAGGAAGATCTCGAACAGGTTGGTCCAGGAGTTCGGGTTCTCGAACGGGTGCGCGGAATTGGCGTTGAAGATCCCGCCGCCGTTGGTACCCAGCTCCTTGATCACTTCTTGGCTCGCGGTCGGCGCCAGTGTGATCGTGCTGGAATTGCCGTCCAGCCCGGTGACGGTGACCCCGGCCCGCAGGCTCATCGCCACCCCGCCGATGATCAGCACAATCGCCCCGACCACCGACAGTGGCAGCAGAATCCGGATCACGCCGCGGATAAGGTCGACCCAGAAGTTGCCCAGCCGGCCAGTGCGGCTGCGCACGAACCCGCGAATCAACGCGACGGCCACCGCCATGCCCACCGCGGCGGAGACGAAGTTCTGCACGGTGAGCCCGGCCATCTGCACCAGATGGCCCAGCACCGACTCGGGCACGTAGGACTGCCAGTTCGTGTTGGTGACGAACGAGACCGCGGTGTTGAACGCGATCCCAGGTTCGACGGCGCCCCGCCCGAGGCTCAGCGGCAGCAGGCCCTGCAAGCGCTGCAGCAGATAGAGAAACACGATCGACACCGCTGAGAACCCCAGCACGCCTGCGGCGTAGGTGGTCCAGCGCTGGTCGGTGTCAGGGTCGACCCGGACCACCCGGTAGATCACCCGCTCGGCGCGCAGGTGGGTCTTCGCGGTGTAGACCCTGGCCATGTAGTCGCCCAGTGGCCGGTAGACCACGACGAGGACAGCGAGCAGGAGTCCGACCTGCAACACGCCGGCGGCGGTATCGGACATGTCAGAACTTCTCCGGTCGGACCAGCGCGTAGCTCAGGTACCCGATCAGCAGCAACGCGAGCACCAGTGCGACGGCGTTCTCCACAGCGGTCACAGGCGCTCCAGACCGCGCAGCGTGAGCGCCAGCACCAGGAAGACCCCGATGAACACCAGCGCATAGGCCAGATCAGCCATCTAGCTGACACCCTTCTTCTGAGCTTGGCTCGCCGCAGCAGCGACCGCCTCGCCAGATGGTGCACCTGCCCGTCACCCCTTGGGGGATGAGCTTCCAATCCCCTGATGGTTCTGCCCCGGTTATTGACGTATTTTTGACGCCGGTGTGACTCAGCGCTCACCAAGTGACAGATGCATCCCCCACCCGAGCGTCCCTACGATCACCGAATGATGCAGATATGTGGTCAACTACCGGGCTGGCCAGCACCGGCCACATAGCCGGGGACCTGGAGTCCCATCTCAGCGCAGCCGGTCAGATCTTTGCTCGCTTCTTTCAACAGGATTCGGGATGCAGGGCGTACGGGGTGGAGGTCGAGGGTGGCCGGTACTTCGTGAAAGCGTCGGTGGAGAAGCGGGCGGTTCCTTCTTTGCATCGGACCGAGGTGCTGCATCGGTCGGTGACCCACGAGGCGATCATCCCGCTGCTCGACAGCGTCACCACCGACGACGGCCTGGCGCTCATATACCCCTGGGTCGAGGGTGAGGTGCTCTACGGCGCACCGGTCGGAGGCGCCGCGGCGCGCCTCGATTCCGCTGGTCCGCACGCCCGGTTCGGTCCCTGCCGACCTCGGAGATCCTCGCCGCAGTGGAGAGCATCTTCGACACTCACCTCGCCGTAACGGATGCGGGGTTCGTGGCCCCCGAGGAATTCCAACGAGGCGCGGTGATCGACGAGTGCAACACAGTGTTCAACCTGGGGCGCGCTGCTTTGGTCCTCCTCGACGAGGGCGACCTCGACGGGCGTTTCCGCGGCACGGGGGCCGCGTCCGACGTGCTCGACCGGGCCACCCACCCACCCACGCCGCGCCGCGAGGTGTGCGACCGTCGCCGAGTTCGTCTCAGCATGGCGCGCGGTGCTCCGCGGATGAGTACCGAACCTGTGCTCGTCGTCCCGTACGATCCGCAGTGGGCATCGATCTTCGAAGAGCTCGAAGCCCGATTACGATCCTCCCTGGAGGACGTCGCGCGGCGCATCGACCACATAGGTTCGACGGCAGTGAGCCTTTCCGTGCAACCTGTGGAGTACTCACCGTGGTGGAGGCTGGGATGACCTGAGACGCACGAGACTTCCCGCCCGGCAACAAACGAGGCCTGGTCCCGGTTGTGCAGGCTGTCTCGACAGCGTGAGAAAGGATCATGCGTCGCCATGAGCGTGACCTACACCGCGACTCTGCCGGTCGTGACCACACCGTGACAGAACTGACCGGCCTGCTCGACGCCGAACGAACCCGGCGGGGCACCCGCGCCGGAACCCGGTCTTTGACCAGCCACGACCAGGCGGTGCTGATTCTGCGCTGGTTCCTGGATGGCACCCGCATGCAGCAACTGGCCACCGACAACGCAATCAGTGAATCCACCGCATACGACTACCTGCACGAGGGCATCGACGGCGCCTTGATCGAGACTGATCGGTGCACCGCCCGGGGCCCACTGTCGGGGTGGATCTGTGGTGGTCGGGAAAACATCACCAGCATGGGGGAACGTGCAGGTCATGACCGTTCCTGACGGGTGGCCGATCTGGATCTCCGACGTGCGTCCGGGCCGGGAGCACGACACCGCCGCGATACGGGCCCATCCCGAGATCCTGCCCGCCCTCACCGACCTGCACGAGGATCTGCGCACCCTGGGTGATCTGGGTTACGAGGGCGAAGCCGACACCATCACCGTGGCGTTCAAGACACCGGCCCAGGGTCAGCTGACTACCGTCCAGCAGATGTTCAACAAGGTGCACAACGGCCTGCGGGCCCTCGGGGAGCGCGGCCATGCCCTGCTCAAGATGACCTTCCGAGCGCTGCGCAACATCAGCCTGGCCCCCTGGCGCATCGGGAAGATCGTCGCCGCAGCCCGCGTCCTGCTGCACCTCGACCACCACGGCACCGTCTAACGACGGTCAGTAATCAACCTGTTGCGGGAGGGTCGGGAACTGGCGCGGTGGCGTTGATCGGCGGTAGGTCGTGAAGCCAGTAGTGTCCTCACGGTTTCCCGTGATGGTCGTTCTTCTTCGTGACCGTGGTCGATCGTTGCTCCGTTTCCAGTTCCCACCCGTCAATCCGTGCATGCGGTTCTCCCGCACACGGCTTACCGACGCCGTTCACCGTCGGCATTCGGTCTCTCCCGCCAGGGCTTGCCCGCCCTGGGCGAGACGACGATTCCATACAGGCCGATCAGGCCGAACTCGTTAGGTGTGAAGTGCAGCAGTGCCCACCGGCCGAAGTGTCGACTCCGACGGTGCCGTTTGCTGATGAACAGCGCGACACGCATCCGTACGTACGCTCTGAGCTTGCTGAAGCGTTCGGCCGAGTGCCCGTACTTGAAGTACCCGACCCACCCGCACAGGAACTCGTTGATATCCTGCACGACCGCTTCAACCGAGAGCAGGAGCCTGCGCTGGGCCGTGAGTTCACGAACCCGGTCGCGAGCATGCTGCATGGCCTTGTCCGCAGGCCAGCGGGCGAGGAAAGTAACCGGTCGCCGACCGTCGCGGGGCCGGGATCGCACCAACCGGTGATGGCTGCAATCCAGGTGCTACACCGCTTCCATAGGCCTTCACCCTGATCCGGAAGGGCTCGGCTCTCCCTGTTGCCACCCTCACGAACGGCTGAGTAACGACGCCGCAGGCTTCGCGTCATGCTACGGACCGCCCAGTCGCTCCCCCTTCAAGGGTCTTCGACACTGAGCTTCGACGCCGGAGGTTTCCCTCCGACACCGCCAGCCTGCTACCGGGCCTCCTGGCAGCCACCCGGACCAGACTCACACCGGCAAGCGACGACGAGCTGACAACAAAAGATCAACCTCCTACACGGTCAACCTCCTGTCTGCTGGGCGCACCGGAAAGGCTCATTGCCCGATCGGCGGCCGGTCGAGGCCGCCTCTGCGGCAGCATCGGGTGCTGATCAGTCGGTTTCCTTCGGATGCCCGGTTCCCGCGTGGGTGAGCCATACGGTGCGGGTGGCATCGTCGATGAGGTACCAGATTCGTCCACCACCGGTCACCTCGTACTGCCACTGATCCAGAATCCGACCCCGGTAGGTGCGAGTCGCAAGGGCGTGCTTGAGCTGGTGTTGGCGTTCATTCGGCGGCTTGGGCCTCGGATCAGCGACGATCGCCTCCCAGGCTCGACGGGTGTTGCCCACAGCCTGAGCGCACAGCTGTTCCCAGCCGGTCGCTACTTGGTTGTCCGCGAACCGGATTTCGTAGTCGCCCGATCAGGGCGGCGGCGCGACCCGATCTCCCCGTTTAGGGCTCACGCCACGCTCCCCGGCGCTTCTGGGCGCGGGACCGGGCCGCCGTCATCTCCGAGCCTGCGGGTTGCAGCGGCGTACAACCGGGGATCGGCGTAGATCTCGGCCGTGTGCCGCCACTCAACCAGCAGTTGCGAGACCGGCCACAGGTTGTCGATCGACACCGCCGCTTGCAGCGTGGTCACCAGCTCCGCCACGAGTTCATCGACAGCGTCGGTCGGCAGGAACGTCACCCACGGCAGGGCCTGGGGCAGGATGCGGCGCAGAAGCAGCGCTCCGCCCGCATCGTGCACGAGGCAGGCGAGCAACCGCGCGGACAGGTCGACGACCTCGTCCTCTTGTGCTGCGCGTGCCGCGCTTTGCAGCACCAGGTCCTCGGCATCACGGCGGCGCAGGCGCAGGCGGTGCGCATCATAGAGACGTCCAGCCGTGGCGGACGGCTCCCGCAACAACTCAGTGAACGGAACTTCGTCGTACGCCGCGCTCTCCAGCAGGCTCGTCTACCCGGAGGTGCGAGCCGCGCTGGCCGGAGTGCATCGGAACCATGACCTCGACGAGAGCGGTCTCGCATCGGCGGAACATGCCTGGGAGGACTACTGGGCCGCAACCCGCCCGGTCGAGTTGACCCTGACCGTCGAGTGCCAGGCTGGCGAACTTGCCCGCTCGCATGCCCTTCGGGGCTCAGTGGTCGGACTCGACGCCAAGCCGATCATCGACCGCCGTCTCGCCCGGGAATTCCGGCACGATCGCCGAGGCTACGTCGCGGCGATCGTGCCGTTCGTCTGGGAGACGATCCGCCGGGCCGACAGCTGGGCACAGGCGACCGGCTGGGAACCGGATCCTTCCCCTCCGTAGTGGCGTCAATGCAGCCAGGACCGCTGACTGAAGTCCTCATCATCTCCCGGGTCGTCGCGGCGCCTTGCCCGCGCCTCCGCCGCTCGGCGCTCACGTGCGATCTGTTCCTGCTGTTCGGCGAACTGCCGTTCGCCCGCTGCGGCGAGTCGCTCTCGTTCGTCATCACTGAGTTGCTCGTAACGCTGCGCGAACTGCTCAACCTGCGGGTTGAGCGCTCGGGCGAATACTGGCGATGTCACGGCATCCCGTAGACTCCGCCGCCCCGCCATAATGTCGTCGGCGAGCTCGCGGAATTCGGGGTTGTCGGTACGATCTCGCAGCACCTTCAGGCAGTTACGCAGGTGGCGGGACAGGGCGGGGTCACCACCCGCCACGTCGATCATCGGCTCATGCTCAGGTCGGCTCATGCTGGTACTCCCGGATGGTCGTAACCGCTTTCCGGCAGGGCGTGCTTGTCCAGGTCAGCCAGGCCACCGAGGAAGCCGGCAAGCAGACCGGTGAAGCCCTGCACCGCGTTCCACGCGTGGTTGTGCATCTCGAGGATCTGCCCCCACACGCCTATCGCCTTCGTGATCGTGGCAACGGCGGCCGCACCCGCCAAGATAGGACCGATCACAGTCCAACTCAACGCCGCCGCAGCTGCCGCTTCCAGCGCAATCGCGATGAGCAGGTCAAGCAACGTCTCCCACAGGCCCTTGATCGCGTTCGCGGTCTCGTACATGCCGGTCGCCATCGTCTCGAATCCGCGGCCCACGGACTCCAGCTCGGGAGCCTGGTCCTTGATGGTCGTAGTGAGCCCGGAGAAGTAATCCTCCGCTCTGGTCGCGGCGTTACCTTGCCAGTCGGTGAATATCGTCACAGCGCCAGCATTGATACTGTTGGCGAAGACGGTGTTGAACTCCCCGAGGTTCTTTATCGCTTGACCAGCGCTCTGGGCGGCCTTCCAATCCCCGGCGTATTGCTCGGCGATCCACTGCCACGGGTTGGTGCCGGTCGCCTGCTCGGCAGCCCACCCCAACCAGTAGGAGATGCTGATGTACTGGGTCCCGCCGAGGATGTTCTCGACGAGGTCGGGAACGGGGTCCCTCGGTTGCGGTTCGGTCAGCTCGTCAACGGGTGCAGCCACGTGAGCCCTTCTTTCGAGAATTGGTTGGCTAATCGTAGGTCCGGTCGAGTCGCTCCGCCTCGGCTCTGTCGGTTTCCCGGTACAGCCTCGCTGTCTTTGTAATCTCGTCAGACGAGGAGGAGACGACGGTCTCCAGCTTCTGGTAGTTGCTCCGCAGCGCCTCCCTGACCTCGGTTGCCTTCTCGACGACCGAGGCGAACATTCGGCCCTCCGCGTATCCGATGTCCAACCACCTGCCGACGTAGGTGACAGCCGCTGTCGAGTCTGTCGTCAGGCCACCAACCAACCTACCGAACTCGGCGATACTCACGTGATCAGCTTTGAACGACGCCATGCGACCTCCTCTGGCCGGATCAACAAGCGGCTGCAAGACTAGCTGCTGCCTGCGCTACGATGTGCGCTCGGGAGCGTCGAAACCCTGGCTAGCGACCGAGGCGGCTTCCTTGCTGTAAAGGCGCTTGCCGGAAAGGCGGTTGTATGACTCGCGAGCCACGCCCGAACTCCCTTGGGGTGCCAGCGAACTGGATGAGTGCCACCACCACGATGCCAGCACACTGCGTCCGCCACGGGCTGCCCGCCGTCCGAAGGGTCGACCTAGCCCTACAGTCCCGACCGCAGATGGCCAGCAACCTCCCCACCCGCGGCAACGTCCTCGGCCTGGGTAGTCGGCTTGGCGAGTGGGGGCAGCGGGTAAAGGTCACGCGTGTACACGGATGGCCACTGTGCAGCAGGTGCGTCACGCAGCGACGCACCTGGATATGGCCCACCTGGATCCTGTTCTGGGGCGGACTCGCGCTCGTCATCGGTGCCGTGGCGGTCAGTATTCTGGCCGGACCGGCTCCATTGCTCGGAATCCCCATGCTGGGCGGGTTTGCCATGATGTTGACCTCGGTGATCCCCTTCACCAGGGCGAGCTATCACCGTATCATCCAGGCCCAGACGTCGGCGGAAGGTTCGCAGGTGATCATCGCCGACCCACACCCCCACTTCGCCGCCGAGATACGTGAGTTGATCAACAACGCCAGTCATCAGTCCCGATCCGCCGAGTAGCGCGATGAGTTGATCTCTGCACTAGGCCCGCCAGGCGACTGCCGCAGCGGCGCGCTACTTCCGGGAACGCCCCGGTGGTCGTCGCACCCACATCCACGTGCGTCGGGCGGGTTCCTTCGCCGAATCGAAGAAACACCACCCAGGCACCTGCCGCGCCATGGGTGAGCCGTCAATCCCGGCTCTGGTGCCCTTGATGTCAGGGCACCAGTGCACCGCCCGGCTTGACCTGGGGCGAGGGCTCGTACGCTCGTCCGCGAATCGGGCAGGTCCTACCTGCCCCTGATCAGGCCCGATGTGAGCCCTCGCAAGGGTCCCAGGTCGCTGATCGGTTCCGCGCCGCCCTCGAGCTCTACGAGGTCGGAGAGCACATGCTGCGGCAGCGGCTGCGGCACGAACGTCCCGACGCGAGTGCGCAAGACATTGACGCCAAGATCG
>JBQTGW010000085.1:0-1780 GCA_052390495.1 Pseudonocardiales bacterium
GAACACGCGACGATCCATCAACCCTCCCAACAGCCAGTCCTGCGCTACGGCCACCGTACCTGCCAGGGTCCAGGGCACCTCCATCCCGACGATCGCGGGAACCAACCGTGACTCATGCACAGCACACTCAGGCCACAACTCATTCACCGCGATGAGGTGGCGGCTGGCCTGGGAGAGCACGAACGCGGTCGCCTGACGCACCTCCTCCCGACGAGGCCGATGACCCTTGAGCCACTTATACGGCGCCGTCGGATGGACCACACCCGTACCGAGCACCCGACAGATCTCCCGGGCCAAACGCTCACCACTCCACGACAAACACGCCAACAACTCACCCAACGCCTCGTTCGGGGTGTCAGCCACCATCGTTGCGTCCTTGCTGTCGTGGGCATTGTGTCCTCGCGGAGCGTAGGACTCAGATCACCCACAGCGGAGGAAGTTCAGGGTATTCAGGGAACACTTCCTTCCCCGAACCTGCCAGGCGGTGGGACGGTGATCACCACGACCCACCAAAGATCAATTAGCCGTGGAACAGCGATTTAGGGAAATCATCCAGTGACTGACATGACCGCCGATCCGACCGATGCCACGGCTAGGCTCCGCCCGGTGACTACCGACACCACCCACGAGGGCGTGCACTCGAACCAAGACGCCGACGAGCTACGTGACGCTCTGGTTGACCAGATCATCGCAAGACTCGACCTGCTGGGCATGGCCCTGCCTCACGAGGTCGAGACCGCGCTGCGGACCGTGCCCCGGCACCTCTTCGCGCCGGAGGTGCCACTGGAGCAGGCGTACACCGACGACTCCATCGTCACCAAGCGCAACGAGCGGGGGACCTCGCTCAACTCGGTCTCCGCGCCGACGATCATCGCCATGATGCTGGGTCAGCTCCAGGTAAAAGCGGGGCAGCGGGTTCTGGAGATCGGCAGCGGCGGGTACAACGCCGCGCTGCTTCGGGAGCTGGTCGGGCCGGACGGCTCAGTGACCACGATCGACATCGACCAGGAGGTGGTGGACCGGGCCCGCTCCTGTCTGGTAACAGCGGGCTACCACGATGTGCGGACACTGTGTGCGGACGGTGAGTTCGGCGCCGCGGAATACAGCCCGTTCGATCGGATCATCCTTACCGTCGGCGCGCGGGACATCCCGCCAGCCTGGGTGGAGCAACTCGCCGAGGACGGGCGGCTCGTGGTTCCGCTGCGAACCAAGGGACTGGGTCGGTCTTGGGCTCTTGAACGCTCCGGTGAGCACCTGGTGAGCCGTGACCGATTTATGTGCGGGTTCGTGCCGATGCAAGGCGTCGGTGAGTACCAAGGCCGATCGATCTCGCTTCATGGCGACGAGGTCAGCCTGTGGCTGGACGCGGGGCAGCAGGTCGATACCACTGCGCTGGGTGATGTGTTGTCGACACCGAGGGCGCAGGAATGGTCGGGAATCACGGTCCGCAAGGGAGAAACGTTCAGCGACCTGGACCTATGGCTCGCCGGCCTGCCGGAGTTCTGCCTCCTCTCGGCAACACAGGAAGCCGTCGATCGTGAGCTGGTGTCCCCGGGCTGGCAGCTGGGCACTCCCGCGCTGGTTGATGGACGCAGCCTGGCCTATCGCGCCAAGCTAAGGCCGGTGAACGCCGAGGAAACCGTGTCCGAGTTCGGTGCGTACGCCCACGGTCCGGACGCGGTCAAGGTCGCTGACCGGCTCGTGAGACAGATCCGCATCTGGGACCGGGACCACCGCCACGGCCCAGGGCCGCGCCTGACGGTACACCCGGCGGACACCC
>JBQTGW010000086.1:0-2894 GCA_052390495.1 Pseudonocardiales bacterium
GTGGGATTGTCGGTCTCTCCTTCGACCCCGCAGTTCCACGACCGGTTGTCGTCGGTGCCGTCCGCCCCGGCCTCTCCATTGGCCGCGTTGTGCTTGCGGTCATAGGACACGAGGTCCCGCAGCGTGAACCCGTCGTGCGCGGTGATGAAGTTGATCGACTGCCAGGGCCTGCGCCCGCTCGTCGCGTAGAGGTCGGAGCTGCCCGCCAGCCGGGAGGCGAGTTCGCTCACGCCGGGCACGCCGCGCCAGAAGTCGCGTACGACGTCGCGGTAGCGTCCGTTCCACTCGCTGAAGTCCACTCCGAAGCCGCCGACCCGGTACCCGTCGCCGGTGGCGTCCCAGGGTTCGGCGATGAGCTTGCTGGTGCACAGCAGTGGGTCGGAGACGATCGCGCTGAGCAGTGCGGCGGCCGGGTCGAACGGCCCACCCCGGGGTCGGCCGAGCACGCTGGCCAGGTCGAAGCGGAACCCGTCTACGCCCAGCTCGCCCGCCCAGTAGCGCAGCGCGTCGGTGACCAGCCTGATCACCGTGGGGGAGCCCGCGTCGAGGGTGTTGCCGCAACCGGTGAGGTCGTGGCCGAGGTAGTAGGCCGGCGCGTCCAGGCCCCGATAGGCCAGCGTGGGGCCGTCCACGCCGCCCTCGCAGGTGTGGTTGACCACCACGTCGACGATGACCTCGATACCTGCGGCGTGCAGCGCGGCCACCATCGTGCGGAATTCCGCCATCTCGCAACCGGGCACGGCGCCGTAGCCAGGATGCACCGCAAGCAGGGCCAGCGGCGCGTAGCCCCAGTAGTTTCTGCGCCCCCTGCGAATGAGCTCAGGCTCGTCGCAGAACGCTGACACCGGCAGCAGCTCGACCGCGGTGACGCCCAGATCGGTGAGGTAGGCGAGCACCGAGGGGTGCGCGAGCCCCAAGTAAGTGCCACGGTGCTCGGGCGGCACTTCGGGGTGGGTGCGGGTGAAGCCGCGGACATGCAGTTCGTAGATGACCGTCTGCTCCCACGGCACGTCCGGCCGGATGCCGGTGTCCGGGCCGCCGGGGGCGGTCACCACCGACACCGGGACGCTGCCCCGCGAGTCGATCTCAGAGCGAAGCCCGCCGGGGTTGCTCTGGTAGCCCAGTGCGGCGTTCAGATCGGTGACGGTGCCCTCGATCCGCCGGGCATAGGGGTCGACCAGCAGCTTGGCCGGGTTGCAGTGCAGGCCGTGGGCGGGATTCCACGGACCGTGCACGCGGTAGCCGTAGCGCTGGCCGGGAGCCAGGCCCGGTACCAGGCCGTGCCACGCACCGAAGGTGCGTTCGGTCAGCGGAACCCGGCGTTCCGTACCGTCGGGGGACAGCAGGCATACCTCCACGGCGTCAGCGATCGACGAAGCCACTGCGAAGCGCACCCCACCACCCTCGGGATGTGCCCCGAGTGGGAACGGCTGGCCGACCTTCGGTGCTGGCGGAAGCGGCGAGTCGGTCACGGTAAGACATCCTGCCTGCCCGCTCGGACATCCCGCCCGGTCTGGCGCAAGTGTGGGTCAGCACAATGGCCGGGTGAGCGCGCGACATAGGCACCCTCCAGAGGCCGAAGACAAGCGCGGCGCGTCGAGCGCCGACGCCGCGGTCGATCTGACCGATCTTGTTGTGCGGATGGACGACGTTGGCGTCCGGCGCGGCACCACTACTCTGCTCAACCAGCTGGACTGGCGGGTTGAGCTGGACGAGAGGTGGGTCGTTCTCGGACCCAATGGCGCAGGCAAGACCACCCTGCTGCGGCTGGCGGCTGCGCAGCTGCACCCGACCACCGGGCAGGTGTACGTGCTCGGGGAACAGCTCGGCCGGACGGATGTGTTCGAGCTTCGGCCGCGGATCGGGTTCTCTTCGGCGGCGCTGGCCGGCCGAATCCCGGGCGAGGAGGTGGTGTCTGATCTCGTGGTGAGCGCCGGCTACTCAGTGCTTGGCCGGTGGCGGGAGGGCTACGAGGTGCTGGATACCGCACGAGCTGCCGGGTTGCTCGCCGCGCTGGGCGTCGCGGGCCTGGCTGGGCGCCGTTTCGCGACGTTGTCGGAGGGGGAGCGGAAACGGGTGCTGATCGCCAGGGCGCTGATGACTGACCCGGAGCTGCTGCTGCTCGACGAGCCTGCCGCCGGTCTGGATCTGGGTGGCCGGGAGGATTTGCTGGCTCGGCTGGCCACCTTGGCCGTCGATCCGGACGCCCCCGCGACCGTGCTGGTGACCCATCACGTCGAGGAGATCCCGGCTGGCTTCACGCACGTCATGCTGATGCAGGACGGGTCGGTGATCGCCCAGGGACTGCTGGATACGGTGCTTACTGAGGACAACCTGTCGAAGACCTTCGGTGTGGATCTCGCGCTGGAGCGTTCCGGAGACCGGTTCTTCGCCCGTCGGCGATAACGTGGCTGTTCAAAGTCGGCGGTGGCAGGAGGCGTACGGGTGAGCGAGTTCGTCAGGCTCGAGGTGGCCGGTGGCGTCGGCACGATCCGGCTGGACCGGCCCCCGATGAACGCGCTGAGCAGGCAGATGCAGGAGGAGGTCCGGGCCGCCGCGCACCAGGCAGCCGAGCGCGGCGACGTGCGCGCGGTGATCGTCGATGGCGGTCCGAAGGTGTTCGCGGCAGGGGCCGACGTCAAGGAGATGGAGGCGATGTCGGCCGAGGACATGGCGGCTGCGGCGGGCGCGCTGTCCTCGTCGTTCAGCGCGGTGGCAGCCATTCCCAAACCGACCGTCGCCGCGATCAGCGGATTCGCCCTTGGCGGCGGCTATGAGCTCGCGTTGTGCTGTGATCGGCGGATCGCCGGGCACAACGTCAAGGTGGGACAGCCGGAGATCCTGCTGGGGATCATTCCCGGAGCTGGCGGCACTCAGCGACTGACCCGGCTGGT
>JBQTGW010000087.1:0-4772 GCA_052390495.1 Pseudonocardiales bacterium
GGGACCCTTGCGAGGGCTCACATCGGGCCTGATCAGGGGCAGGTAGGACCTGCCCGATTCGCGGACGAGCGTACGAGCCCTCGCCCCAGGTCAAGCCGGGCGGTGCACTGGTGCCCTGACATCAAGCGGGCTTCCGACGCGGATCTTTCGATCCTGCCTCTCCTGTGGTGCAATCGCCGCATTGATCTCGTGCTCAAGTAGTTTAATCTGGCCGGTGCCCTGCAGGACGACGATGCCAAACGTCTTGCCGGCATAGTTCGGATCTTCGATGCACTTGACGAGTTGGCCGACAATGTGTTTGGCCTCGACTGGATTACGCCGCCTCTCGTCACGGCCCTCGGTAAAAGCGCCAGTAACCTCGACAACTCTCAGAGGTTCTAAATCCTCTGCCGTGTGTTCTCTTAGGGGTGTTAACCCCGGACATCCTTTTTCGCCGTAGAATTGACTCGATGACCAATTGATGATCTCCGGCATGCAACGGAAGTGTTCTCGGAGCCCCACGACAGCGTCCTTGCCTGAGCGCGACAGGAGCAATCCGTACAAGTCGGACTTTGAGGTGAAGCTCATTCGTATGTCGGGATCGAAGTCAGCAAGGTGTTCATGGAGACTCTTGAATAATGGCTCGAGCTGCCCCATGCGGTTGGCGCCGGGACTGCACTGCTTGTCATCGCCGACAATAACGACCCTTGGTGCCATCCACAGCAAGAACAACTGCTCCAGGCCAACTTGGCTGGCCTCGTCCACGATCACAATATCGAAGGAGTTGTGCTCCGGCGCAATGTTTTCCAGGAGATTCGGCAGCGGGACGACCCAGGCAGGAACGGCGTGCTTAGCCTTCTCCATGGCGGCGCGAGCAGCGTTGCGGAATTCCCGAGTCTTTTTACCGGTACCGGCGCCGACATTTTTCATATGCTCGCGGTAGCTACCGAGCGCCCGGAAGTGGGTGTCAGTCATGCGATCTAGACAGGCGCCCATGGCTTTGATACCAGCCAACTGCTCGGTGACGCCCCTTATACGGTCTTCAGTCTGATTGAACTCGGTACTAAGACGGCGTTCCTCATCAGCATTGCGCCAGCGCTCAACGAACTGCCCCGCCTTCGACCACGCCCACGCATCCGAAAGCACCGTCAGCCGTTGCTCCCATACGGGCTCATGTGCCGTGATACGGAGTAGATCAAGAAGTGCCGGATGGACATTGCCGAGTGTTCGCTCAAGTTGCCCGCGTCGTAGTTCATCAGCCTGGTCAGTCCTAGCCACCTCAATGGCCTCAAGACCTTGGGTGTAGGCATCCAAATCGCGATCAGCGATGGCGGTCAGCAGGAGTGTCAGCTCCGGACAAGCCTCGGGACGAGATGCCCAGGTGAGCACCGTTTGGTGCAGCTCGTTCACCTGCGACCGTGCCCGCTTCAACTCGATGTAGTGGAGCGCCGCAGGTACAGCGGATAAGACTCGTATGAGCTTGACCGGAGACGACAGATCAACGGTGATTGCGGACTGCGCCAGGCAGGCTGTCACTGCCGCATGCACCGCCACTAGCGCCTCAACATCGTCCAACAGCTGTCTGTTGTCATCAAGTTCCGACAGCGTCACAGCCAGGGGACCGGCAGACACGTTGACCCCTGCATCTGCCCACTTGCCGACCAATTGGAGGGCCGCCACCTCGGCCTCGAGCCGCGCAAGAGCGGTGTCGAGCTGGGGAACGGTTTCCGGCCGTCGCCCGTCGACCCGGATCGCTTGCAGGAGGTCTGCGGCATTCTTCTGGGCTTGCTTGGGGCAACGTTTACGCATTTTTCCACCAGCCTGCAAGTAGGCTCGTAGGTCTCGACCAACATTTAACCAACCGCGGGCGATACCGAGCGTCTCGTAGCTAATCGGGCTGATATCAATTACGTGGTTAACACCCTGTGCCTGCAGTCCTTGCTGCAAGCGGCGTGGCTCGTCACGAAGCTTGACCAGATGCTCCCAAAGCCCAGCATGGCGTCCGGCCAATCGGTCATCAACCGCTCGTACCACCCAGTCACGGCTCATCGAGGGCATGCCGTCCTCAGCAAATCCCAAATGGTGTAAAAGGGAACGTGCCTTCGTGGTTAATTGCTGGAGCTCTTCTAACTGCTCTGCACCGGCGCCAGCCAACTGCCGAGTCAGAGCGCTGGTGTCTTCGTGCGCAGTGTCGCGTGCCTGCCGTTCGACATTGATGAGGTGGGCCAGCTCGCCGATGGGAGGCAGCAGTTCACGCTGAGGGATCTCCTGACCTGCACGTGATCGTCGTGCAGCTGAGTCGCTTCGCAGAAGTTGATGCAGCTCAATCATGTCAGCCTGAGACAACGGCGGTACATCGTGTACGTTACGGCCAACGGCTGGCATCCAGTCATACGCCGTATCATTCCGCTTCACCTCCCGTACAATCTCGGTAAGCGTGCCCTTGTACATCTGGGTACTGAAGCCCGGAACAACCGGCTCGTGTCGCACATTTTCGATATCGCGTAGCTCGCGAACACGATCATTCAACTCGACGCTGCGACTGCACAACTGGTGACGCTCCACAGCTAGTGCATCAGCCCGTGCATTCAGAGTGCTTACGTTGGTCGACGCTACGGCTTCCGATAATGCATCTAGACCTCGCTCTAGCTCTTTGGTCGCATCCTTGCTGCCTCCAGTCAGAAGCACACAGAGCTGGCGAAGCTCGGCAGGAATTTTATCCCTGAGCACCTTTAATGCCTGATCTTTCTGGCTTGTTACGAGCACTCGCTGCCCCCGCGCAAGCAGAGCGGAGACTAAGTTGGCAATCGTGTGCGTTTTGCCAGTACCAGGTGGTCCCTGCACCACCACACCAGTCTCGGTGCGCAGCATATCAATCACCCGCATCTGCTCGTCGTTAGCGGGCAAAGGAAACAGCGGGTCGCTCCCAAGCGCGTCGCCGGACACAGCACCCTGCTCACTAAGCCAACGATGCCGTTGCGCGGCTTCGGTATCCACAACCAACTGGGCAAGCCCGACCGGTACTTGTATTCCGGGTTCTCTGAGCACCTCAGCGATCCGCTTGTAAGCCTCGGCCAGAAGTACTCGGCTTCGTGGACGAAGCACCAAGGCTGGTGATGCGCTCAGCGCCGGAGTCATAGGCAGCTCATCCTTGGCTCCCATCGTCTCCACAATCTCGAATGCCTCACCGAACCCCAACGCCAGCCAGTCGTGAAGGCCAGCCATTGTCTGTGCGTCAAGGAGAGACGCATCAGAATCGATCACGGCAGTCTTGGTGATACGCCCTCGGTCTGGCCGATATGCCTCCTGCGCGCCAAGCACTTCCTTATCCTCAAACCGCCGCTTACCGTTTACTCGTGAGACAGTTACTCCAGCGGTTTCACGATCCAGCTTTGGTAGGATGGGCTCAGTCACCAGGTGACGGCGGATCTGCTCTCCATCTGGGGCCTCCCAACACATCAAGCCGACAGCAAGTACAAACTCAAACTCATCATCGCGCTGCTCCAGTGTTTTAGCGGCACTTTCGAGCTTCTCATACAACTCACGATGCTTCTCCGAACGCTGTTGAGCTTTTGACCACTGCCGCCAGGTCCCAACCCACCTGGTGAAAGCTCGGACAATACTATTCGGTGGGACTCTCCTCTCGGACGTCGGCTGAACGTCTATAGGACCGAGTTCAACCAGCTCTGGCTCACGTCCATCGAAGCCACGTGGCTCAGGGAAGTCGATCCACCGAACTAACTCCGCAGGTGGCCGAGGCTCCGGCGAAAGTGACGGCGGACGGACACGCAGCAGCACATCGTCCATCGACTGGTCGTTCACCCGGACGCTATCGGGCAGCTGATCAAGCCATAAGACGAGGTCCGGTGCACCCCTTTCATCGGCCAGAATGTCCCGGACGGGGTCTCGGGCTGCTGCGTCCGTGACTTCGGCGAGGTAGTCCACCAACTTCCTTGTAAGATGCAACGCCTTCGAATCATCAACCTCAGCCATCGCCGCCCCATTCTCACCAAAGACTAACAGGACAGCATCTAGACAGGGGGTGGAAGCCACAACCCGATTAGAGCGGTGTCACCCAGAAGTACTAGCACTGCAGCCGCAAGTTCACAGAGCGTGACAATTGAAAGTGCAACTATCAGGCGAGGTCTACTCGGGCAGGATCACGGCAAAGTCGTAGCGTGTGCGGGTGCATACGTGCGGTGAATGGGCGTGTGGCGGATTGACGAGCGGGCACGGTCTCGGCTGATCTTGTAGGTGTCTATGCCACAGGATCGTGAGAGGGTCCGTGCCCGCTATGTCATCTTCCCTGATCGACCAGGTTTCTGACCACCTGCCTGCCGGGACGCGTCCGGTGGTGCTCGGGGGGACCGAGCAGGGGTGTCTGCTGGGGTGCCTGGCCTCGGTACCCGATCCGCGTGACCAGCGTGGCAAGCGCTATGAGCTGGTGGGTTTGCTGGCCATGGCGGTCGCGGCCGTGCTGGGCGGGGCCCGGTCGTTCTACGCGATCGGGCAGTGGGTGGCCGATGCCGGGCAGCGGACGCTCAAGACGCTAGGTGCCCGCCGGGATCCGGATACCGGCCGGTATGTGGGCCCGGACGAGGCGGCCGTGCGGCGGGTCTGTCAGGACATCGACGCTGACGCGGTGGATATCGCGGTGGGGCGGTGGCTGGCCGGGCGGGTCCGGCGCGCCACCGCGGCCCGCGCCCGGGTGGGTGAGAAGAAGCCGGTCAAGGGTGCGGGCCGGGGTAAAGCGCGGGGTCAGCGCCGTGAGCGTGGCGGCGGGAGGCGGCTGG
>JBQTGW010000088.1:0-18721 GCA_052390495.1 Pseudonocardiales bacterium
TGCTGGGCGGTCTCGATGCGGCCGAGTTTGCTGGTCGACCAGTCCAGTCTGGGCGCCGCCTCTTCCAGGGTGAGCCCGGCTTTCTCCCGAAGCCTGCGCAGCTCCCGGCCGAGCTGACGCTGCCGCATTGTCCCGTTGGTGCGCACCACACCTCCCGTGTCCGCGTCGATCATCACTATGGGAAGGCTGAATTGGGAACCCGGCCCCGTCTTCCCGTGTGGACACTAGAACGCACACTCACCGAATGAGGGAGGAATTGCCAGATGAGCGGCACAATCGAGGTACCCGAGATCGTCGCGCTGTGCCGGGACGACGAGGAGCAGGCAATCGGCTGGGCGATGATCATTCCCCAGACGAACAAGGTCGTGGCCTACGTCCCGGGCCGCACCGGGATCGGCAGCGGACTGCTCGGGGTCTACTCCTCACCCGAGGGCGCCGACCGGATCCTCACCTGCACCCGCATCTACCCGGTCCCGGACTGGCCCGATCCCGACAATCCTCCCCGCACCCGCTGCTGCCCCACCTGCACCTGCGCCGTGATCACCGAACTCACCACACGGGGCTAACGGTGATCCTCAGGCAGATCCACCCCGATCACCGGTGGGGCCACCTTGCGACCGTCGTTGAAGATGTCGTTCATCTCGATCAGGAACGACGGGCGCCGGTGCTCGGTGTCCTCCGCGCCCTGCCCCCGGCCACCGGGACCGCCTACCGGCACCCCACCGGGCATCCCACCACCACCGCGACCACCCGCCGCGCCACCGGCACCGACCCGGCCCTCACCAGCAGCTGCCGCCGGAGCGGGGTTCGACCCCCGCGGACCGAAATCACCGCCCGGGTAACCACTCACACCGCCGCCACGACCACCGCCCAAGTGGCCACCGGCACCACCGGCACGGCCCCCGGGCGGACCCGCGCCACGGAACCCCCGACGCGCCCGCTCCTGCTCATCCCCACCCGCCATCGGCGGCATGAACGGCACCGCCGCCGCAGCGGCAGCACCCACACCCTGACCTTGACCTTGACCGCCGTGGCCCGGGTAACCCCCATACCCCTGGCCCCCAGGCTGGGGCGGGCCAGCGGGCGGTCCGAACTGACCACCCTCGACCGACCCCGCACCCTGCAACCCGGCTGCCACAGGCGGCTGATAAGGCACCGAACCACCAGGCGTGGCGCCATCGGAAACGCCGGAACCACCGCTGGGCAGACCGGCGCCGGGCGTCGGCCCCCCAAGCGGCGACGGATCCGCAGGCCGCAACGTCGGGTCGACGAGCTGGGGATAGAACGGCACCGCAGCCCGATAGTCCTTGATCGGCGCCGAGTACATCCTCGTCATAATGTGCACGGCCTCCCGCCGTGCCTCCTCCTGCGCCTGATCCTGGGCGACCGCATCCACAAAAACAGGACCGACACCACCGAGATTGAAGGTGGACAGCGACTGACGCCAGTCGTGATGGATCGGCGGCGGCACGGTCGCCTTGGCTTGCCCAGCGGCGGAGCCGGAGTCATCCAGCAACCGCGCGGTGTGCTCGGCGGCATCGGACTGGTTGGCCGACCACCGGTCGAACGGTTCCAGGCTCGCGATCGCCGCATCCGCAGAGCCCCCACGCCAGCCATCGAACACGGTACTGCGCAGGTCGTCGGTGAGCCTTGCGACGATGTCAACGGCCCACTCGCGCTGTTCACCCCAAGCTCTCGCGCCTTCATGGACGTCTCCCGGGTCGACAGTGGTGTCCAGCATCGAGCGGATCTCGTCATGTCCCCACCCTGGCCAATGACTCGAGCCGTGGTCGTTCCCCTCGGGTTCGCCGATATCGAACAACCCAGCCACCGCACCCACCGCACGCGCGGCTCCACCCACAACATCACCTACGGCGTCACCGACTGTCTCCCATGGTCCGGCCATGTCATGTCCCTGCTTTCGGCAATCGAGTCTCAATCAGCTGAGCGATTCGCAGCGCTTCGGCGCACGAGTCAATCTTCGGAGGATCCAGGCTGAACGCCGGGGCCAGCGCCACGGTCAGCGACACCGGTCCACCATCCATCAACTGCGCACAATCCACACGGTCTCGCTCCACCGAGAGCTGGACCCCGGCGCGGCCATTGACCGAGTTTTCCACAAACCGCGTGAACGCCGGATCATTGCGGCGGTCCCGGTACACGGCAACAGGGTCCTCGTCCCGCTCCAGACTCAGTCTGATGGGCTGGCCCACCCACTGGCAGCCGACCACGCCAAGCTCGTCTACCTGCTTGCGGCTGCCCAGGTCGATACCCAAGCCGCTCAGCTCCGGATCGGTCAGGATGGTGCACATATCGACCCCACTCGCATCGGCCACCCCGGGTGACGTCGCGCCCCATACCGCAAAACCGCAACCACCCACCAGCAACCCCACCGCAACCACCGCCACCGCGGAATCGCGCCTCATCCGGACCGACCCCGGAACATGTCCTGACCCGCCTCATCGGCCCGCGCGACCGTCCGCCCAGCCGCCCGGTAGGTCGCCGCCATGTTCGCGAACACCCGCTGAGCGTTTCTCATCGAGTCGATGAAGTCCCGTCCGGCCTCGGAAAACCGGGCCGCCGCCGCGTTACCGTCCGCATTGTCACCGAGTTTGCGCCGCCGGACGAGCCGGTCCGCGCTGCTCAACCACTGGTCGATCTCCGTGATCGCCTGCTCGCAGCGCCGCGCGGCGGTCTCGGCGACCCCGGCTTCCATCCACAGCTCACCTGCGGCCACCGCAGCCTGCAGATCGGTCTGCTGTCCGTTGATACCCACCAGCTGAGCACCGGCCTGCTCGAAGCCGCTCGCCATCGCGCTCTCCTGTCGTTCACCCCGGGTGACCGTATTATGACGTGCACCCACCGGTCAGCGGTTCCACGGAACCCGAACGACATCCCGCGAGTACCCAGCCACTTGTGCCGTTCGGCTGACGGGGCGTCGTCCGGCTCCCTATCCTCAGCGCCGGAACTCAGCGCTGACAGGGAGTGAATGGTGCGGTACTCGGTTCTCAGCACGGCATTGCGGGCGGCTGCGACGGTGGCGCGGACGGCGGGTGAGACGGCCGCGTCGGTGGACTTCGCCGCGGCGGCGAACGGGATCTGCACCGCGTTGCCCGGCACAGTGGTGGTACCGGCGGCCGCGAAGCTGGCGACGGCATGGGGTGCGGCGATCACCGACTGGCGTAGTGGGATCACCAAGCATGGCGATCATCTGCAGGACAGCGCCGACGCTTACGACGCGGCTGACGAAGCCGCCGCTGAGGAGCTGCGCCAGGCGGGCGGTGGCCGTTGATGGTGACCGTGGCCGATATCCGCAGCTGGCAACCGGAACGTCTCGATGAGGTGTTCGACCAGCTCCGCCGCCAGCAGGACACGCTGGTAGCGCTGGAGGACGAGCTGGCCGCGATCCGCAACCCACCGGAATGGGAGGGCGACGCGGCAACAGCGGCCCGGCTGGGTTATGACTGGCTGGCCGAGGATCTGCGCAGGCTGGTCGCAGGCGTCTCGGCGGTGCGGCGCTCGGTCGGCGAAGCCGCCGACGCCGCACTGGCGGTCACCCGGGCACTGACCGAGGCCCAGGGCCTGGCCCGGTTCCACGGTTTCGAGGTCACCGGAGCGGGCGCGGTGCTCGACGTGCACCCACCAGGCATGCAGGTCCTCGACTACGCGGCGATCCAGGCCGAACGCGCGTTGGTCCGCGACGAGGTCATCGACCGGGTAGCGCAAGTACTGCGCCGGGCCACCGAGCTGGCCACGAACCTGGCAACCATCATGGGCGAGGCCGCCGCCAGGCGCATCGACGACGGATCGGCCGCCACGACGCTGACCGGGGCGTCACTGGCCGGGCACTTCGAGGGCGGGCTCGCCACACCCTTACCACCCCCTGGGGGCAGCGCGGCCGACAACGCAGGCTGGTGGGCGTCGCTGTCCCCGGCCGAACGGTTCACGCTGGTCGCCACCCACCCCGAGCTGATCGGGAACCTCGACGGCATCCCGGCCCAAGCCCGCGACAGCGCGAACCAGATCCGGCTCCCCGAAGAACGCGCCGCGCTGACCGCCGAGGTGACCCGACTCGAAGCCCTCCAGCAGCCCTACCCGTCGCCGTTCACCCTCGGCCGCGACGCTGCCCGCGACCTCGCCCTGGCCCATGAGCTGGCCACCACGCGGGACAAACTCGCGGCGCTCGATGCCATCGAAACCACCCTGAACAAACCCGGTGAACGCCAACTACTCCTGCTCGACAGCTCCGGAGAGCGAGTCAAGGCCGCGATAGCGCGCGGGGACGTCGACACCGCCCAGCATGTCGCGGTCTTCACCCCTGGCATGACCTCCAACGTCCAGGACAGCATGGTCGGCTACGACGACCAGCTGGACCTGCTCCGCGATGAGGCACAGCACCAGGCCGATCAGTACGGAGATCGTGGGCAGGTCGCCGTAGTGACCTGGCTCGGCTACGAAGCACCCCAATGGGAGGAAACGCTCGACCCGTCGGATTCGGTGGCAGGCCAGGCCGCCGCCCGCCGCGGTGCCGACAGCCTGGCCGGGTTCCTCGACGGCGTCGACACCTCCCGCACCGACGATCCGCACCTCACCGCACTCGGGCATTCCTACGGCTCCACCACCACCGGCCTGGCCCTGCAGCAAACCGAGGTGGTGGACGATGTGGTGTTCTTCGGCTCCCCAGGCATCGGCACCTCCCAGGTAACCGACCTCAAGGTCCCCGCGGGCAACACTTACGTGATCGAGGCCGACTGGGACCCCGTCGCCGACGTCGGCCGGTTCGGCACCGACCCCAACCAACTCGACGGGATCACCAACCTTTCGGCCCGCGAACACACCCTCGACGGCCGCCAGCTCACCGAGGTCACCGGGCACACCAACTACCTCACCCAAGACAGCACCAGCCAATACAACATGGGAGTGATCGTGGCCGGAGTAGGACAACGCGCCATCCAGGGCGACAACGACGGCGCCGGTGACTGGCTGCGCAAGCCAGCGAGCTGGAACGTATGGGGAGCATGAGCACCACAATCCGGCGGTTCACGGCCGCAGTGATACTGGCAGCCGTGCTGGGCGGCTGCGGGAACAACCCAGGAGGCGGAAGCGTGCGCGAGCAGCACCAGACCCTGCACCAACGACCCGACATCGAACAGATCACCACCACCTACGAACAGATGCGCGACGAAATCCGCCAGCACCTCTCCGACCACGTCGGCCCCCTGCACTGGATCAACCGGGAATCCGAGAGCACCCGAGGCTGCGGGTTCGACTTCCCGGACGTCGAGGGCACCACCAGCCGCTCACTCACCCGATGGACCTCGGAAGGCAACCTGCCCGACGCCCGCTGGGACCACGCCGTCCGCATCGTCGCCGACATCACCGCCCGCTATGGTTTCGCCCAGCCCCGGGTCATCGTCGACCGCCCCAGCGACCATCAGATCCGGATCTCCGACCCCTACGGCGGCGAACTCATCTTCGGCACCGCGGTCAACACCATCCTCGCGCTGAACACCGGGTGCCACCTCACCCCCGAAACACACCCGGGCGCCTGATCAGGCACACCGGTTCTTTTCTGCCGCCCGGTGGTCAACTGAGCTAGTGGGTATCGGCTAGGTCAGGCGAGCTGACCGGCGCGGACGCCGCCGAGGAACACGCCCCACTGGGTACGGGGGAACGCCAGCACCGGGCCGACGGGGTCCTTGGAGTCGCGCATGGCGACCTGATCGGCCAACTCGGCGACCTCGACGCAGTTGCCATCAACACCGCCGTTGGTGCGGCTGCTCTTGCGCCAGGTGACGTGGGCAAGCTCGGACGAACGCATGGTGCTCGCCTCGTTAGTTCTCGGTGGTCACAGCTCGGCGGCCAGCCGCTCGATGAGGGCTACCGAGTCCTGCGGGCTCAGCGCCTCGGACCGCAGCTGGTCGAACCTCATCTTACAAGCATCGACGTGGGCCTGCTTCTCCACGTGCAGCGCGCTCACAGTGTGTTCCAGGTAAGCCATCTCCGGTTCGTCCGGCTCGCCGAACCCGAGCACGGTGAACGAGCCGTCCGTCCCGGAATGCACGCCGAGGGAGACCGGGAGCACCTGCAAGCAGACCGACGGCAGCGCCGCCCGGACCGCTAGCTCGTGGAGCTGTGCCCGCAGCACCTCGATACCGCCGACCGGGCGGCGCAGTGCGGACGGGCCGAGCGTCCGAACAGCAGTAGCGGACCTCCTATCTGAGCTAGTTCAGATACCCTGATGTCATGGCGACGCAAACCTTCCCGTACAGCGCGTTCTTGCGCGGACCGTCCCAGGTCCTCCCGTCGCTGGACGACGCCGACGTCATCCTTGAGCGCCGCGACGAGGAGAACCTGGTGTTGATGAGCTCCGAGCGGTTCGAGGCCGGGCTTACCACTCTCCGGATTGCCGCCCGTGCTCTGGCTGTGCTCGCCCGCCGTGATCTAGGGCTGGCCGAGGAGCTGCTAGCCGATGAGCTGCCGTGGCTGCACTGGCTCCCCGAACAGGAGCGTTGGAGCTGTATCCGCGAGCTGCTGACGCACTTGGTCGCCGGCGCGGACACGGGCCTTATGCTGCCGTTCAGCCGGGCGTTGACGTCGTGGCGGTCGACTGCGGAGGTGTGGAGCGACCCGCAGTTGGCGCACGAGCTGCAGGGTCCATTCGTCGGTGACGGACCGCCAGTGTCACGCCCTCGATCCGGGGCAGCATGAGCCAGCGAGGCGAAGAGGTGCCTCGACCAAATCCCTGGACGGTGCGCTTCGCCGATCACCGCGCTGGTCAGGGCTGGAAAAACCTGCTCGCCCAGGTACCGGACAACCTTGATCGAGCCTGGGTGGCGATCACAAGTGAACCACGCCGTGTCGACCACCGTCAGCACCCGCTCCGCGGTGCACTCGGGAGCGTCAAGGTCGGTGGTGCGGTGCTGGACCAATGGCAGTATGAGGCCACTGGCGGAGGCAGGATCTGGTATGCAATCGATGATCCAACGCGGACTCTGTGGATCACGCGGGCTGGGACTGGACACCCCAAGCAGACCGACGCCCGTCGCTGAAGGTGGACGCCGAACCGGCAACGACGCTACGTAACGAACCTCCTGTCACATACCGAACCCGGGGCGGTTCAGTCGCCGAAGACGCTGATGACCAGCTTGGTGCACCAGTCGAGTAGCTCGCGGTCGCGCAGGGGCGGTGCGCCGACGCGGTCGACGTCCTCCCGTGGGCGAGGCACGGACAGGGTCTTGATAGTGGATTTGTACACCGCCTTGGGGTATAGCCGGGCCAGCCGCACAACCTGTGAATCGCGAAGCTGCACCGGGGAGAAGCGCAGCGTGGAGCCCTGCACAGTCACCTCGGAAATCCCGTGCGCCCGGCACATCTGGCGGAAGCGGGCGACGTCGAGCAGCGTCACCACCGGCGGTGGCAGCGCACCGTAGCGGTCCACCAGCTCATCGGTGACCGCGGCCAACCCGTCGGCGTCCACCGTCTCGGCGATCTTGCGGTACGCCTCAAGGCGCAGCCGCTCGCCGGGTATGTAGTCGTGCGGCAGGTGCGCGTCCACCGGCAGCTCGACGCGCACCGGCGCGGGTTCGACGACAGCATCGGGCGACCCGGCGCCCGCCGCGGTGCGGAACGCCGCCACGGCCTCGCCGACCAGCCGGATGTAGAGGTCGAAGCCCACCCCCGCGATGTGCCCGGACTGCTCGCCGCCCAGGATGTTGCCCGCGCCGCGGATCTCCAGGTCCTTCATCGCGACCGCCATGCCCGCGCCCAGCTCGGTGTGCTGGGCGATGGTGGTCAGCCGGTCGTGCGCCGTCTCGGTCAGCGCCGTCTCGGGCGGGTACATGAAGTAGGCATAACCGCGTTCCCGGCCGCGCCCGACGCGGCCGCGCAGCTGGTGCAGCTGGGCCAGCCCGAGCAGGTCGCCGCGCTCGACGATGAGCGTGTTGGCGTTGGAGATGTCCAGCCCGGTCTCGACGATCGTGGTACATACCAGCACGTCGATCCCGCGTTCCCAGAACGAGGCGACAGTGCGTTCCAGGACGTCCTCGTTCATCTGCCCGTGCGCCACGGCCACCCGCGCCTCACCCACCAGTTCGCGGATCCGCCGCGCCGCCTTCTCGATCGACGACACCCGGTTGTGCACGTAGAAGACCTGCCCGTCGCGCAGCAGTTCGCGGCGGATCGCGGCGGCGACCTGCTTGTCGTCGTAGGCCCCGACGTAGGTCAGCACCGGGTGGCGCTCCTCGGGCGGGGTGAGGATGGTCGACATCTCCCGGATCCCGGCCAGGCTCATCTCCAGGGTGCGCGGAATCGGGGTGGCGGACAGCGTGAGCACGTCGACGGCGGTGCGCAGGGCCTTGATGTGCTCCTTGTGCTCGACTCCGAAGCGCTGCTCCTCATCGACCACGACCAGCCCGAGGTCCTTCCAGCGCACGCCGGTCTGCAACAGCCGGTGGGTGCCGATCACGATGTCCACCGAGCCGTCGGCCAGCCCGGCCAGCACCTCGGTCGCGTCGCCGGGATGGGTGAACCGGGATAGGCCCCGCACGGTGACCGGGAACGAGCGCATCCGCTCGGTGAAGGTCTGCAAGTGCTGCTGAGCCAGCAGCGTGGTGGGCACCAGCACGGCCACCTGCTTGCCGTCCTGCACGGCCTTGAAGGCTGCCCGCACCGCGATCTCGGTCTTGCCGTAGCCGACGTCGCCGCAGATCACCCGGTCCATCGGGACGCCGCGGCGCATGTCCGCCTTGACCTCGTCGATCGCGGCGAGCTGGTCGGTCGTCTCGGTGTAGGGGAAGGCGTCCTCCAGCTCCGCCTGCCACGGGGTGTCCGGTCCGAACGGGTGCCCGGGGGCGGACTGCCGCGCCGCGTAGAGCCGTACCAGCTCACCGGCGATCTCCTTGACCGCCTTGCGGGCCCGGCTCTTGGTCTTCGCCCAGTCCGACCCGCCGAGCTTGCTCAGCGTCGGCAGCTCACCACCGACGTAACGGGTGATCTGGTCGAGCTGGTCGGTGGGAATGAACAACCGGTCCGGCGGGTGGCCCCGCTTGCTCGCCGCGTACTCCACCAGCAGGTACTCCCGGGTGGACTCAGCTGCCCCCTTGACGGAGCGTTCCACCATCTCCACGAACCGGCCGATCCCGTGTTGTTCGTGCACCACATGGTCACCAGGCTGGAGCGCCAGCGGATCCACTGCATTGCGGCGGCGGACCGGCATTCGGCGCATGTCCTGGCTGGCGGTGCCGCCGCGGGCCCCGGTGATGTCGGTTTCGGTGAGCACCGCCAGCCCCAGCGCAGGAGCCAGGAACCCGTTCTCCAGCGCGCCCCGGACCACCGTGACGGTGCCCGCGGCAGGGGCGGCGCACAGCCCGTCCGCGGCGTGCACCGCGGGCACCTCAGCGTCGCGGAGCTGCTCACAGGCGCGTTGCGCGGTGCCTGCCCCGGGAACCACTAACACGGCCGCTCCCCCGGTGGCGGTATGGGCGCGCAGGTCGGCGAAGGCGCGCGTCACGTCGCCGTGGTAGGGCTGCGCGGAGGTGATCTTCAGATGCAGCGGGCCCTTCGCGTCGGTGGTCAGCGGACTCAGCGTCCACCATGGCACTCCTGTGTCGCGGGCATGCTCGGCGACCTCGCCCAGGCTGCGGTAGGCCGAGGCGGACAGGTCCAGCGCCGCGACGTCGACCGGGGCGGCGCCGCCTCCCGCCGCGACCATCCAGGAAGCCTCCAGGAACTCCTCGCCGGTGCGAACCAGGTCGGCGGCCCGGGTCCGGATCCGCTCCGGATCGGCCAGCAGCACGTGGGTGCCCGCCGGCATCACATCGGTGAGCAGCTGCAACCGCGCTGGGTCGTCTCCAGCTGGGCCGTCTCCAGCTGGGCCGTCTCCAGCTGGGGCAAGCACCGGGATCAGCGACTCCATACCCTCGGCGGGCACCCCGGCGGCGACCTTTTCCAGCAGTTCACCGAGCGGCCCGGCAGGTGCGTGCGCGGCCAGCTTTGCCGCCCGGTCCCGTACCGCGTCGGTCAGCAGCAGCTCCCGACACGGCGGCGCGTGCAACTCGGTGGCCGGGGCGAGTGAGCGCTGGTCGGCGACGGCGAACGAGCGGATCTCGGACACCTCCTCGCCCCAGAACTCCACCCGCAACGGATGATCGGCGGTGGGCGGAAAGACGTCGATGATGCCGCCCCGCACCGCGAACTCACCGCGCCGGTCGACCATGTCGACCCGGCTGTAGGCGAGATCGGCCAACCGCGTCAGCACACCCTGGAAGTCGTGCTCCTCGCCGACCCGCAGCCGGACCGGGGCGATCTCACCAAGACCGCTGATCATCGGCTGGATCAGCGAGCGCACAGTGGCGACAAGCACGTGCAACGGGCCTTGCGACTCGTCGGGGTGGGCCAGCCTGCGAAACACGGCCAGCCGCCGCCCCACGGTGTCCGCCCGCGGGGAGAGGCGCTCATGCGGCAACGTCTCCCAGGAGGGCAGCTCGGCGACCGGGCCCACGCCCAGCAGGTCGGTCAGCTCCGCGGTCAGCTCGCTGGCCTCGCGGTCGGTGGCGGTGATGGCCAGCACCGGATGGCCTTGCCGGCACAACGCGGCGACAACCAGCGGGCGGGTCGCGGACGGACCCTGCAGCTCCAGGGTGGCAGTACCAGCCCGCTCGACCAGCTCACGCAGGGTTGGATCGGGCAGCACCGCGTCGAGCAGGCCGGACAGGTGAGCGGATGTGGTCGGTAGCGCAGTCGCTACGGGCACCGTGGTGCGCCCCCAATCTGATGAGTTAACGAGCAGGCTGATGGGTTAACGAGCAGGCCAGCTCGATTAAGGTGCGGGTGGCGAACCCGGTGCCGCCCGGGTTGACCTCGTCGTAACTCTGCTCGGCGCGGGCCGGACCGGCAATGTCCAGGTGCGCCCAGGCCAGACCCCCGGTGAATTCGCGCAGGAACAGCGCAGCAGTGATCCCTCCGGGTCCCGGCGGGCACTGCCGCAGGTCGGCGATCTCGGAGCGGACGTCGTCGGCATGGTCGGCGGCCAGCGGCATCGGCCACCACTGCTCGCCAGCCATCTCCCCGGCGGCCTGGATTCGCTCGGCCAGGTCAGGCTCGGTGGCGAACAGCCCACCGGTGCGCAAACCCAGCGACACCTTCATCGCCCCGGTCAAGGTGGCGACGTCGACCAGGGTGGTCGGGTGCAGCGTGGCCACGGCGTGGGCCAGCGCGTCGGCGAGTACCAACCGGCCCTCGGCGTCGGTGTTGGTCACCTCGGTGGTGGTGCCGTCCACATGGCGCACGATATCCCCGGGGCGATAGGCCGTCCCGGAGACGTGGTTCTCCGCGCAGGGCACCAATCCGGTCACCCTGATGGGTACCTGCAGCCGCGCGATGGCCAGCAGCGCGGCGATCACGGCGGCACCCCCGGACATGTCCGTGCGCATCCAGTGCATATTGTCCGCTGGCTTGATCGAGATTCCCCCGGTGTCGAACGTGATGCCCTTCCCGACCAGCACCAGATGGGGTTCACCAGCGACGTCAGGGGGCCGCCAGGCCAGCTCGAGCAGCCGGGGCGGTCGCACCGAGCCGGCGCCGACCGCAAGTACTCCGCCGAAGCCGTTTCCGGCCAGCCATCGCTCGTCGCGCACCGTGGCGTGCAGGCCGGGCACTGCGTCGGCCAGTCTGGCGGCCGTGCGTGCCAGCCAGGCCGGGTCCTTGTGCCCACTCGGGGTGTTGGCGAGGTCCCTGGCCAGCCCGGTGGCCCGGCCGAGCTCCTGCGCCCTGGCGACCGCTTCGGCGAGCGGTTCGGGTACCTGCCCGGATCCGGTGATGAGCCAGATGGTGTTCAGCCGCGGCGGCGGCTCGCCGGTGGTGAGCCGGTAATGGTGTGAGCCCACCACACATCCCACGGCCAGCGAGGCCACCTCGTCGGCAGTGGTACCTGGCGGTAGGTGCACTTGCACAGTTGATGACACCGGACCACCGGCCGCGGCCTGATCCGTCGCACGGGCGGTGGCAGCCCGCACCAGCCCGCCACCAGCGGTCCGCCAATGGCGGGTGCTGCCCTGCCCGATACCGAGCAGCCATCCATGGTCAGGTCCACTGCCGGGCCGCACGTCGGGTCGAGCAACAGCCAGCGGCACCGGTACCGCGACACCCGCTGTGGCCCGCACCAGATGCCTGGTCAGCCAGTTCTCATCTACGCCAAGCGCATCGGCACCGGGGCCCAGCACCGGCGGGCCATCCGCTGCACACTCCCGGAGCAGCACCACATCCGGCGCGCTTACCACGCGCTGCGCGCGAACACGCACCTGCACCAGCGGAGTGGGGACTTTCGGTGCGCTCACTTCACCACGGCTTGTAAGGCATCCCCCAGATCGCCTGCTTCGTCCTTCGACATCTCGACGACGAGTCGCCCACCGCCCTCGAGGGGGACGCGCATCACAATGCCCCGTCCCTCCTTCGTCACCTCGAGGGGACCGTCGCCGGTCCGGGGCTTCATGGCCGCCATAGCCTGCCTCCTCCATGCAATTGTCACCGCCGGTGGCCACGCGACACGGGTGACCCCCTACATTCTCCCTTATCGGCCTCGCCACGTGAAACCAACCGATGATCTCGTCGTATCCTCCCCCCGGACCGTTACAGATTCCTCGCCGCCGCACCGCTCACCAGGCGGTCCGGCGGAAGCAGCCTGCCAGATGATCGTCAACCATTCCGGTGGCCTGCATCAGCGCATAGCAGGTGACCGGACCCACGAAAGTGACCCCGCAACGCCGTAGCGCGCGGGCCATCGCCTCGGACTCCCGGGTGCGGGTCGGCACCTCGGCCAGGGTTTGCGGCGCGGGGCGCCCGGCAGGGTCGGGCGCGAAGGACCACAGCAGGGTGTCGAAGTCATTGCCGAGCTCCGCGATGACTCTGGCGTTACGTACCGTTGCCTCGACCTTGGCACGGTTGCGGACGATTCCGGGGTCGGCGAGCAGCTGCGTCACGTCGTCGTCGGTGAAGTCGGCGACCAGGACCGGATCGAAACCCGCGAAGGCGCGACGGAACGCCTCTCGCTTGCGCAGGATCGTCAACCAGGAAAGCCCCGATTGGAACGCCTCCAGGCTCAACCGCTCGAACAGGGCGGGCGTACCGTGCAGCGGCACCCCCCACTCGCTGTCGTGGTAGTCACGATAGTCGGGGGTGGCGCACGCCCAGGGGCACCGCAGCCGACCGTCGGTACCCGTGGCTGTGCCCGCGTTCGCACTCACGGCGTGTTCCGACGCAGATCTGGCGGGCTCAGGCTTGACGGACTCACCGGGGGTAGGTCTGGCAGAAATCGGCAAAACGGTTCAGCGAGTGCTGTAGTCCTGCGCCGAAGACGGGATTGGCCAGGCTCCAGCCCAGCCTGCCCAACACCCCCAGCGGCAGCTCCAGACGCTCCGTCCACGCGAAGGTGGCGGCGTCGCTCCCGCGTGGCAGGACCTCGAAGATGCCGACGCCCCGCACCACCCGTCCGGTATGTTGCACCTCGCAGCGCAGCGGTGGGTCCCACACGGTGATCCGCATCCGGTCGGCGACCCCGACCCCGCGCACTCCGGTGACGGCCTCGACCTCGGAGCCGACCGAGCGGCCGTCGCCACGAACGACGTGCACCGTGGTGCCGAGAATCCACTCGCCTTGGCGCTCCCAATCCATGGCAGCCGCAAACACCGTCTCCGGTGGTGCCTGCACGTCGACCCGCCTGGTCAACTCAGTGGCCGTCATCGGGCCATCATCGCCTCCATCATCGCCTCCATCATTGCCTCTCCAGTTCGTCCACCCTGGCTCGCAGCACATCGAGTTCCGCCGCGACCCGCTGCAGCGTCCAGTCCACCTCTGACATTCGATATCCTCGCACCACCTGGGCGAACCGCACCGCGCGCACGTGGTCACCGCCGATGGGTCCGCCAGGCAACCAGGTGGGCGTCCCATCCCGCGGCAGCGCCGCCAGCTCCTCGCCCCGGCCGAAGACCAGTGAAGCGAGCAGGAACACCACCGCAGCCACCACCACCGCGACGACAAGGTAGATCAGCACCGTACCCACAGTCCCGATCTTGGCACGTTGGTAGCTCTTCAAGGACCACCAACCCCCGTTGCAGCTGCTGTTTTCGACTACCAACCGCGCGGCCTGGACCACGCTGGCGACGACCAGACCTGGGGAGGTTGGCGTCGGTTAGCGACCCGCCGAACAGGAGTTGGTAGCCCTTGAAGGGCTACCAACTCAGGCTGAGCGCGCGGCGAGTACTTCGCGCATCGGTGGGCGATCACGGATCAGCACGCCGCTCTCGGTGGGCATGAAGCGGGCGCCGAGCTGCACGAACTGGGTGATGCCCGCCGATCCCGGCACCTCAGCCACCCCGCAGCGGGGCAGCGCGGCGCCGAGAATCTGCCGGGACATCACACCGAGTTCCAGTAGCGAGCGGTTGCGGTGCTTGCGCACGCCGAGGTTCACCTGGGCCAACCCGTCCAGCCCGTAACCGGTGTGCACGTCCAGCAGCAGCCCGATCTCCACTCCGTACCCCGCGGCGAAGGGAACCGACTCCAGGAACTCGCGGGTCGCCGCGTACTCGCCACCCAGTGGTTGCACCACTCCGGCCAGCTCAGGACGCAACGCACCTAACAGCGGCCGGGCCAGCAGCTCGGTGACCCGCCCGCCCCCAGTGCCGGCCTCGACGCTCTCCAACCGCAGCGGGCGCCGATAGAACCCCTTGACCAGTTGGACCCGGGGACCCAGCCGCCGGTGGCTGAGCAACAACGGCCCGAGCAGCGCGGGGACGAACCCGGAGTCGAAGTCGACGAGATCGGAGTCGATGAACACCAGCAGATCACCCGACGTGGCGGCCAGCGAACGCCAGAGCACCTCACCCTTGCCCGGCCACGGTTCCAGCTCAGGCAGCACATCGGTGCGGTGCACCACCCGAGCGCCTGCCTCACGGGCCACCGCGATCGTCTGGTCGGTGGAACCGGAATCCATCACCACCAGCTCGTCGACCAGCTCCCCGACCAAGGGCCGCAACGAGGAGACCACCGCACCCACGGTGGCCTCCTCGTTGAGCGCAGGCAGCACTACGCTGATCGTCCTGCCCCGTTTGGCCGCCACGAGCGCCGCCGTGGTCCACGACACGCTCTGCACGGTGGCCTCGCCGAACCATCGGCGGGTCTGCGGCAGCAGCGCCCCGTTCATCAGGCGCACGCCTGCAGCGCGGTCTCGACGTCGGTGACGACGAGCAGGGTGGCCAGGTCGGCGGTGGACAGGAAACCGCGCCGACACAGCCCGGCCAGCCAGTCCAGCAGCCCCGCGTAATGGCCGTCGGGGTCGAGCAACACCACCGGCTTGGCATGCAGCCCCAGCGCGCGGGAGGTCCACGCCTCGAACAACTCCTCGCAGGTGCCGATGCCTCCTGGCAGGGCAAGGAACGCGTCGGCGTGGGCCTCCATCAGTGCCTTGCGCTCCCGCATGGTGTCGGTGATCAGCAGCTCATCGGCGTCGGAGTCGGCTACTTCACGGTCGACCAGCGAACGCGGGATAACCCCCACCGTGCGCCCGCCAGCCTCCCTGGCGGCGCTGGCCAGGGAACCCATCATCGATACGCTGCCGCCTCCGGAGACCAGCTGCCAACCTCGCGCGGCGATGCCTGCTCCCACGTCGGCGGCCAGCCGTTGATAGCGCTGCGCTATACCCGCCGCCGACCCGCAGTAGACACACACGCTCCGCGGCCTCAATGAGTGTCCTGCCAAGCCTGGTACGACTCACCGACCAGCCGCACCGCCTCGTCCACATCATCGGTGACGTGCAGCAGCGCCAACTCGGCCGCGCTGAGTTTGCCCTGCGCCACCACGGTGTCGGCGAGCCACGAGTACAACCCGCCCCAGTAAGAACGTCCGAGCATGACGACGGGGAACTTCGTGACCTTCTTGGTCTGCACCAGAGTGAGCGCCTCGAACAGCTCGTCCAGGGTGCCGAACCCGCCTGGCAGGCAGACGAAGGCCTGGGCGTACTTGATGAACATCGTCTTGCGGGCGAAGAAGTAGCGGAACTGGATACCGACGTCGACCCAGGGGTTGAGCCGCTCCTCGAACGGCAGCTCGATACCGAGCCCCACCGAGAGTCCGCCCGCCTCGGAGGCTCCTCGGTTGACCGCCTCCATCGTGCCGGGACCACCGCCGGTGATCACCGCGAAGCCGGCGTTGGCCAGCGCGGCGCCGAGCGCGCGGCCGGTGGCGTACTCGGGGTGGTCGCGATGGGTGCGGGCGGAGCCGAAGACGGTGACCGCGCGGGGCAGCTCGGCGAGCATCCCGAAGCCTTCGACGAACTCAGCCTGGATGCGCAACACCCGCCACGGATCGGTGTGCACCCAGTCTGTGGGACCTCGGGAGTCGAGCAGCCGCTGATCGGCGGTGGTGGTCACCTCCGTGCGGCGGTCCCGGCGCCGTACCACCTGCTCCTGCGGGGGCTCCTCATCCCGGCCGTTGTCACTGCGTCCTTTACTGGGCCCGTTGCTGGGCCTGGCACTGAGCCCGTCACTGGGCCCGCCCCACCCGTCCCCATCCATGCCACCAAGCCTATTGACACCCTCCTCCGCCTGAACGCGAGGGATTCCCAATGGGGTCATCAGCAGCCCCGGACGCCGGTGAGGTAGCGGCGCAGCACGTCGGTGCACGACGTGATCCGATCGGTGCGCACGTGCTCGTCGCGGGTATGTGCCAGGTTCGGGTCCCCTGGCCCGTAGTTCAGCGCGGGGATCCCCAGCGCAGCGAAGCGGGAGACGTCGGTCCAGCCGTACTTCGCGACCGGCTCCGCGCCGCTGGCGGCCAGGAATCCCCGGGCCGACGCCGAGTCCAGGCCGGGCAGCGCCCCGGGAGATCCGTCGGTGAACTCGAGGTCGAAGCCGTGCAGCACGCCGCAGACGTGCTCCTGAGCGTCAGGCAGCGAGCGGTCCGGGGCGAAGCGGAAGTTCACCGTCACCTCGCAGACATCGGGCACCACATTGCCCGCGACACCGCCGGAGATACCGACCGCCTGCATACCTTCCTGGTACGTACACCCGTCGATCTCCACGGCGCGCGCCCGGTAGATCGCGAGCCGGGCCAGCACCTCCCCCGCAGCGTGGATCGCGTTGCTGCCCAGCCACGAACGGGCGCTGTGGGCCCGCCGCCCAGCCGTACGCACGGTGGCGCGCAGGGTGCCCTGGCAGCCCGCCTCGACCAGACCGCTGGTGGGTTCGGCCAGGATCGCCAGATCAGCGGCCAGCCACTCGGGGTGCTCCCGTTCGATCCGGCCAAGGCCGTTGCGGGCGGCTTCGACTTCTTCGCAGTCGTAGAGCACCACGGTCAGGTCGTGCACCGGCTCGGCCACCGTGGCCGCCAGATGCAGGATCACCGCGTCGCCCGACTTCATGTCCGACGTTCCACAGCCGTAGAGCAGGTTGTCCACGCGACGGCTGGGCAGGTTGTCAGCGATCGGCACGGTGTCCAGGTGCCCCGCGAGCAGCACCCGCTGCGCTCGCCCTAGGTCGGTGCGGGCCAGTATGGTGTTGCCACTGCGCAGCAGTTGCAGCCGCGGTGCCTGCTGGGCCAGCGCGGCTGCTACCGCCTCGGCCAGCGCCGTCTCCTGTCCTGACAAGCTGGGCACGTCCACCAGCGCCGCGGTCAGTTCCACCGGGTCAGCGGTCAAATCCAGATCCACGGGTACGACGGTATCGCCACAGGACCGCTAACCTGGCACATCGTGACGGACACGCAGAGCTCCCCGATCACGTCCGCGCACGGAATCGGGCTGGCCACCGTGACCTATGCCGGAACCGTGCTGGACACCTGGTTCCCGAACCCGGCTGCCGGAATACCGCCGGACGCCGAGCCCGGCACCGTCCGGCTGAGCGAGGACGAGGTGGGTGCGGAGTTCGCGGCGCTGCTCGGCCCGGATCCCGCGCGCGGCGTCGAGCTGGTGGCGGTGCGCACGGTGCTGGCGGACCTGGCGGCCCCCCCGGTCGACGCGCATGACGTCTACCTGCGGCTGCATCTGCTCTCGCACCGCATGGTGACCCCACGCAGCATCAACCTCGACGGGGTCTTCGGGTTGCTGTCCACCGTGGTGTGGACCAGCTTCGGGCCATGCCCGGTGGAGGATTTCGAGGCCACCCGGCTGCGGATCCGCCAGCTCGGCCCGGTCACCGTCTACGGGGTCGACAAATTCCCCCGCATGGTCGACTACGTGGTGCCCTCCGGGGTGCGGATCGGCGACGCGGACCGGGTGCGCCTTGGCGCCCATCTGGCCAGCGGCACCACGGTGATGCACGAGGGTTTCGTCAACTTCAACGCGGGCACGCTGGGCACCTCGATGGTCGAGGGCCGGATCTCGGCCGGGGTCGTCCTCGGCGCCGACTCCGACCTTGGTGGCGGCGCGTCGATCATGGGGACGCTGTCGGGCGGCGGCAAGGAGCAGATCTCCGTCGGCAGGCGCTGCCTGGTCGGCGCCAACGCCGGGATCGGGATCTCGCTGGGTGATGACTGTGTGGTGGAAGCGGGCCTCTACGTCACCGCGGGCACCAAGGTGACGCTGCCCGACGGCACGGTGCTCAAGGCCCGCGAGCTGTCCGGCGCTGATGGCGTGCTGTTCCGCCGAGATTCGGTGACCGGCACGGTGCACGCCGTACCCCGCAAGGGCAAGCCGGGCATCGAACTCAACGCCGCGCTGCACGCCAGCAACTGA
>JBQTGW010000089.1:0-43367 GCA_052390495.1 Pseudonocardiales bacterium
GGTGGGTCACCTGTCACCGAGCCCCGACTCGATCCGGTCGAGCTCAACGACGAGTTCCTCGCGGCTGAGTGGCCGACCCGGCGCAACCGATGGCCTGACGCTCTCCCGGACCCACCGCGACAGCACCGCTTCGCCCTGCACGCCTAGTTCCTCACCTTCAGTACTGGCGTTGCCACGGAAATATGCAGTGATCCATTCGCGCTTGATGACGGCGCGGCCTCCCGGGGTCCGTCCCTGGTTAGCGGTCAGCCACGGGTCCTCGCCGTGGCTGAGTACCTCCAGGTCTTTCCCGGTCAGCGCCCCGTACCGGCTCAGCGTGTAGCCGACCGTGTTCAGCTCACGCTCGCCGAGCGGCTGGGGTGGCAGCGGTGGCGCGTCGTACTTCTCGTGTGCCCATAGATCAGCCACCACTGGCCCCATGTCCCAGGCCTCGATCGCCTCAGTGAACAGGGGCTCGCCGAAGACGGCCAAGTGGTGGGCCTGGCAGTAGTACAGCAGCTTGTGCAGCTTCTTCGTCAGCAGCCCCGGGCAGCGGGTCCGGAGCTCGGCCGCGATGTCGTGAGCTGAGACAGGCACCGCGCGATGGTATGGCACCCCACGTTGATGTTGTGGGAGGGTACTGGCGTAGCGCGTTTCGAACATGCGTTCGAGTATGCCTGCCGTCGGGGATGCTGACCAGGGGTGTGAGCCGCCGAGATCGAGAAGATCATCGCCGTCTAACGCGTCGCTTGCCATCTTCGAAGATTGACAACCTCATGCGTTGTGATAAGCTTGAGGTAGTCAATCATTGATGATGTCCATCAAGGAGTCGACGTGGGCACCGCAGCCGGCCTTCTGTTCGTTCTCACCGCCCTGGTGTTCCTGCTCTCCGGCACGAGGAACCTGCGCGCGCCCGCTGAGCCAGGCACACCGACGGACGATCAGACGTCGCGGTGGCGGCTCAGCCGGTCGCTGTTGCGGATGATCGGCAACCTCGAGCTGCTCGCTGTTGTGGGCCTGCTGGCGGAGCTGGCACCATGCCACCACACCGGTGGCTACCCGGCGGTGATCTCGACGTCGTCGGCACCCTCGCGGTTACGTGGTTGCACGCTGAAGAACGCGGCCAGCTGCTCGGGCTCGTAACCGCCGTCGAGCAACTCCAGCAGCGCCTCACGATGCGTCGGGAAGACCCGGTGCGGGGGGGCGATCAGCCGTGGGGCCGCGCTGTCCGTGAGAACGCGGGCCAGGAGCAGGTCGAGGTGCTGTATGCCGGTGGCGAAGGAGCGGTCCCGAAGCCGCACGGTCTGCCCGTCTGGCAGTCGGCGCAGCGTCACCCCAAGCTCGCGACGCACTGTGATGACCTCGTAGGCGGCCAGTGGCGTCGTGCGCCACGCCTCGACAAGCTCGCGCTCGTCGTCGGGCAGCAGGTGCCCGCGAGCGTCCAGGTAGCGTCCGAGCAGGCCCCCTTCGAAGATCGCCAGGTCGAGCGCAAGCAGCGGCACTACGCCGTTGCAGCGCGCCAGGTAGGCCCGATAGCAGGTGGAGTTCGCCCCGCGCTGGGCGTACTCGGCGATCCTGGTGTAGACCAGCGGTGCCCGCTGCGGCAGCGGGTGGCGCACCTGGGGCAGGCAGCACGCCTTGTGCTTACGACCCGAGCCGCAGGGGCACGGGCGATTGCGCGGTGTGCGGCTGGGCGCGGGGGTGAGCAGCTTGTGCAACGCGCGGCGCACCGGGTGCTCGGGCAGGGTCCCGGCGCGGCGCAGGAAGGCGTCGGCGGCTGCGGCGTCGCCCCGGTCGGCGGCGTAGCTGGCCGCGTCGCGCAGCGCGGGGACCAGGTCGTCCCGCTCGGCGAGGGCGGCCAGGAGCTGTGTCTGCGCGGTGCCGGTGTCGCGGTGGCCCTCGGCGGCCCGAGCCGACAGCAGCGCCGCCACGGCCCGCTGCTCGCGGGTCTGCGCTCCGGTGCGCAGGGCCTCCAGCAGCCGGTCGGGTGGGGGGTACGCCTCGATCTCGTCGGCGATGCGCTCGAGCACGACAGGCGCGCTCAGCACGCGGAGGAACACCGGAATGCCGTCCACCGGCGGCTCGGGTTCCAGGTGGTACAGCTGGATCTGTTGGCGCAGGTACGTCCGGGCCTGCGTAAGGGCCTCGATCTCCACCGGCGCCAAGCCGTCGGTATCGCCATCCCACGGCTGGCTCGCCAGTCCGATGCTGCCGTCAGCGGCCTCCATGCCCCCGAGGGCGAGGAGCTGCCCGAACGGAGGTAGCGCAGCGCGCAGCGCGCCCGGGTGGTCGGCCAGCAATTCGGCCAGCACCTCGACCAGTGACGGGCGGGGGTCGGCAGCCGGGTCGGCGACCGACCGGTCGTGGAAGCTGTCGAGGGCGGTGAGCACCGCCGCGTGGCATGCCTCCAGCACCGTCTGGATGCGCTCGCCCTGCCGCCCGTCCGGATCGGGCGGCTCCTCGAAGGCGACGACGTACAGCGTCCCCCCAGCCAGCCGCAGGCCGAGCAGCGCACCGGGTTCGTACGCCGCCAGCCACCCGTCGGGGCCGACCAGGCCAACCGAGGCACCACCCGGCACGTCGCCCAACGTCTGCACCCGCTGGGTTCGCAGCACGCCGCCACTGCACAGCGGCACACCCTCCTGCGCCTCAGCCAGCCGCGCCCACAGCTCAAGGTCCCCGTCCACGGCGAGTACCCCGCGACTGCGTTCGTCCTCGGTCAATACATGGGTGAGGATCGCGCCATCCGCGACGGCGAGCAGGTCGATTGGCTCGGCCTCGGTCGACTCGGCAGGGTGCGGGTCAAGGAAGGTGGCATTAGCCATGGCGGTCATCGTGGACCTACCGGAGTTTGGTCAGTTCATCAGGGGTGAGACCAGCCTCGCGCAGGATGGCACGCAGCGTCCCGGTGGGCAGATCATGATTCTCGTGGACCGGGACGACCAGCAGACCAGCAGCGTCCGGTAGCCGCAGATAGTGATGGCTACCCCGGACGTGAGTGGGTTCGAATCCAGCGTTCTCCAAGGCGTGGACCATGCACTGTCCACTGATCCTGGGTAGGCGGCTCAGGGTAGGGACACCTCGACCTCGACGATGCTCGGCTCGGGGCCGCCGGTCCGAGGGACTGGGATGCCCGCTTTGCCCGCAGCTTCCAGGTAACCGAGGATGGCCTCCCGAGTGTGGTCCAGAGCAGCTTGCCGGGTCTGGCCGTAGGTCGAAAGATAATGAAGCGCCGGCACGTGGGTGACCCACATGTCATCCTCGGCATCCCATTCGACGATCACCGAGAACCGCTGGACTGCCATGGCGAACACGGTAGTTGCCCCGGTGTCGTCGGACTTACGTACCGGCAGGCGGGGAAGCCAGCAGGAACACCTCGTGACCCTCGTCGATCAGCCACCGATGCAGCCACCCGGCGAGCGCGTGATCTTCCCTGGCATAGCTGAGTTACATCGGTGGCAGCCTGACGTCAGCCACCGTCGGGCGGGCAGCTGTCCTGGTAGGGCAGGTCCGGGATCCGGCGGTCCCATTCAGCGCGATCAAAGCCGCCATGAGTGATCGAGCAGGCGCGCTGTACCGCGTGGTCTCGGACCTGGTAGAGGCCAGCGAGGTCCCACAGGTTGACGGTGCCGTTGCCGGTGCCGACGGCCAGGGTGCGCCCGTCGGGGGAAAACGCCACCGACAGCGCGATACCGTCGATGCTGAGCTGGTTAGTGGGCAGGAGTAGGCCGAGGCGGCGGGGCGGGTCTGGGGCAGTCACGTCCCACAGGGTCGTGTCACCGCTGCCGGTGGCCAGAGTGCGCCCGTCCGGGGAGAACGCCACCGACCATACCGCGCCGGTGTTGCTGATCAGGGGTGGGCCGAGGCGACGCGGCTGGGGACGGTCGGTTACGTCCCACACAGTCGCAGTGCCGTCGAAACTGCCGATGGCCAGCGTGCGCCCGGGGGGAGCAAACGCCACTGATGCCACGCCGTCGGAGTGACCGGTCAAGGGCACGCCGAGGCGGCGGGGCTGGGTCCGGTCGATCACATCCCAGAGGATGACGGTGCTGTCGATGCTGCCGGTGGCCAGAGTGCGCCCGTCCGGGGCGAATGCCATGGATTTCACGAGGCCGGCGTGGCCGGTCAGGGGCGGTATGAGCGGGCGAGGCTGGGCCGGGTCGGTCAGGTCCCACAAGATGATGGTGCCGTCAACGCTGCCGGTCGCCAAGGTCCGCCCGTCCGGGGCGAACGCCACCGAGACCAACGGACTGCTGCCGGTCAGCGATGGCCCGAGTGGGGAGGGCTGAGCCGGGTCGGTCAGGTTCCACAAGATGATGGTGCCGTCAGCGCTGCCGGTCGCCAAGGTCCGCCCGTCCGGGGCGAACGCCACCGAGGCCAACGGACTGCTGCCGGTCAGGGGTGACCCGAGTGGTGGGGGTTGGGCCGGGTTGGTGACGTCCCACAGGATCACGGTGTTGTCGTCGCTGCCGCTGGCCAGGGTGCGTCCGTCGGGGGCGAACACCACCGAATACACACCGCCAGTGTGGCCGGTCAGCGATGGGCCGGGGCGTTGCGGCTGGACCGTGTTGGTCAGGTCCCACAGGATCGCGGTGCCGTCGTCGCTGCCGACGACCAGGGTGCGCCTGTCGGGGGTGAACGCCACGGAGTTCGCCGAGCTGCTGTGGCCGGTCAGGGGTGGGCCGAGTGGGTGGGGCTGGGTTGGGTCGGTCAGATCCCACAGCATGGAGCCCGTTGGGCCGCTGGTGGCGAGCATCCGCCCACCTGGTGCGAAGGCCACGACGTCTATAAGGCCGACGCCGTTGCTCAGAGGTGACCCGAGCTGGCGAGGCTGGGTGGGATCGGTCAAGTCCCACAAGAGCGCATTGCCGAACCCGCCGTCGCTGGTAGCGAGGGTGTGTCCATCGGGGGCCAACGCCAGGACAACGTCGAACCTCAATGTGACGGAGGGTGAGAAGGGTAAAGGCGCCCGGGGAAGGGCCAGAGGTGACCCGAGCTGGCGGGGCTGAGCCTGGTCCGCCAGCTCCCACCGGATGACCGTCTGGTCGGCGCTACCGGTGATCAGGGTGCGGCCATCGGGCGTCAGCACCATGGCGGTCACCGGGCCGGTGTGGCCGGTCAGGGGTGGCCCGAGCTGGCGGAGCTGAGCCCGGTCGGTGAGATCCCACAGGATCACAGTGTTGTCATCGCTGCCGGTGGCCAGGGTGCGCCCGTCGGGGGCGAACGCCACGGCGTTCACCGGGCTGCTGTGGCCGGTCAGGGGTGGCCCGAGCTGGCGGGGCTGAACCGGGTCGATGAGATCCCACAGGATCACGGTGTTGTCATCGCTGCCAGTGGCCAGAGTGCGCCCGTCTGGGGCGAACGCCACCGAGTTCACCTTCTTGCTATGGCCGTCCAGGGGCGACCCGAGGGGTTGCGGCCGACTCGGGTAGGTGAGATCCCACAGGATCACCGTGGTATCGCGGCTGGCGGTGGCCAACGTGTGTCCGTCGGGGGTCAACGCCATGGATTCCACGGAGCCTCGGTGGCCGGTCAGAGTCCCCAGGTAGGGGCCGGTGGCGAGGGTGTTGACCAGACTGGCGTGGGTCTCGCCGGTGCGGTGCAGGCGGTGAGCGGCGAGCCCGAGGAGCAGCGCGGCCCGCAGGTCGGCGCTCCGGGTGGCCTGGGCTTGGCCGACGAGCTGACTGGCGGTGGCGATCCGCTGCTGCTCCTGCGCGGTGCGTTGCCAGACGAATGCGACCCCGGCGGCGGTCAGGGCGAGGATAAGCAGCACTGACAGGAACGTGCGGGTGCGTCTGCGTCTGCGTCGGTCGTAGCGGATGCCGGTGTGCAGAAAGTCATGAGCCTGGGTGCTGAGCTCGACCCGGGAGCCGGTTTCGGCGACCGCGGCGGCGAGCTGATCACCCGCCCATAAGCGGGTACGCGGACGCCCATGAGCGTGCCATTCGGTAGCAGCGTGCTCGACCGCACGTCGGGCTCGCAACGCCGTCACGTTCGCGGTGATCGCCTCGGCCAGTGGGGGCCAGGCGGACAGGAACGCCTCGTGGGCGACGCCGATCACCACGGCGCCGTTGTCGGTGTCGGTACTCAGCAGCCGCCGGGCCACAAACGCGTCCAATTCGGTGACCACCGGGGCGGGCAGCGCGTCACGGCGAACCCGCCAACGAGTAGGGCCGCCCTGCTCATCGACGGTAACCAGCTGCAGCAGCCCGGCGATGACCTCCGCACTGCTGCGGCCCCCGGCGGTGAGTGCCTCGGCCAGTGCCGTGTCAGCCTGCCGGATCAGCGCCCCCTGGACTCCGCCGAGCTGCTCATACCGCGCGATCGACAGCTGCCCACCGCGGCTGACACCCTCGGCGAGCTGAGCCAGGGTGAACGCCAGCAGCGGCAACGCCTCCCCGCTGTCGGTGTCCTTGACCAGCCGGGCCACCAGGTCAGCCGCCACCTCGATGCCCGCCAGCCGGGCCGGGCCCTCGATCACCAGACGCAACGCCTCGCGGTGCAGCGGCCGAAGCGCAAAGATGTCGGTGGGTAGGGCGACCAGCGCGGGGTCAGCGAGCAGCTGGTCCAGGAACTCCGGGCGTAGCGTGCCCACCACCCGCACCGGGCCGGTCAGTCCCGGGCGCAGCAGCTCGGCGAACCGGGCCCGCTGAGCGGGCGGGGTCTGGGTGAGCAGCTCCTCGAACTGGTCCACCACGACCAGCAACCGCCGCTGCGGACCATCCAGATCAGCCAGCAGCAGCTCGTCGGCCAGCGGGGTGAGCCCACCCCCGTCGAGCCGCCCCTCAACCTGCTCCACGGTCCAGCCCAGGCCGATCCGCCGGGCCGCCGCAACCAGTTCCCGGGCCAGGGCGGTGACCGGATCGGCCCCGGGCAGGATCGTCGGCAGGGTCCGCCACCCCCGCTCGTCGGCCATCACCGGCAGGAGCCCGGCCCGGACCAGCGATGATTTCCCGCACCCGGACGGACCCATCACCAGGAGTGCGGTTCCTTCGGCGCTGGAGCGCACCAGGTCGGTGAGCGCCTTGATCTCATCGGCGCGGCCGAAGAACACCCGATGTTGGTCGCTCTCGAACGGACGCAGTCCCGGGAATGGCGAACGGTCATCCGGCCAGCCCCCGCCCCCGGCCGCGTCGACCCGATGCAATGCCGCGATCAAGGCAGCATGGGCTGCAGCCGAATCCTGGGCCAGATCGATGTGATGGACGTCGGTCAACAGCGGATGATCGGCATCAGGCTCGGCGCGCAACGGCAACAGCCGGCTCCCTCGCGCCTGAGCCATCGCGATCTCTGCGGTACACCAACTCGACGCCACCGACGCGGAGGTCACCACACACACCACCGCATCAGCCCACCGCAACCGCTCATGCAACCGCTGCCGCCACACCTCCCCGACCGCGATCCCGTCCTGTGGATCCTGATCGAAGAACACCTCGTGACCGGCCTGGTCCAGCCAGCGGTGCACATCATGGGTCAGGGCACGGTCATCACGGGCATAGCTGAGGAAGACCCTGGCCACTGCGCCTCCTGTTGACCACCCCACCGGGTGTACCCGTTTAACCACAAAGTGTGATGTGAGGGAACTTAACTTACCGTCGGCACATGCGGCACCCAGCGCGATCGGTATCAACCAGTGCGATTGGTATCAGCCGGGGCAGCTGTCCTGGTAAGGCAGTCTGGGGAGGTAGCGATCCCACTCGGCCCGGTCGAGTCCGCCACGAGTGATGGCGCAGGCGCGCTCCACCGCGTGGTCCAGCAGCTGGTTGAAGCTGGTGATGTCCCACAGGGTCGCGGTGCTGTCAAAATTTCCGGTGGCCAGGGTGCGCCCGTCGGGGGAGAACGCCACCGACAAGACAGCGAGAGTCTGGCTGGCCAAAGACCACGGGAGGCGGCGGGGGTGGGCCGGGTCGGTCACGTCCCACAAGATCACCGTGCCTTTACTACTACCAGCGGCCAGGGTGCGCCCGTCGGGGGAGAACGCCACGGACGTCACACCGGTGGTATTGCTGGGCAGGGGTGGGCCGAAGCGGCGGTGCTGGGCCGGGTCGGTCACGTCCCACAGGATCACGGTGTTGTCGTCGCTGCTGGTGGCCACGGTGCGACCGTCGGAGGAAAACGCCACGGAGTTGACCCGGCCGGTATGCCCGGTCAGCGGCGGCCTGAGCTGGCGGGGTCGGGTCGGGTCGGAGACGTCCCACCGGATCGCAGTGGCATCGACGCTGCCGGTGACCACGGAGCGACCGTCTGGAGAGAACACCACTGACACCACACTGCCGGTATGGCCGGTCAGCGGCGGCCCGAGTGGGTGGGGCTGGGCCGGGTCGGTCACGTCCCACAGGATCACGGTTCGGTCGGAGCCCCCGGTGGCCAGCGAGCGGCCGTCATGAGTGAACGCCACCGTGTTCACCCTGCCGGTGTGATCGGTCAGCGGTGGCTCGAGTCGGCGGGGCTGGGCCGGATCGGTCACATCCCACAAGATCACGGTCCCGTCTTCACTGCCGGTGGCCAGCGTGCGCCCGTCGGGGTTGAACGCCACCTCTACCACCGAGTTGCTGTGGCCGGTCAGGGGTGGGTCGAGGCGACGGGGCCGGGCCGGGCCGGTCACGTCCCACAGGATCACGGTCCGGTCGATGCTACCGGTGGCCAGGGTGCGCCCATCGGGGGCGAACGCCACGGACCACACCCAGTCATCGTGGCCCACCAGGGGTGGCCCGAGGAGTTGCGGCTGGACCGGGTCGGCCAAGTCCCACAAGATCACCGTGCCGTCGGCGCTGCCCGTGGTGAGAGTGCGCCCGTCGGGGGCGAACGCCACGGCGTTCACCTCGCTGGTGTGGCCGGTCAGGGGTGGCCCGAGTGGGCGGGGCTGCGCCGGATTGGTCACGTCCCACAACACGGTGGCGCCAGTATGGGTGCTGGTGGCCAGGGTGCGCCCGTCGGGAGCGAACGCCACCGACAACACCAGGCTGGCCTGGCTGACCAGGGGTTGCGCGAGTGGCAACGCTGGACCCAGCGGGTGTGGCTGGGCCGGGTCGGTCAGGTCCCACAGCACGGTGTCCCCCACGGTGCTGGTGGCAAGCACGCGCCCACCTGGTGCGAACGTCACGGCCACTATCCGGTCGGCGACGTTGTTCAGGAGTGGCCCGAGCTGGCGGGGCTGAGCCCGGTCGGTCACATCCCACAGGATCACGGCGCCATCCCCGTCGCCGGTAGCGAGAGTGTGTCCATCGGAGGCCAAGGTGACGGAGCTCACCGCACCGGCGTGCCCGGTCAGGGGTGACCCGAGCTGGCGAGGCTGGGCCAGGTCGGTGAGATCCCACCGGATGACTGTGCGGTCGGCACTGCCGGTGATCAGGGTGCGGCCATCGGGGGCCAGGGCCATGGCGGTTACCGCACCGGTGTGCCCGGTCAGGGGCGACCCGAGCCGGCGGGGCTGGGTCCGGTCGGTCACGTCCCACAAGATCACGGTGCTGTCTTCGCTGCCGATGGCCAGGGTGCGCCCATCGGGAGTGAACGCCACCGAGTTCACCGGCTTGCTGTGGCCGGTCAGGGGTTGCCCGAGACGGCGAGACGCAACCGGGTCGTTCAGATCCCACAGGATCACGGTGCTGTCTTCACTGCCGGTGGCCAGCGTGTGCCCGTCGGGGGCGAACGCCACTGAGTTCACCGAGCTGGTGTGGCCGGTCAGAGTACCCAGGTAAGGGCCGGCGGCAAGCGTGTTGACCAGACTGGAGTGGGTCCCAGCGGTGGGGTGCAGACGGTGGGCTGCGAGCCCGAGGAGCAGCGCAGCACGCAAGTCGGTGCTCCGCGTCGCCTCGGCATCGCCGACGAGCCGGTCGGCGGTGGCGATCCGCTCCCCCCGCTCCGCGTTGCGCCGCTCATCGAACGCGAAGCCCACTGCGACGAGGGCGACGATGATCGCTACCGACAGGACGGTGGTGGCGCGTCGGCGGCGGGAGCGGTCGCGGCGGATGCCGGCGTGCAGAAAGTCACGAGCCTGGGTACTGAGCTCGACCCGATTGGTCACCAGCACCTGGTGCCGTCGGGGCAGCCAGCGCGCCGGGCCTCGTCGTACTGGTGGGGACGGGCTGCCCGCACAGATCCGGGCGCCGGTATCGGTGACCGCGGCGGCGAGCTCACCACCACTCCATAAGAGGGTGGGCAGACGCCCATTGCCGTCCCATTCAGTGGCTGCGTGCTCGACCGCACGGCGGGCTCGCAGGGCCGTCACGTTCGCGGTAATCGCCTGAGCTAGCGGGGGCCAGGCGGACAGGAACGCCTCGTGGGCGACACCGATCACCACGGCACCGTTGTCGGTGTCAGTACTCAGCAACCGCCGCCCCACGAAGGCGTCCCATTCGGTGACCACCGGGGCGGGCAGCTCGTCACGGCGAACCCGCCAGCGCGTGGGGGCGCCCTGCTCGTCCACGGTGACCAGCCGCAGCAACCCCGCGATCACCTCCTCGCGGTCCCGACCCCCGGCGCCCACCGCCTCGACCAGCGCAATGTCGGCCTGCCGAGCCAGCGCCCCCGATACCCCGCCGAGCTGCTCGTACCGCGCGATCGACAGCCGCCCACCGCGGTGGACGCCCTCGGCGAGCTGAGCCAGGGTGAACGCCAGCAGCGGCAACGCCTCCCCGCTGTCGGTGTCCTCGACTAGCCGGGCCACCAGGTCAGCCGACACCTTGATGCCCACCAGCCGGGCCGGGCCCTCGATCACCAGACGCAACGCCTCGCGGCCCAGCGGCCGAAGCGGGTAGAAACGCGTCGGCAGCACAGCCAGTTCGGGGTCGGCCAGTACTTGGTCGACGAACTCCGGGCGCAGCGTGGCTACCACCCGCGTCGGGCACTTCGGGCCGGTTGATGCCGGGCACAGCAGTTCGGCGAACCGGGCCCGCTGACTGGGTGGGCTCTGGGTGAGCAGCTCCTCGAACTGGTCCACCACGACCAGCAGCCGCCGCTGCGGACCATCTGGATCAGCCAGCAGCAACTCATCAGCCAGCGCGGTGAGCCCACCCCCGTCGAGCCGCCGCTCAACCTGCTCCACCGTCCAGTCCAGGCCAATCCGCCGGGCCGCCGCAGCCAGTTCCCGGGCCAGCGCTCCGACCGGATCGGCGCCGGGCAGGATCGGTGGCAACGTCCGCCACCCCGGCTCGGCAGCCATCACCGGCAGTAGCCCAGCCCGGACCAGCGATGACTTCCCACACCCCGACGGGCCCACCACCACAAGCGCGGTCCCCTCAACAGCAGAGCGCACCAGCTCGGTGAGCGCCTTGATCTCATCGGCGCGGCCGAAGAACACCCGATGCTGGTCGCTCTCGAACGGGCGCAACCCCGGAAACGGCGAACGATCATCCGGCCAGCCCGCGCCCCCAGCCGCGTCGACCCGGCGCAACGCCGAGACCAACGCAATACAGGCCACAGCCGGATCCCGGGCCAGATCGATGTGCGGCACATCGGCCAGCAACGGATGATCAGCATCCGGTTCAGCACGCAACGGCAACAACCGGCTCCCCCGCGCCTGAGCCATCACGATCTCAGCGGTACACCAGCTCGACACCACCGACGCGGAGGTCACCACACACACCACCGCATCAGCCCACCGCAACCGCTCGAGCAACCGCTGCCGCCACTGCTCCCCGACCACGATCCCGTCGCGCGAATCCTGACCCAGGAACACCTCATGACCGGCGTCATTCAGCCATCGATGCACCTCACGGGCACTGGCCAGGTCCTCGCTCGCGTAGCTGATGAAAACCCTGGCCACCGCACCTCCCCGCTGACCACCACACCGGGTGTACCGATTCACCGCAAAGTGTTACATAGAGAAACTCAACGTAGCAGCACCACTGTGATCGCCATCTGACCGCGGCTGTCGTCAAGCGGGGCAGTTGTCCTGATAGGGCAGATCCGGGATCCGGCGCTCCCATTCAGCACGATCGAATCCACCTCCGGTGATGGAGCAGGCGCGCTGTACCGCCTGGGCTCGAAGAGAGCTTCGAAGATCATGGAGGTGGGTGAGGTCCCACAGGATCACGGTGCGGTCGCCACTGGCGGTGGCCAGGACACGCCCATTCGGGGAGAACGCCACCGACGTCACCCCGACAGCGTGATCCTTGAGGGGTTGGCCAAGTGGCCGGGGCTGGGCGGTGTCGGTGAGGTCCCACAGGATCACCGTGCGGTCGAAGCTGCCGGTAGCCAGGATGGTCCCGTCGGGAGAGAACGCCACCGACCGCACCAGATTGCTGTGATCGATCAGAGGTCGGCCGAGGGGGTGGGGCCGGGCCGGATCGGTGAGATCCCACAGCAGACCGGTGTCGTCGCCACTGCCGGCTGCCAGGGTGGTGCCGTCGGGGGAGAACGCCACGGAGTTCACGATACCGCGGCCGATCAGGGGTTGGCCGAGAATGCCGGGCCGGGCCGGGCCGGTGACATCTCTCAGGATTACGGTCCCGTCGATGCTGCCGGTAGCCAGCACGCGCCCATTCGGGGAGAACGCCACCGATGTCACCACATTACTTTGTCCGGTGAGCGGTTCGCCGAGGCGGCGGGGCTGGGTCGGGTCGGTGAGGTCCCACAGGACCGCAGTCCCCTCACCAGTGCCAGCGGCCAGAACGCGCCCGTTCGGGGAGAACGCCACGGCGAGCAACCCTTGACCGGAGCCGGTGAGAGGTTGGCCGAGGGGGCGGGGTTGAGTGGGGTCGGTGAGGTCCCACAGGATCACGGTTCCGTCGAAGCTGCTTGTGGCCAGAATGCGCCCGTTCGGGGAGAATGCCACGGAGTACACCGCTTGGCTGTGACCGGTGAGAGGTTGGCCGAGGGGGCGGGGTTGGGTTGGGTCGGTGAGGTCCCACAGGATCACGGTCTGATCAGAACTGGCAGTGGCCAGGGTGTGTCCATCTGGGGAGAACGTTATTGAGTCCACGTCGTTGGTGTGGCCGGTGAGGGGTTCGCCGAGGCGGCGGGGTTGGGCCGAATTGGTGAGGTCCCACAGGATCGCGGTCCCGTCGTCGCTGCCGGTGGCCACGGTGCGCCCGTCAGGCGCGAACGCCACCGAAGTCACCGTGGCGGTGTGGCCGATAAGGGGCGGTCCGAGGAGGCGGGGTTGGCCCAGGTCGGTGAGATCCCAGAGGATCGCGGTGCGGTCGAAGCTGCCGGTGGCCACGGTGCGCCCGTCAGGAGAGAACGCCACTGACCCGACCTTGTCGGAGTGGCCGGTCAGAGGCTGGCCGATGGGATGCGGCCGGGATGGGTCGGTGAGGTCCCACAGGATTGTGGTCCGGTCACCGCTGGTAGAGGCCAGGGTGCGTCCGTCGGGCGAGAACGCCACGGACCCGACCGTGCCGGTGTGGCCGGTCAAGGGCTGGCCGAGACGGTGGGGCCGGGTCGGGTCGGTGAGGTCCCACAAGATCACGGTGTGGTCGAGGCTGCCGGTGGCCAGGGTGCGCCCGTCCGGGGAGAACGCCACGGAGCGGACCAAGTCGCGGTGGCCGGTGAGGGTACCGGCGTAACCGGTGGTGGTGAGGATGCTCACCAGGCTGGAGTAGGTCGCATCGTCGGGGTGGATGCGCTGGGCCGCGAGGCCGAGCTGCAGTGCGGTGCGTGGGTCGGTGTTCCGGGCTTCGTCAGCCTGGACGACGAGTTCGCGAGCGGTAGTGATCCGCAGCCGCTGCTCCGAGTTGCCCTGCGCGACGACCGCGACACCCGCTGCGGCCAGGGCAAGGATGAGCAACACCGACAGGACGGTGGTGGTGCGCCTGCGGCGGTGACGGTCGCGGCGGATGCTGGCGTGCAGAAAGTCGCAAGCTTGAGGACTGAGGTCGACCCGATCGGTAGTCAGTACGCGGTGTCGCCGGGGCAGCCAGCGTGCCGGGTCTCGTCGTCCTGGTGTCGATGCGTTGCCCGCGCGGATCCGGGCGCCGACGTCAGCCACGGCGGCAGCGAGTTGACCGCTGCCCCACAGACGGGCGAGCGGACGCCCGTTGTCATGCCATTCTGTGGCGGCGTGCTCGACCGCGCGGCGGGCACGCAGCGCTGACGGATTGGCGGCGATCGCCTGCGCCAGCGGTGGCCAGGCGGACAGAAACGCCTCGTGGGCGACGCCGATCACAACGGTGCCGTTGTCAGTGTCGCTAGTCAGCAGCCGCCGCGTCACAAAGGTGCGGAGTTCGGTGATCACTGGCTCGGGTAGTTCGGCGAGCGGGACCCGCCAACGGATAGGGCGGCCCTGCTCATCGACGGTGACCAGCCGCAGCAGCCCGGCGATCACCTGTTCCCGGCTCCGGCCACCTGCGGTGAGCGCGTCGGCCAGCGCTGCGTCGGCCTGGCGGATCAGCGCACCCGCCACCCCGCCGAGCTGCTCGTACCGTGCGGCCGACAGCTGCCCGCCACGGCCCACCCCTTCGGCGAGCTGGGCCAGGGTGAACGCCAGCAGCGGCAGGGCTTCTCCGCTGTCGGTGTCCTCGACCAGCCGGTCCACCAGGCCGTCGTCCACGTCGATCCCGGCCAGCTGGGTCGGCTTCTCGATCACCATGCGCAGCGTGTCACGACGCAGTGGCCGAAGCGGGTAGACCTGCGTCGGCAGCGTGGCAAGGGCGGGATCGGCCAGCAGTTGGTCGAGAAACTCCGGGCGCAGCGTAGCCACCAGCTGCACCGGACCAGCCAAAGCTGGGCGCAGCAGCTCGGCGAACCAGGCCCGCTCGGTGGGTGCGGTCTGGGTGAGCAGCTCCTCGAACTGGTCCACCACGACCAACAGGCGCCGCCGCAGACCGCCCGGGGTGGCTAGTAGCAGCTCGTCAGCCAGCTCGCCCAAGCGGCCGGTGTCGAGCTGCTGACGTACCTGCGTCACCGGCCAGTCCAGGCCGAGCTGCCGTGCGGCGGCGGCCAGGTCGCGGACCAGCGCCCCCACCGGATTAGCGCCCGGCACGATCGCTGGCAGCGTCCACCAACCCGGTTCGCCGACCATCACCGGCCTCAGCCCCGCGCGGACCAGCGAGGACTTGCCGCACCCCGACGGCCCCACTACGAGCAACGCCGCGCCCTTGGCGTGCTCGGTTGGGGAGCGCAACAGCTCGGCGAGCTCTTTGGTCTCCTCGGTGCGCCCGAAGAACACCCGATGCTGGTCTACCTCGAACGGCCGCAGCCCCGGGAACGGGGAACGATCCTCCGGCCAGGCGGTGTCGACCAGGCGTAGCGCTTCGATGAGAAAGGGACGGACCGCGTCCGGATCCCCGGTCAAGTCGGCGTGCTGGACGGATGCCAGCATGGGGTCGACCACCCCAGGTTCAGCCTGGACGGGTAGCAACCTGCTGCCCCGGGACCGGGCGATCGCGATCTCGGCCGTGCACCACCGCGACGCCAGGAAGGCCGAGGTGAGTACGCAGACCACCGCGTCGGCTCCGCGCAGCTCGTCGTGTAACCGCTGCTCCCACTGCTCGCCAACCGCGATGCCGTCGCGGAGGTCCTGGGCCAGGAACACCTCATGGCCCGCGTCGATCAGCCACCGGTGCACCTCACGGGCCAGCCCCAGGTCCTCGCTGGCATGACTGACGAATACCCTGGCCACCGCACCTCCCCACCACCCACGCAACGGGTGCGCAGACGCCGCCGACTCGGCGACCAGCCGTCACACCTAGCGCCCGGATAATCACTGATCCTGCTCCCCCATCGTGTCAGCGCAACGAAGGGTTACCGCGTACGGCGACATGCCTCATGCGTCAGCGGGCAGCCGGAGCCCGTCCGTCACTATCAGGTGGGGCAGCTGTCCTGATAGGGCAGATCCGGGATGTTGCGCGCCCATTCATCACGAGTGAGCCCGCCATGAGTGATAGAGCACGCGCGCTCCACCGCGTGGTCGCGGACCTGGTAGAGGTCAGCGAGGTCCCACAAGATTATTTTTCCATCTTGGCTGCTGGTGGCGAGGGTGCGCCCGTCGAGGGCGAATGCCACAGATGACACATCAAGGGTGCTGGTCAGGGGCGGGCCGAAGCGGCGGGGCTGGACCGGGTCGGTCAGATCCCACAGTATCGTTTGCAAGCTGCCGACAGCAAGGGTGAGCCCATCGGGGGCGAATGCCACGGACGACACGGCAAGGGTGCCGGTCAGCGGCGGGTCGAGGCGCCTCGGCTGGGCGGGCTCGGTCAGATCCCACAGAATCACCGTGCCGTCATCACTGCCGGTGGCTAGAGTGGCCCTGCCTGGAGCGAACGTCAGCCCGAACACCGAGCCGTTGTGGCCGGTCAGCGGTTGCCCCAGCTGGCGGGGCTGGGCCGGATCGGTCACATCCCACAGAATCGCGGTCGCATCGGAGCTACCGGTGGCCAAGGTGCGCCCATCAGGAGCGAACGTCACCGAGTACACAACGTCGGTGTGGCCAGTCAGGGGTAATCCCAGCTGACGGGGCTGAGCCAGATCGGTCACATCCCACAGGACCGCAGTCTTGTCGCCTCTACCGGTGACCAGGGTGCGCCCATCAGGAGCGAACGCCACCGACGCCACTTGACTGCTGGGGACGGCGGTCAGGGCTGGCCCGAGCTGACGCGGCTGGGCCGGGTGGGTCACATCCCACAGGATCACTGTCGAATCAAGGCTGCTGGTGGCCAGGGTGCGCCCATCGGGAGCGAACGCCACCGAGTACACAGCGTCGGTGTGGCCGGTCAGGGGTGTGCCCAGCTGGTAGGGCTGGGCCGGGTCGGTTACATCCCACAAGACCGCAGTCGTATCGTAGCTACCGGTAACCAGGGTGCGCCCGTCGGGGGCGAACTCTACGGATGACGCGTCGCCGCTGTGCCCAGTCAAGGGTTGCCCGAGGCGTCGCGGTTGGACTGGGTCGGTCAGGTCCCACAGGATCACGGCGCCGTCGGTGCTGCCGACGACCAGGGTGCGCCCGTTGGGGGCGAACGCTAAGACCCTAATCGGCAGGTTGTGGCCAGTCAGAGGTGGACCCTGGGCGTGCGGCCGGGTTGGGTCAGTCAGGTCCCACAGTGTGGTGGTGCCCAACGCGTTGCTGGTGGCGAGCAGCCGCTTATGCGGCGCGAACGTCACCAAGCTCACCGGGCTGTCCAGAGCCTCCAGGGTTGGCCCGAGTTGGCGGGGCTGGGCCGGGTCGGTCACATCCCACAGGGTCGCGCCGCCACCCGAATAGCTGGCGACAGCCAGAGTGTGCCCATCGGGGGCCAACGCTAGAGAACCTATCTCGTCGGTGTGGGCGGTCAGTGGTGGCCCAAGTTGGCGAGGTTGTACCCGGTCGGTCAGATCCCACAACATCACCGTGCGGTCGGCGCTTCCGGTAAGCAGGGTACGACCGTCGGGAGTCCATGCGACCGAGTTCACCGAGCCCGTGTGGCCGGTCAGCGGCGACCCGAGTCGGCGAGGCTGTGCCCGGTCAGTCAGATCCCACAGGATGACCGTCTTATCGGAACTGCCGGTAACCAGAGTGCGACCGTCGGGGCTCAACGTTACTGAACTCACCGCATCGGTGTGGTCGGTGAGCGGCGACCCGAGTCGGCGGGGCTGGGTCCGGTCGGTCAGATCCCACAGGATTACGGTGTGATCGAGGCTGCTGGTGGCCAGGGTGCGCCCATCGGGAGCGAACGCCACCGAGTTCACCCAGTTGGCGTGGCCGGTCAAGGGGGGCCCGAGACGTTGCGGCTGGGCAGGATCGGTGAAGTCCCACAGGATCACAGTTTTGTCTTTGCTGCCGGTGGCCAGGGTGCGTCCGTCGGGGGCGAACGCCGCCGACTCCACCGCGCCGATGTGACCGGTCAGCGTGCCGGCGTAGGGACCGGCGGCGAGTGTATTGACCAGGCTGGAGCGGGTCTCATCGCCGGGGTCGAGACGGTGGGCCGCGAGGCCGAGTTGCAGCGCGGCGTGCAAGTCGGTACCCCGTGCGGCCTCGGCGTCATCGACGAGGTTGCGGGCGGTGGCGACCCGCTGCCCCTGCTCCGCGTCGCGTTGCCGGTCGATCGCGACACCGGCTGCGACCAGGGCGAGGATGAGCAGCACGGACAGGATGGTGATGGCGCGCCTGCGGCGGTAGCGGTCGCGGCGCATGCTGGCATGCAGGAAGTCACGCGCCTTCACGCTGAGATCGACGCGATCGGTGGCCAGCACGCGGCGCCGCCAGCGTGCCAGGTTGGGTCGTCCTGGTGGGGATGCACTGCCTGCGGTGATTCGGGCGCCGGTGTCGGTGACGGTGGCGTCAAGTTGGCCGCCACTCCAGAGTCGGGCGGGTGGGCGGCCGTTCTCGTTCCATTCGGTTGCGGCGTGTTCGACGGCGCGGCGGGCTCGCAGCGCCGACACGTTGGCCGTGATCGCCGCTGCGAGTGGGGGCCAGGTGGACAGGAACGCCTCGTGAGCCACTCCGATCACCACAGCGTCGCTGTCGGTGTCGGTGGTCAGCAGTCGCCGTCCGACGAAGTCGTCCAGCTCGGTGACCACCGGCGTGGGCAATTCATCGCGGAGGACTCGCCAGCGGGTGGGGCGGCCCTGCTCGTCGACGGTGACCAACCGCAGCAGACCGGCGATCACCTGTTCACGGCTGCGTCCGCTGGCCACGATGGCATCGGCCAGCGCTGCGTCGGCTTGGCTGGTCAGGGCACCCTGGACACCGCCGAGTTGGTCGTAGCGGGTGGCCGACAGCCGACCGCCGCGGGTGACGCCGTCGGCGAGCTGGGCCAGAGTGAACGCGAGCAATGGCAGCGCTTCTCCGCTGTCGGTGTCCTCGACCAGCCGGTCCACCAGACCGTCATCCAGTTCGATACCGGCCAGCCGGGCCGGCTTTTCGATCACATCGCGTAATGCCTCGCGGCGCAGTGGGCGAAGCATGTAAGTGTGCGTCGGGAGGACGGCCAGCTCGGGGTCGAGCAGCAGCTCATCGAGAAACTCCGGGCGCATCGTGGCCACCACATGCACCGGACCGGCCAGCGCCAGGCGTAGTAGCTCAGCGAACTGTGCCCGCTCGGCGGGGTCGGTCTGAGTGAGCAGCTCCTCGAACTGATCCACCACCAGCAGCAGGCGCCGCCGAGGACCACCCGGGATGGCCAGCAACAACTCGTCGGCCAGCCCCGTCAGGCCCCTGTGCTCCAGCTGGTGATGGACGTGTTCCACCGTCCAATCCAGACCGCACTGCCGGGCTGCGGTGGCCAGCTCCCGGGCCAACGCGGCGACGGGATGAGCGCCCGGCAGGATCGGCGGCAGCGTTGACCAGCCTGGCTCGTCGGCCAGCCTCGGCAGCAGCCCGGCCCGAACCAGCGAGGACTTGCCGCACCCGGAAGGCCCCACCACCAGCGCGGCGCCTTTGGCGTGCTCTGCGGGGGATCGCAGCAGCTCGGCGAGCCGCCCGACGTCATCGGCGCGACCGAAGAACACCTGGCACTGGTCGACGTCGAACGGCCGCAGCCCCGGAAACGGAGAACGATCGGCCGGCCAGGCGGTGTCGAGCTGGCTTAACGCCGCAACCAGAAAGGGAAGGACCGCGTCCGGATCTTGCGTCAAGTCGACGCACTGGACGTTTGCCAGAAACGGGTGAGCCACCCCCGGCTCAGCCTGTAGGGGCAGCAGCCGACTGCCCCGGGATTGGGCGATCGAGACCTCAGCCGTGCACCAATGGGACGCCAAGTAGGCCGAGGTGATCACACAGACCATCGCCTCGGCCCGGAGCAGCTCATCGTGCAGCCGCTGCGCCCACTGCTCGCCAACGGTGATGCCGTCACGCAGATCCGGAGCCAGGAACACCTCGTGGCCCTCGTCGATCAACCACCGGTGCAGTCGCCTGGCCAGCTCCCGATCCTCACCGGCATGGCTGACAAAGACCCTTGCCACCGCACCTCCCGCCTGCCACCACACCAGAGTGCATGGACGCGATCAACCGTCACAGACAGCGCTCAGACGGTCACCCAACCTGCTCTAGCTGTCGTTTCACCCCGACGAAGAGTTACATCGGTGCCGCGCCTGACCACACAGGGAGCGAACTCTCGGATCGTGGCGTTAGAACCCTCGGATTTTCCGATTACAAGCCCTCGGATCATGCTAAGTCGGAGGTTGGCTGCTCGACGTGACCATGGATTTTGGTACTACAGCTGCGCGGTGGCGAGATCTTCGGCATCGAAGTCAAGGCAGGCGAGCGGGTCACCCGTGCCGACGCAGTCTCGATGACCCAGCTGCGGGCCAAGCTCGGAGCCCGGTTCCGCGAAGGATCTAGGCGCGGTCATGCAGCTCGTCTCGGGTCCAGGTGCGCCCGCCACTGCCCGCGCTGGTAGCGATCGTGACCTGGCAGGCCCTCCGCGGCCAGCCACTGCTCGCCCCGGATGGCCCGACGCTCACCGCGCTCGGCGCCCTGGTGATCGGGGTGACGGTGGCGGCGACTGTGGTGTGCTACGCCACCGCATCGGTGCGACGCTCGCCGCGACCTGAGGACCCGTTAGATGGATTGCTCGCCGCCTCGGGGGGTTGGGCGAGCAGGTAGTCGACGAGTCGACGGGTCGAGCCGTTGGTGGTCGACAGGAACTCGAACTGCAGGGCATCGTGGAGTTCGCGGGCGATCAGCTCCCCCACCGGACCGGGATACAGCACCACGGCCCGTGCGGCGGCGGTAAGCAGGGCGCGCTGCCAGCGAACGAGCTCTCCTGGGGGCTCCGGCCGCACGGCGCGGCTCCGCTGGTCCAGGTACGCCACGTCGGCGGTCGGTGTCGTTGTCATGGTCGGCTCCTACTTATTTCCCCTGAATACATGATTGATGGCGAAGGGCGGGGCACTGATACGTTTGTGTTTCATCCCGCTGAGCGAACTGTGATCTTGCGCTCAGTCGGACGCGCATCGGCGAAGGTTGATCAACCGGGAGGATCGGGGCGATGCCAGTAGATGAGGGCACGAAGGCCGGGTCCAGCGAACCCGACCCCCACGAGGCGCCTGACCTGGACGAAACGCCCGACAAGGACGAAACGTCCGACCCGGACGAAGAGTCTGACATGGACGAAGCAGCAGCGCAGTTGGTCGAGTTCGGCGGGTTCGACGAGGCGGAGGCCTTATGGCGGGCGGGCGCCGAGGCAGACGACACCACCGCGGCGTACAACCTCGGCGTGTTACTGGTGCAGCGCGGCGAGCTGGGCGAGGCGGAGACCTGGTGGCGTCGCGCCGCCGAGGCGGGTGACTCCGACGCCGCCACCGGCTTGGGGCTGCTGCTGGTAGAGCGTGGTGAGCTGGACGAGCCGGAAACCTGGTGGCGCCCGGCCGCCGAGGCAGGCAGCACCACCGCCGCCGCCGGGCTCGGCCGGTTGCTGGTGCGGCGTGGTGAGCTGGATGAGGCGGAGACCTGGTGGCGTGCCGCCGCCGAGGCAGGCGATTCCGAATCGGCCACCGGGCTGGGCGTGCTGTTGGCGAAGCGTGGCAAGTTGGATGAGGCCGAGACCTGGTGGCGCACGGCCGCCGAGGCGGGAGACACCGACGCCGCCACCGGCCTGGGCGTACTGCTGGTGAAGCGCGGCAAGCTGGGTGAGGCAGAAACCTGGTGGCGCAAAGTTGCCGAGGCGGGCAACCCGGCCACGGCCGCCGGTCTCGGGGCGTTGCTGGAAGAACGTGGTGAGCTGGAAGAAGCGGAGACCTGGTGGCACAAGGCCGCCGAGGCAGGCGACACCGACGCCGCGAGCTACGTCGGTCTACTGCTGGTGCAGCGCGGCGAGTTGACTGCGGCGCAGCGGTGGTGGCGCACGGCCGCCGAAGCAGGCAACACGCACGCCGCCACCGGCCTGGGCGTCTTGCTGGTCGAGAGTGGTGAGCTGGCCGAGGCAGAAACCTGGTGGCGCACGGCCGCCGAAGCAGGCAACACAGACGCCGCCAACTACCTCGGCCTGCTGCTGAAGGATCGTGGTGAGCTGGCCGAGGCAGAAACCTGGTGGCGCAAAGCCGCCGAAGCAGGCAACACCGACGCCGCCAATGACCTCGGCCTGCTGCTGGAGAAGCGTGGTGAGCTGGCCGAGGCGGAAACCTGGTGGCGCATGGCCGCCGAAGCAGGCGACACCGACGCCGCCTACGACCTGGGCCTGCTGCTGAAGAACCGTGATGAGCTGGCCGAGGCGGAAACCTGGTACCGCAAAGCCGCCGAGGCAGGCAATACCCACGCCGCCAACAACCTCGGCGTGCTGCTGGAACAACGTGGTGAACTGGACGAGGCACAGACCTGGTATCGCATGGCCACCGAAGCGGGCAATACCAGCGCCGCCTATAACCTCGGCGTCCTGCTGGGTCAGCTTCGCACGTCCAGCAACAAGTAGTGTTACTCAGAGTATCGAGAAGGTATCTGAACGGAAGCGGTGCAATTTGGCCATGAGCTCCCTGTTCCGACTCCCCACTGCGCTGACTCGCCCGGTCGCCGCGCTGACTCGCCCGGTCGTCGTCGTGCTCGACGCCACCGTGACGTTGCTGGCGTTGCCCGGCCGGGTGATCGGGTTGGTGGCTGCCGCGGAGCAGACCCTCGCCGCTGTGAACGAGGCCGTGGCGCGGACCCAGGCGCACCTTGAACGCACCGGCCACATCATCACCAGGGTGGACGGCGTAGTGGAGACCGCAGGCCACGCAGCGCGGGCAGCCGCCGCGACGGTTGACCAGGTCGGCGCACTTACCGCGAGCGCGGCACCACTACTGGAGAGCTACACCGAGCCGCTGCGCCGCCTCCAACCGACGGTGCGGCGGATGGCGGACACGATCGACCCGAAAGAGGTCGACGCGCTGGTCAGCCTCATCGACCGGCTTCCTCGGCTGGCCAGCGCGATGGATGGCGACGTGCTCCCGCTGCTGGGCCGCATCGAACAGGTCAGTCCCGACCTGAACCAGATGCTCGACAGCGTGTCGGACATCAACCGCCTGGTGAACCGGATGCCCAAGGTCTTCCGGCGGCGCCGCGAGAACGCGCCCGACTAGCTCGGGGTTCCGCGACCGCCTGGCGAGACCGATACCCCGTATGCTCACTGCGTGATATGTCCGAAATGCCACGGATCGCTACGCACCGTCAACAAGCAGGGGGTGCATCTGGAGCAGTGCGACAAGTGCCGGGGAATCTTCCTCGACCACGGTGAGCTGGAGCTGCTCCTCCAGGCCGAGCAGCAGTACTACGGGTCAGGGGCGGCACCGTACCTGGCGCCGGGAGGCGGGCACCGCAGCCACTCCGACTCGCCACGGCCCTACGGGGGTCATTCGGGGGGCCATTCCGACTCGCCGCGCCCCTATCGTGGCCACTCCGACTCCCCCCGGCCCTACCGGGGCCATTCCGACTCGCCAGGCCCCTACGGGCACCACAAGCGTGGTCGTGGGAGCTTCCTCGGTGACCTGTTCGGCTGAGTTCTCGGCCGACGCTGGATGAACCCACTGATCTGTGGCCGCTGCGGATGCCTGGTCGACCTGCCGCCGCTGGGCCAGGCATCCACCGCGGAGTCACTGATCTGCGGCGGGTGTGGGCACAAGCAGATCTTCGCCCGCCAACCGCTGTTCTGCCTTACCGGACCCAGCGGTACCGGTAAGTCCACCGTGGCCCGCATGCTGGCGCCTCGGCTGTCCGACCGGTTCGTAGTCCTGGAGCAGGACGTGCTGTGGGTGCCCGAGCTGCGCGATCCCACCGACGAGCACCGGCTGTTCCGCTCGACGTGGCTGCGGCTGGCGGCGATGATCGGGCAGAGCGGGCGGCCGGTGCTGCTCTGCGGCACCGTGGTCCCACCCGAGCTCGAGCCGTTGCCCGAACGCGCGCTGTTCAGCACCGTGCACTATCTGGCGCTGATGTGCCACCCCGATGTGCTGGCCCGTCGGCTGCGCGCCCGGCCCGCGTGGCGGGAGTGGGACGAGCCCAGGATCGCGGAGATGCTCGACTACGCCGAGTGGCTCGGCACCAGCGCCACGACCCTGAGCCCGCCAGTCTCGCTACTGAACACCACCCACTGCACCGTCGAGGCCACCGCCCAAGAAGTCTGCGGCTGGCTCGCCCGGCTCGCGCCCTAAACAAAGAGAAGGTCCCCCGCGGCAACGGAGGACCTTCATCATCCCGAAACCCTCGTCCGGACCAACAGACGTTGCCCTCGGGAGCTCGGCTTGCTGGTCGGCCAGGTGGAGTCGGTAGCTCGTCCCCCGGCAAGCAGCTTGCGTTGAAGCTATGCTTCTTGGTGCGAGCATGGCTGGCTAGGGTGTCAGACGAGTCCGGATACGATCGGCTGTCACCGGTCGATGCTGCACCATGGGACCGCTCTGAACAGCATCGATCTAGCGAGCGGCGATGATTGGTGCATGACGTAAGGGCTGTTGCGTTAACGCCTGCGAAGATCTCCCGTCAAGTTCGGGTGAGTTTTGCACCAGACATCCGGTCGAAGATGTAACGAGCGCTGGTTGTGAGCAACCGATTACGGTGCTTGACTGGCTCCTACGCAGGGACCCGTCTCTCTTGGTTCTCTTGGTCGCGGCAACGCCTCGAGGCCCAGACGGGTCGCTGCGGGTAGTGCCGTTACCTCGTCCGGACCACGTGCCCTCGACCCGGCAAGTCGCAGGGCAGCTCAAATCAGAGAGTCTCAGATCAGAGAGATGGAGCCCCGCCATGTCTGAGTACTGCGCTGCGCACGATGTACCCATTCCAGACCCCCCTTGCCACGGCCTCCCGGGAGATCAGCTTCGTGTGGTGACAACCAGGTGGCAGGGATGAACCCGGCATACCTCGGCCACCGGCGCGGTGGCCTCCGGCGGCTGTTGTTGGCGATGCTCTGCCTGCTGCTGATCGTCTATGTGGTCCGCCACCCCAGCGAAGCGGCGGCAACCGCCCGTGCCCTGTTTGCGGGGCTGAACGTCGTCGTCGAGGCGATCATGACCTTCATTCAGAAGGCCGCTGGGGGAGCTGGGCAATGACGCGGACACGTCCGATCGATCCACCCGACGACCCGGTCGCGGAACTAGCCATCGGCCTCAACGCCCTCCACGAGCGCTCGGGCAAAATTCCGTATCGGACGATGGCGCAGCGGGCGAGGTTCTCACATACGACGCTCTCCCGCGCCGCCAAGGGCAAAGCTCTACCTACCTGGGAAGTCACCGAAGCCTTTGTGCGGGCTTGTGGAGACGACCCGGATAAGTGGCTGCCCAGATGGGAAGCCGCCAGAGACAGGCTGCGGGCCATGCGCTGGACAGCGGGCGAGGAACCTTCGTCACTTGGGCTGACCAATCCTGACCCGTCCCAGGCAACAACAATCGAACAGTTCATTCTGATTCTCCGGTCGTTGAAGCTTAACTACGACAACCTGTCATATAAGGAGATTGCCAAACGAACAAACCTGCCTCCCAGCACAGTGGCAGATGCCTTTGACCCGAAGAGACGCCGACTGCCGAGCTGGCAACTCGTTGAGGCCGTGCTCCGAGCTCTGACCAGAGGGGATGCGGACCTATTGGACTGGCACCAAGCATGGACCAAAATCGCTGCGCCCGCTCTCCGACCCCTGCCTGCTGACGACAACACCGATCCGCTGCTGCGCCAGATGAGGCAGACCGGGCTAGAAGGCGTCTATCTTACCCGGGGAGATGCGCTGGCCAGTTTCGTCAGACCATTGGAACAAGAGATCCAGAGTGGGACCTGCGGACGCCTGTGGATCGTGGGTTCCTCGATGAAAGGGTTCTCGGTTCAAGTCATCGGACGATTCGACGGTGCCACTATGATTCATCGCGCACTCAATGCTGGTTGTGACGTCCGTTTAATTTTCACACACCCGACTGAGGCGGATACCCGGGCCGAGCAGGAGAAACGGCAATTCGGCGCGATCTACGATGAGATCTCACTTAACCTCGCAAATCTCAAGGAAGCGGGACTGAAGCGCCAGAACGTCCGCTTTTGTAAAGGTGCACCCACGGTGTTCGGAATTTGCACATCAGATCGTATGCTGCTCAACCCATACCCCTACGGAAGTGAGGCTTATCTGAACTTTTCGTTGATCGTAAAGAGAACTCCCAGTGCCGATGGAATATTCGAACGCTACATGGACAAGCACTTCGAGAAGTCGTGGGTCAACGGCGAGGAGATCGTCCAGGACGAGTGGGATCGATATGACAACAGTGGCTACCGGAAGAACAGCAAGGCTGGTGCGCGGCGCCCCCGGCGCTCGGCCAGGATGTTAAACGGACGCGCCCGGCAGGCCGGGGACAGGTTCGACGCATCGCCGCAGTAGGCTCGACATTCCGCGCGGGAGGGCGCACGATCTAGGGCATTGTGAACCCAGTTGAGCAGTTCACCGCCATGCTGGCCGGTCGAGGGCCCGGGCCGGACCTTGATCAGGGCGCGCTCGCGATCGCGGCCGGTGCCGATCCGGACCTCGACGCCGACCGGTGGCTGCGCGAGCTCGACCGGCTGGCCGAGGGGGTCGACTCGCTCGACACGCTCATCCGCCGACTTTTCGTCGATGCGGGTTTCGCTGGTAACCGCGCCGGTTACTACGACCCGCGCAACTCGCTGTTGCACGAGGTGCTCGACCGCAGGCTCGGCATCCCGATCACCCTGTCGGTCGTGTGCATCGAGGTGGGGCGCCGCGCCGGGCTGCCCCTGGAAGGCATCGGCATGCCGGGTCATTTCCTCGTCCGGCCGCTGTCAACCGATCACTACCTCGATGCATTCGGCGGCGGCACGCTGCTGGACATCCGCGGCTGCGAAGCTTTGTTCCGCGCCGCGACCCAGGCAGGCCCCGAAGTCCCGTTCGGGCCGCACCTGCTCATGACCACGCCGAAGCGGACCATCCTGGCCAGGATCCTGGAGAACCTGCGGACGGTCTACCGCAGGCTCGGGCGCGCGAATGACCTCGAATGGGTGCTGCGGATGCGACTCGTGCTGCCTGGCTCTGGGCTGGACGAGCTGCTTGAGCTGGGCCGCACGCTGGGCGTGCAAGGTCACTTCTTGGAGGGCGCCCGATTCCTCGATGAACAGGTGCCCCAGTGGCCGCAACACGCAGAGCTGCTGGGCCAGGTCGCCCGTAGCCTTCGGGCGCAGCTCAACTGAAGCCGGGTAAGATTCCCGCCTATGACGGATGTCGCGTGCGGTGAACCGGAGTTGTCCGACGAGCTTCGAGATGCGCTCGCGCTGCTGCGTGATCGAAGCGAAGATGACGAGTTCCGCACGCTGGTCGATGACGTGTTGGCTGGACGCACCAGCCTGCTCGACGCTTCCGGCACCCCCGCGTTCAGCAAGATGGTCTTCGCGCGGATAGCGCAGGAAGCTGCGGCGCACTGTTCTGAGGATGCGGCGCACTGTCCGGAAGATGGGGCGCAGCTGGGGGCCTGCGGCCCCTGTGGTGGCTGCGCCGGTAGCTGCGCACTTTCAGGCACCAATCCGCCCAGCTGACCCGGGGCGGGTCAGCTGGGCGGAATTGGTCAGGTTTTCACATTCGCGAGTAGTCCCTTGATCAGGGATGGCAGCTCTTTGAGCAGCTCACTGACGATGTCCTCCTCGTGTATCGTTTCGCCGGCCATCTGACGCTGGCGCACCTTGGTGCACGCAGTGATGAAGGCTTCGCCCAATGCCTTCGTCGTGGTGGACGCGATGGTCGCGTTGATCGTCCTGCCAATACCGGGAAATATCTTGAAGAAGCTCGCTGTCGTCCTGGCTGCGGAGGCGACACCGAGTACGGCGGCGAATGCGGTAGCGACAGCTTTGGGGTTGGCCTTGAACCCCATGATGGTCGTGATCTGACCCAGCATGCCGATCTGCAGGGCACTCAACGGGATTGAATCAATAAGTGGAATCGGGGTCGCGGCAATCAGCGCGGCCGTGCCCATGCTGAAGTTCACATGGCGCCGCGCCTCGGCCACCTTGAGCTCCAGCGACACCCGCTGGTAGCTGGCCAGCGTGTGCCGCTGAGCGTCCGGCAGCTGCTGATAGATCGAACTGACCAGATCAGCGAGGCCGAACGGGGCAAGCTTGACGCCTGCCACCTTATCTTCCTGCGCCAGCGTCATGAAGCACTTTTCGTCGAGGACGGGAAGTGCCAGTGAGTTGAGGTATTGGGCAAAATTCGTAGCCCGCGGATCTTCCGAAGTGGGACACTGGGTGAGCACGAGGGCCACCAGCACGTCCTTCGCAAGCGCTTTGACGACCTCCGCCTCAACGGTTTCGAATCGTTCATCCCTGGCCCGGACGCAGTACAGGCAGAAGTGAATCCGGGTATCCTCCTCCCCGAGCTGCGCTCTGATTTCAGTAAGGTAGGTCTTCGCGAGCAGATCCGCCTCGACGCCGAGCTCGATGCCTGGGGTGTCGTACACCGCTATCGGAGTGTCCGGGCGTGAGTAGCGCTCAACGGTCTGAGTGATGGAAGGGCCAACACCGGTTTCGGCGATCTGCTCACCGAAAATGGCGTTGACCAGTGTGCTCTTACCTACCCCAACGCGACCAGCCAGCATGACGTTGAGTTGCGCCTTCGTCCCCAGCGCCTGAGCTAGCCCCTCGCGAAAAAACGATTCGAGGTTGAATTGGTCTTGTCCTTCTGTCTTACCCCGCAATGGGTCTGTCGACGATTGATCCATCGTATCCCCTTATGGTGGGAGCTTGGCGTGCAGGTCGTGAAACGGACCCGAACTTGTCCGGCGATCGTGGTGGGCAGGGCGCGGCCGGCGAGTCGATCGGTTGAGGATGGGCCAGACCGTGACGGTCGGTCAGATCCATGGACGACCTCCTGCCGAGTCGGGTAGGACGCTACCGCTGGTGTTGGACAGTGGCACATGAAGTGACCGATAGGAACCCCATGGGCGTGATGAAACGGCAGAAGCAAGCCGCAACGTGCATGCGGACGGACCCAGCCAGCACCCAACGTGGTAGGTAAAAGGGCGGCGGGGTCCCCTGACCCACCCTCGTCGGGCCGGCGAGTCAGCACCTGGTGGTGCGCGATGTGCGGTGCACGGTGCTGGTGTGCGCCGTGCGGGGCTGCTCGATGACTGCGGGCCGGCCCCTCGACCCGTTCACATGGTTTGCAGCCAGGTGCCCTGCCCGGGCCGGGTTGTGCTCGCCCTCGCCTGCCGCGACTACCAACGCCGCCGCCCTTGCTCATCCAGTTGTCAGTCGCTCAGCTCGACCGTCCAGTTGACCTGCTGGATCCGGGTGTCGAGCTCCCGGTAGCGCCGGGCCAGCTCGTCGGCCCGCCCGCGCAGCTCCCGGACGTCGACCGCTGCGACCGAACGCAGCTCGGTGCGGGTGAACCGGTCCAGCTGCGCGGTTGCGGCGTCGGCCAGCTCCACCAGCATGCGATGTCTGAGCCGCAGCACGTCCCGCCGGGCCAGCCCGTGCGTCACCGTCAGGCCCGGCTCGATCTCAGTGGCCAGGTTGGTGACGTTGATCCGGCGGATCAGCACTTCGAGCTCACCCGCCAGCCGGTCGTACTCGGTGAGCAGCTCGACGGGGTTCTCGGCGGTCTGCTCGCCCTCCTGGTGCCGCGCGTTGCGCAGGGCACGCTGCTTGAGCTGCCCAAGCCGGGCGGTGAGATCCGCCCGCTGCACCAGCGCCTCGGCCAGCTTCACGACTACCTCCCTTCCGGTTCTGATGATCGCCCCACTGTGCTCCGGACGCACAGTTTGAGCAACCGATTTCGCTAGGGGGTCGCACTCGGGTCTCACATTGTCGTAGGGGCCCTGCCCGAGCGCCCCCGGGTGCTGGATGTGGGCTGCGGCCCTCCGGCGCGGTCTGGGCAACCGCATCCGCAGTGTCAACTGCTCCATGGCCGAGCTGCCCTACTCCGACCACAGCTTCGACGTGATCTGGGCCGAGGGATCGGCCTGCAATATCGGCTTCGACACCGCCCTGCGCTCGTGGCGACGGTTGCTGGCCCCGGGCGGCGTCCTGGTCGTCACCGAATGCGAGTGGACCACCGACACCCCGTCCCCGGAGGCCCGCGCGTTCTGGGACGCGGCGTATCCGCTGCGGACCGCGCAGGAGAACGTCGCAGCCCGTCCGGCGTCGGTCAGTGGCCGGGCAGGCGAGCGACAACCGCGGGGACGTCATCCAGATCACCGCTGGCACGAACGATTTTCTCGCGACCGTCAAGACTACGCGGTGACGATGACGAGTCCGTGGTGTTCAGCGAAGTCTGCGAAGTCCTTGACGTTCAACGTCGCCAGCGGCAAGTCGTAGACCAGGCAGCACGCGGCAATCCACGTGTCATTGGCTGGTCGCGGTCGGCCACGGCGGAGGGCGAAGCCCGAGAGCTCTCCCCATTTCCGCGCTACGTCTTCGTTGTACGGAAGCACGGCCTTACTTGCCAGCCATCGTGCCAGTCTAGCGCGATTGCGGGGTCCCCAGTCGCGGAACGTCGCCCACTGGGTGAGCTCGCCGAGCGTCACGAAGGTAATGCTGAACTGGGCGATACCGAGTCGTGCACGCGACGCTGGAGACAGCTTATCCTTGATGCTGAGCGAGGAAACGTCGGTGTCCAGAACGATGCGCTTCATTCGTACTACGCCAGGTCGGCCCGGCGTGCTGCGTAGATGTACTTGAGAAACTCGTCTAATTCCTCATCAGTGTCGAAGACGCCCGCACAGGCAAGATCATCAGCAGACTGAACCGGAACGTCCCGGAACAGTTCATCGATGGAGACCGGCCGGCCCGCCATGTTCGGCGAGTAGTCCGCCCTGTCCGTGGTCATCGCGCCTCCCTAGGTTGACAGCACCAGTGTGTCACCTCCCAACGGATCGATGCAGCCGCGCTGGGCCGCGACGCGCCGCGCACCGCCACCGACGTCAGCCCCCGCACCACCCGCCGCCAGCAACACGACGACCTCTGACGGTGGCCCCAAGGGTCCAAGGTCACAGCTCAGAGGGTCGTCCTCCGTAGCGTTGCCACTCGGCGTCGGTCAGTGGCCGGGGCATGTGAGCGACGACCGCAGCACGCAGCTCCTCGGTCCTCACGGCGCACACCCGCGCGGTCCGCACCCAGCTGTCAGGCCGGTGGCCGGGCGGTCATTGGCAGCGGCAGCGGCCCGCTGGCGATCTGGGGATGGTCGACCCCGGTAGACGTGCACAGCCACGAGCGCTGAGAGTCGAATGCGCCGTGCGACGAGGAGATCGGCGAGATGGCGCGGCTGAAAGTGACCGGCTGCGACCGGTGTGACTCACGTCTGGATGAGTTGGGTGGCCGCCAGCTCCTGGTACAAGGGGTCGGACGCCAGCAGCTCGTCGTGCCGTCCAGCGGCGCGGATGCGGCCTGCCTCCAGGACGACGATGTGGTCGACGTCGCGCACCGTGGACAACCGGTGGGCGATGACGAGCACTGTGCAGTAGTCGGCGGCTCGGTGCATCGTCTCGCGCAGGGCCTCCTCGTTGCGGGCGTCGAGCTGCGAGGTCGCCTCGTCGAGCAGCAGCACCTCTGGGCGGCGGAGCAGGGCTCGGGCGATCGCGAGTCGTTGCCGCTCACCGCCGGAGAGAGCTACGCCGCGGGGGCCGATGTGGGTGTCCAGTCCGCTGGGTAGCTGCGCGACCAGGTCGTCGAGCCGGGTGGTGCGCAGCACCTCGGCCACCTCAGCGTCGGTGGCCGCCGGCGCTGCGTAGCGCAGGTTCTCGCCGAACGTGCCGGCCAGCGCCGGGGCGTCCTGCTCTACGAATCCGACGCGGCGGCGCAGTTCCGCGCGGGGAAGCTCGGCCAGGGGACGGCCGTCGAGGGTGATCCGGCCGCCGTCGGGCTCGTGGAACCGCATCAGCAGCGAGAAGATCGTGGACTTGCCCGCCCCGGACGGCCCGACGAGCGCGGCACTCGTGCTGCCCGGCACGCGCAGCGAGATCCCGTGCAGTACCGGGTCGCGACCCGGGTAGGCGAACCGCACACCGTCGAGCTCGATGGCCGGTGGCCGATCGGACCGGGGGAACGACGCACCGGCGGGGTCGACGTCGGGTTCCACCGCCATCTGGTCGACCTCGGTCAGGCGCTGTGCCGCGCCCAGCCCCTGCTGGATCGAACTGCCCGCCATGATCAGCTCGCTGACCGGGGCGGTGAGGTAGAAGAGATAGAGCAGGAACGCCACCAGCGTGGACACCGGCAGCGTGCCGGCCGCCACCAGTGCCCCGCCGACGCCGAGAACGGCCAGGAAGGACACCTGGAGGGAGAGCTCGGACACGACGGCGAGCGCGGCGTTCCAGCGCGCGCTGTCCAGTCCGGCGCGATAGGAGCGCTCGGCGGCGGCGTGCACCGCAGCCGTCTCTCGCTGCTCAGCACCCGATGCCTTGACTGTGCGGGCCGCGCCGAGCGCTCGGTCCAGCGCCGCGCCGATCAGCCCGACCGACTCCTGCGCCCGCGTCGTGGCCGCCCGGATGCGGGGCATCACCACACCGACGACGATGCCCACGACCACCAGCACGGCGACGGTCACCCCGAACAACAGCAGGTTGAGCACGGCCATCAGGACCAGTGCTCCGACCAGCCCGACAGTGCCGTTGACCAGCTGCACCAGCGCCGATGTGGTGGCCCCACGCAGCAGCGTGGTGTCCGCGGTGGCCCGAGCGACCAGGTCCCCTGGCTGGCGGACGTCGAGCTCCGGGATCCGCAGCCGGACCAACCGCCCGGCCACGGTCCGACGAACCGTCAACACCACCCGCTCGCCGGTGCGGGCCAGCAGCCAGCTGTAGCCGCCGTTGACCGCAGCGCTGGCCAGCACGAGAACGCTGAGCAGCACCAGCGACGGGACGAGCGAACCGCCTGCCGCGAGCGCGTCGATCACAGCCTTCGCGGCCAACGGCTGGGCGAGTCCCGCGGCACTGCCCAGCACCGCCAGTGCCGTCCCGCCCAGCAACACCCAGCGGTGCGGTCTCGCGTAGCCGAGTAAGACCCGCATACCGCCTCCGATCGTCCCCACCCTTGCTACCCGGGAACGGTGCGTGACTGCACATGACTTTGCGAGGGAGCCGGATCCCCGCCGCCGCCCACCTGTAACCACCCAATCCCGCTCGGCGCTCGGCGCTCGGCGCTCGGCGCTCGACGCGAGGGTGAAGCCTTGCCGCGAGTCTGGGGCTTGGGGGGTCTCACTGGGGTCTCACATTGCCGGAGGGGTGTCACTTTGCTGCGAGTTCTTCCCTGGGGCCGGGTGAAGGGCCAGGATCACGCTCACTGTTGGCAACTGAACGGGCACCGGGGGTGCGGCGGCACATGGGTGGCGAGGGCGGGAACTCCGCACTGCGGATGCTGTTGAGCGAGGCGGAGATGAGCAACACCGGGCTGGCTCGGGCGGTGGTCCTGGCCGGGGGCCGGGAAGGGCTGTATCTGGGCACCAGCACCACCTCGGTGAAACGGTGGCTGGACGGGGCGCAGCCACACTGGCCGGTGCCCCGGTTGGTGGCCGTGATGCTCGCACAACGGCTGCGCCGCGAGGTGACCATCACCGAGTGCGGGTTCCTCGACCGCACTCCCGCTGAGGAGGATCGCTTTGACGGACTGAGCAGTGCGGGCACACTGGACGGCACGGTCTGCCCAGTCGTCGAGTTATCGGGGCAGGATATGCGCCGTCGGAGGTTCCTGCTGGGTTCGGCGTTCAGCGCGGGCGCGTTCGCCGAACCGGCGTTGTACGCCCTCACGGTGCCCCCGGCGCAGAGCACCACCCGCGCGGGCAGCGGCCCGCGGATCGGGATGACCGACGTTGAGGTCCTCACCGCCCAGGTCACCTACCTGCGCCAGCTCGACTGCCACTACGGTGCCGGGCGGGTCCGGTTGCAGATGGTGCAACTACTGCACCACGATGCGAACGAGCTTGCTGCACGGCACCTACTCGGAGAAGACCGGGAAAGCCATGCTGAGCGCTGTTGCGCAGGCCACCCGGGCAACCGGGTTTATGGCGGCGGACGTCGGCCGCCATTCCCTGGCGCAGCGCTACTACATCCAGGGGATCGATCTCGCCATGCGAGCGGGCAATCGCCTCCTTGCGGCCGAGGTGCTCAGCGAGATGAGCCGCATGACGCTAGCGCTCGGCCTGAACGCGCTTACCGAGCATTGTGCACCGCGCGATGGCCAACGCACTCCAGCCGATCCTCGACACCAAGGTGCTACGGGACTTCGTCTCCGGCGGTCGCCCGGCTCGGAACAGGCTCACCGCTGTCCGCCAAGCCGCTCGACACCTCGCCGACGGCTTCTCCTGGGTAGCCGACATTGATGTCCGATCCGCCGCCGCCGGGCGCACTGTCGAAGAGGTGATCGACTGGACTGCGCAGTGGGTGAAGGACGGCTCCTACCTTCGGCTGCTGCGACACGCCCTTGAGCCTCTGCCGTCGGCCATGCACCCCGGCGCGGCGCTGCTCGCGCAAATGCTGCACCTGATGCTCATGCCCATAGACGAGACGGTCGACCATCTCCGCGTCGTGCGTTTTTATGACAACTACTGCGTATTCTGCCGTACCCGTACCGACGCCCAAACCGCATACGATCTTCTCGTCGCCGCGCTGGAGGCACGTCACCTGGTGCCTTCACCAGCGAAAAGCGCAGTCCGGGACGCGCCGAATCCCGAAGACCTGTTCCTGAGCGGGTGAGAAGAATGCAGGTGGTGTCCTGGACGCCGATCCCCGGTGGTATCTGCTTGTACGGAGACCGAGGCCGACGGTGTCCCGTGTCCTCCCTTGCCTGGACGACAACGCCGGTGACCTGGTCGCAGTGTGGCAGAAACCCACCACCAGGTATCTGCCCCACCGCGCCGGTTACCTGCCTGACCTTTCAGGAAGCCTCAGACCTGGCGGTGGCGATTGGTGGACGACTGCCCATGAGCGTTGAATGGGAGTGGATGGCGACCGGTCTCTCCCAGCGTCGTTACCCGTGGGGCGACGAGGACTGGATACCGGAGCGGGCGAATCTCCGTAGCTCCCGTTATGGCCAACCGACTCCAGTTGATCTTCATCTGGCTGGCATGACCCCGGACGGGCTCTTGGACGTTGCGGGCAACGTGTGGGAGTGGACCGCTACTCAGGTCGTCGGCCATGGGTCGATCATCCGTGGCGGTTCCTACAACTCGCTGCCACTCTACGCACGGGGGAAGTTCATCAACGCCGCCCCTCACGAACTTGCGTCGGGGGGCATCGGAGTCAGGGTGGTCCGCGACCTATGACGCTCCACATCGCGAACCGGAAGCGTCGGCGGATCGGGCTTGTGTTCGCCCCGTACCGGCTTGATGAGCCAGCCGGGATCGAACGCAGTATCGCCGCTCTTGCCGACGGTTTGGAGGCGCTAAGCCACGACGTCACCATCATCGCGGCAGGGCCGACGCAGCACCCTGACGACTCCCGGGTCGTACGGCTGCGCAGCCTGTGTCTCCCGTCGCTGCTCCACCCGGACGCTTTCAGAGTTGCGCTCGCCGCGGCATCCGGACTCACTGCCGAACTCGATGCGATAGGCATCCAGAGACGATTCGACATCGTCTGCTGGATGGACTCGCTGTGGGGGCTTGGATTCCTCGGACGACCCGCCGCCCCTCGGACGGGGCTCATGGTGCATGTGCTGACCGGATGCGAATCTCAGATAGGGGCCGCTCTGCGACAATGTCCGGACGTCGTCCTCGTCCCGAGTGAGACGGTTGTCGAACAGGCGGTGGACTGTGGTCTTTCGTGTGAGCGGTGGCGTGTGGTGCCGAACGCGCTGCTCCTCACCGGCTCCCCGGTGGCCGAGCCACCGCGCGACGTTCGGGAGATCTTGCGCCGCGAAGGACCGGTCCGGGTCCTCGCCCGGTTCGCACCGGACAAAGGGGTCGTGCCGCTTCTCCAACAGATCCCGGCTTGGTGGCAGCGGCCGATTGAGGCGGCGCTCGCCGAAGCCAGCTTCGAGTACTACCCCGGTATGCACGCTGAACTGTGGCGCTCGTACCGGGCTACCGCTGACGACTCGCCCGTCGTACGGATCGTTCCACCTCAGCGGTGGGTCCAGGTCCGCCCTTTCCTCGCCGAAGCCGCTGTGGTCATCGTTCCGTCGCTCGCTGAGAGCTTCGGGCTGGTCGCTCTCGAAGCACTCAGCGTCGGGACACCGGTCGTCGCCTTCGCTGTCGGGAACCTGCCGAGCCTTGTGGGTGGTGCTGGTGTACTCGTGCCTACTGCGGACGGCCCGCTCGGCCTGTGGTTGGCTGCCGACCGACTCTTGGCGGACCCGGATGCGTACCAAGCAGCCGCTGCCGAAGGACCGCCACGCACAGGGCCGTTCATGCCGACCGTGGTTGCACAGACATGGTTGGCTAGCTTCGGCGACAACTCGAGCGCTGACTCTGACGACAGCTACCCGAGCGATGACGCACCATGAACGCGATCATTGTCGGCTGTTCCCAGCGTAAGGCGGGTCGTGGCGAAGGCGCGGCCTTGGATCTCTACGAGGGTGGCTGCGTGCCCCAGCTTCGTGATCGGGTCCACGCCCACCCATCGCTGCGAGACCGAATCTTCATTTTGTCCGCGCGCTATGGACTCGTCGGTGCCGATGACCGCATCGTGTCCTACGACCAGCAAATGACACTTTCGCGTGCCCGCGAACTCGAACGTTCCGTAGGCAGCACACTCACCGGGCGAGTACTGGTGGCGCCGTACCCTCGTGATCTGGTGGTGTTAGTGGAGCCGATCTACCTCGCTGCGCTCGCGGAACTCCTCCGAGCGGATGTACGGCCGCGGGTGCACTGGTTCCCTGATCCCGCCGCAGACTGGCCCGCAGCCTGCAAAATGATCGACAGTTGGGGGTGGCCAGAATGACACTGCATAACGAGCTGCAGGCCCGGGACAACGACTACGACCCAATCGTTCGTGCCTACGAATGTCGCACAGAAAGGGCGTGGAAGCATCCCGTTCCGTGCGTCGCTACCGGACGCAATCTCAGTGTCGTGATTCCCGCCCACAACGTCAGCCATGCGATCAAGCTGGTCCTCGACGCACTGCATCGATCGGCCATTGCCGACCCCTTTGAAGTAATCGTGATCGATGACGCCTCGACCGACAACTCCGCCCTCCTTGCCCACAATCATCCGTTGCGACCCACGGTGCTGAGCCTGTCAGAGCGGCTGGGATCAGGTGCTGCCCGCAACATCGGGACATCCGTAGCTGGTGGTGATCTTGTTCTTTACCTCGACGGGGACATGATCGTTCCCAGTCATGTCTTACGGGAGCACGCGGCCCGAGGAGACGACGGATGGGTAACCCTAGGATTCCGGCACAACCTCGGTAGCGGCGATCCTCGCATCCATACATTGGACACGGCGGCTCCGGCGGTTCCCGACCTAGAGGAAGACCACCGGGTGCGTTGGCGGGCGCGCGCTGGCCGGCATCCCCACACAGGCATCGTTCTTGACGAGCCAATGGAAGGCCGACCGCTTGACCACACCGATGACCTGCGGGGGCTCGGTCATGGCGTCCGCTACTACGACTGGGACCTGCCCCGGATGGTGGTCACAGCAATGATGAGTGTTCCCCGAGCTGCTGTGCTTGACGTCGGTGGCTTCCACCCCGGATTCGCGACCACCTGGGGTGTGGAAGATACTTACCTTGGTGCCACACTGATCGCGGCCGGGTTGAAGGTCGTTCCGGTGCGCACGACGGTTGGCTTTCACCTCGATCCGCCGGATGCGATCAATCAGTGGAGGCAGAAGGCCGCTACCTGGCAGCGGAACATCGATCTTTATTGGCGACTGCTCGACGAACCAGCACCCTGCGGCCTGAGCCGCGAGTTCCAGCGTAGGTGGGCGTCTCTCGCCCGAGCGGCCAAGTGTTACTGAGCCACACTCAACCCGAAGCACTCCTGCTAAGAGGTGGTCTTAATGTCGTACGACCCCAGGCTTACTGACCGGCTCGCCCTCGGCTGGGTGCGGCTCATCGCAAAACGCCTGGGCTCGGCGATCACCGCACGCCCACCCGATCGAAAGATCTGGTCCGTCGGCCGCAGTGCTCTCAACGATGCAGCAGCATTGGAAACGCTGTACCGCAGTGCCGCTGATGTTGCTGATCGCCGGGTCCCCGGAGACGTAGTCGAGTGTGGGGTCTACAACGGCGGGTCAGTAGCCACGATCGCCCGCGCCCTCGACGACGGACGCCGCACTTTCTGGCTCTACGACTCCTTCCAAGGTATGCCCGCCGCGGGGAACGGGGACGGACCCTTCGCTCGAACCCTTCCCCCTGGGGAATGCTTCGGGACTGAGTCAGCAGCCCGGCAGACACTTGCTCGAGCCGGTGTCCCATCTGACCGTATCCAGGTCCGGGCTGGATGGTTCCACGAGACTTTCACCGCTCCGTTTCCTTCGGCAGTCTGCTTCCTGCACATCGATGCGGACTGGTATGACAGCGTCCTGATTAGCCTGCGCACCTTCTATCCCCTTGTGCCGCCCGGTGGAGTGATTATCCTGGACGACTTCGGTTGGTGGGAAGGATCCCGGCGGGCATTCTACGACTTCGTCACCGAACACCAGATTCGCCCGCTTGTCGACCGCGCCGGGCCAGGGCAGCTCCTCTGGATTAAGGGTGCCACCCACAACCGCCATCTCTCCCCGTTCTGGCGGGCTCGTGGGCAGTACAGATTTGAGCTCACCCCCACCGATCAATAGTCGATTTCGATCACCAATACCGAACGGAGTTAAAGATCAACGAGCCATCCTCCCCGCCAGAGAATCGCGCATTCCGGTAGATCGCGTCCAGTGCCGCACCGAGGTTTGCACACCGTTTCGTGGTGGACGGTGCAAGGTTCGCCAGTAGAGTGCCGCAGCCACGGGTGCCCGGCTGAACCATGAATCCCCGGCGGCCGAGTGCTGTCAAGGCGACCTCACCGCACCAAAGTGGCGCGGTCGCACCGTATATCCCGGATTCGGCCAGTAGCTCAGCGATCCGTGCGTGCAGGTCGGCCTGGAGTGCCAGCGAGTCGAATCCATACCAGAACATGGCCTTGAAACCACGGGCGGCTAGCTGACAAAACAGCTCCGCCGGCGTTACGGGCCCGGTGGTATCCCCGAACGGATAGAAAGGATCAATAAGGGCGAAGGTTACCGTCGCCTCGCTAGCGTCCAGTTGGTACCCGGCACGCCTGATCTCCGTGACGCCGTCCACCTGCGGGCAGGTCGCATCAAGGAGTTGAAGATCCACTGCTGCCCTACGGAGAGATACGGCGCTGTTCGGGTCGAGGTCGGGCAGCAAGTAACTGGCAGTCTGCCCAAGGATCTCCATAGCGATCTGGGCCGAGCCAGGATATCGAGATGGCCGGTCGCTTCTGAAGGTAGAGTAGGCAAGCGCCCGCCGGTACCGGCAGGAAGCGAGTTCCGGAGAGGCCAGGCTGTGCTCCCAGAAATAGTAGACCCCGTAGTTTCGCTCCATCGATGGGGTGAGTGGATAGGCCGCCGAACCGGCATGGGTCTCCCAGTATCGGCGCGGCCTTTCTAGCAGGAGGATCTCAGCTAACGGAAGATGCTTCCAGACATCCCCGATCCGGCCGAAGTGCCGATTAGCCATCTTTCCCTAGCCTAGGTTTTATCCGCACGGTGTCGCGCCGCAAGAGATCGGCCTACAAACAGGTCACTCCTGGTAGCCGACCCAGGACAGGAACCGGCTGGAACGCCTCAGCGTAAGGCTTACCAATTCGTCCGCCCCAGGTGGCGCCCATCCGTTCCGCCATTCCTACAAAATGCTCCAGCGGCTGGCTCCGATGAGCCTGTAACGCTTGAATCTTGACCCCGAAGGTCTCGGTGACATCGACAACCACCTGGCCACAAAACGGCCCGTCAAGAGTCAATGACTCGTAGGTATCGCACGCATACACTCGCTGTGGGAACCCAGTTTCGATAATTGCTAGCGGCACTGCTGCCAGCGTGGTTTCGGCCACCCTTCGGTGGTCGTGGTGCATATCATTGCGAGGGTGAACGATCAGGATCTCGGGCTTAAGTCTTCGCATCAAGTCCACGCAGTTCTGCTCCTCGTGCCGGTCAACGAGTTCCACCTGGCCGCCCAGTATCTCCGCACTCAGCGTCGCCTCGATGGCCCGCCGGTCATCAACCCGCTCCACTGCAATCGTGACAGCCGCGTGGCGAGCGTGCCAAGCAAGCGTTCCTCCCATCCACAGTTCAGCGTCGTCAGGATGGGCAGTCACAGCGAGGATGCTTCCGGGAGAATTGCTCACTGCCACAGGCCCAGCTTCTTGACGACAGCGGCGGCCAGCGGCAGGTGAGCAGCGTCGACCGGGGTACGCGGAGGTAGCAGGGGAAGGTCTATGTCGTCCTGAAGACGGATCATCGCGCTCCAGGTCAGTACCTTCTCCCACACCTGCTCGGCTGCTGCCCCGGCGGCGCCGACCAGACGACCTGCTGCGCGCGCTTCCTCAAGGGTCAGGCCATCGGCCAGAATTCGGGCAGCTCGTACCTGGCCGATACCGCGAACGCCGGGTATATTATCCGAAGGGTCACCCATCAGTGCGCGGAAGTCGCACCACTGCCGTGGCTCCACCCCAAACCGGCTCACCACCTCTACTCGGTTCACGATGGCCCTTGACCGCTTTTTCACAGTATTGAGAACGGTCACCTCGTCGTTGATGAGCTGATAGAAATCTTTATCCATAGACAATATCGAGCGTGGCCTGCCGGTGGAACGGTTAATAAGGGTGGCTATCACGTCGTCGGCTTCGTGTGCGCAGGACTCAACCCACCCGACACCGATCATATCCAATCCTTTCTTGATATCGTCGAGCCATTCTAGAGGACTGACGTCGATATCGATGCGGTTCTGTTTGTAGTCCGAGTCGGAGGCTTTCCGTGATTGCAGTCCGTCTTCGCCGTCGAAACACACCACGCACTCCACCGGTGCTTCGAGTGTCCGGCAACTCGACCGTAACAGGGCGAAGAACGCGAAGACGGCCGTCACGTCGGTCCCGCTCGGGTTACGAACGACCGCCGGGAAGCCGAAAGCGGCCCGCCACAACAAGTTGAACCCATCGACAAGTAGTAGCACCTCCTCGCCATCTCTATTCCAGTCCACGCCGCTCATGCACGCGGCCATCACAGTCCTCATCTCGATCAGCTCGGCAGACCTCGTCGAAGAGAAACAGGAAAGTACAGCGCTCGTGGCCCAGCATGCGGAGCGGCGACCGCAAGCAGCCGAAGCGGCAGTCACACCCAACATGGGGACCTGAGCAGGGCCGTCGTTCATCTCGGCTGTCCGCGCGTGTAGGGAAACGAACTTGTAACGTGCCGACGATGATCGTTCCTACTGCCCAGGCGTAACGAAGTGTAGACCACGCAGGTCCCAACGTGACCGCCGACACGCTCGACGCGAGGGTGCAGCCGTGCCGCGAGCCTGGGAGTTGGGGGGTCGCACTGAGGTCGCACAGTGTCATCGTGGTCGCACTTGGTCGTGGGTACTTCCCTGATGCTGAGTGGGGGGCCAGGATCGCGCTCACTGTTGGCAATCGAACAGACACCGGGAGTGCAGCGGCGATGAGTGACGACGAGGGGAACACCAAGCTGCGGACACTGCTGGACGAGGCGGAGATGAGTAATACCGGGTTGGCCCGCGCGGTGGTGCAGGCCGGTTCCCGGGAAGGAATCCACCTCAGCACCGACACCACGGCGGTGAAGCGGATGCTGGACGGTGCCCAGCCTCGTTGGCCGGTGCCGAGGATGGTCGCGGCAGTGCTCTCGCGGCGTTTGCAACGGGAGGTGGGGGTGGGTGAGTGCGGGTTCCTTGATCGCTCACCTGCCACGGATGATCTCTTTGACGGGCTGAGCTGTGCGGGGACACTGGAGGGCACGGTCCGCACAGTGGTCGAGCTCTCGGGACAGGATATGCGCCGTAGGAAATTCCTGCTGGGTTCAGCGTTCAGCGCGGGGGCTTTCGCGGAGTCGGCGTTGATCGTGCTGACCGTGCCTCCGGCGCCCAGCACCGCCCATACCGGCAGTGGCCGGCGCATCGGAATGGCCGACGTGGAGGTCTTCACCGCGCAGGTCACCAACCTGCGCCAGCTCGACTACTCCTACGGCTCCGGGCGGGTCCGGGCGCAGGTGGTGGCGCTGTTGCACCACGAGGCCACCGAGCTGCTGCACGGCACCTACACGGCCAAGACCGGCCAAGCCCTGCTGACCACCGTCGCCCAGGCCACCAAGCTGGCCGGTTTCACCGCCGCCGACATCGGCCGCCACTCGCTGGCGCAGCGGTACTTCATCCAGGCATTGGACCTGGCCATGCGCGCGGGCGACCGGCTGTACGCGGCTCAGGTGCTCAGCGAAATGGGGTGGATGACCGCGCAGCTCGGGCAGAACGCACCCACCGACCACGACCGGCTCCGCTACGGACGCCAGGCCGCCGCGCTCGCCCGCGCCGGGCTGACCGTCGCCCAGGACGCGGCCACCCCAGCGCTACTGGCCGACCTGCACGCGCTGGAAGGACGCGGCCTGGCCCTGCTCGGGGACACCAGCGGGGCGCGCAAGGCGGTGCTGGCCGCCGAGCGTGACTACGAACGTTCCCGGTCCGGTGAGGAACCACCGTGGCTGGGGTTCTACACCGAAGCCGCGTTCGCCGCCGACCTCGGCAAGTGCTTGTCCGACCTCGGCGAACTGAAGCAGGGCATCACCCTGAGCACCAGGGCACTGCGCGACTACGAGCCCTGGCGGGTCCGCGCCCGCTGCTTCGCCCAGACCGACCTCGCCCGCGCCCACCTGCTCAACCGCGACCCCGAACAGGCCGCCGCCCTGGGCCGCGACGCCCTGCGCACCGCCGCTGACGTCAGCTCGCACCGCACCCTGGACCGGCTGCGCGCCCTGCAACGCCAGGTAGCCCCGTTGCGCACCGCCGCCCCACCCCTGGCCGAGCTCGACGCCCGGATCACCGACTTCCTCACCCGCACCACCCGCCGCCACCAGCACGACGACCGCTGACGGTGGTCGCGACGAGTCAAGGTCACAGATCGGATGGTCGCCCGCCATAGTGTCGCCCCTCAACATCGGTCAGTGGCCGGGGAATGCGGGGGGCATCATCCAGAAGCGGCAAGTCGTAGACCAGACAGCAGGCGGCGATCCACGTGTCATTAGCTGATCGCGATCGACCACGGCGGAGGGCGAAGCCCGAGATTTCTCCCCATTTCCGCGCTACTTCTTCGCTATTCGGAAGTACAGCCTTGCTTGTCAGCCATCGTGCCAGCCTGGCCCGGTTACGGGGTCCCCAGTCGCGGAACGTCGCCCACAGGGTGAGCTCGCCGAGCGTCACGAAAGTAATGCTGAATTGGGCGATACCAAGTCGTGCACGCGACGCTGGGGCAGCTTGTCCTTGATGCTGAGTGAGGATACGTCGGTGTCCAGAACGATGGGGTCGGGTGGCCCGGGGTCGGGTGGCCGGGGGGACTTGCACCCCCCGGCTCCCACAGATCCGGACGTGAACCTCTCGGTTCATCCGGCTCTTGTCATCCTGGTCGTCAGACGCGCTGGACCGAAGCGACCCATCTCCAGTGCGTGAACATC
>JBQTGW010000090.1:0-21612 GCA_052390495.1 Pseudonocardiales bacterium
GACAGACGGTGATAACCCTGTCCTGTCAAGGGTGGAGGGCACCCGGGGGCCGGGAACCGGGCCGCGGCGGGGGACGGCACCCTGCTGTGGCTACCGGCAGCACCAGCCGACGACCACGGAAAGTGAACCTTTGACTACACATCCCGGTTAACTTCGAAGAGCCACTTTCACTTGAGAAAGTAAGGGACTGGATGAGCGGTTGAGGGGTATGGGGATGTGAGGGCGGAGATGTGCTCGGACGTTCCGGCCCAGCATACTACGCTGAGCGGTCCTTTAACGTCGGTCGTAACGGAAGAATCCGGTCTGCCGATACTTCTCTTGGGCGACCAAGAGAAGGGGAGCACGTGACGCTGCTGGCACTCGATGTCGATGCTGCTGTGATCGCCGTCGCCAAGTCCAGGTCGGTGCGGGGGCGCAGGTCACGCTCGGCGCCACCCGTCATCTCACCCAGCGCGTCGTCACGCTGCTCTCCAGCACTGTTGGTCCTGCGCGCGGGCGCCCCGCCCAGCGCAGGTGCACCGGCTCACGCGCAGCACCGACGACCGTGCGGATCCGCAATGACCTTACGATCTCCCCACAATCCCCCGGCAACCCCTTACATAGGAGCCTAAACGTGGCTGACGAGCAATCCCCCGACTCGCACTCCGAGCTGGACTCCAAGATCAATTTTAATGTGCCGCATTCGGCGCGGATCTGGAATTACTGGATGGGCGGCAAGGACAACTACCCGGTGGACCGGGAGGCCGGTGACGCCTTCGTCGCGGTGAATCCGGACATCGTCACCCTGGCCAAGCAGTCCCGGCAGTTCCTCATCCGTACCGTGCGTTTCCTGGCCACTGAGGCCGGGATACGTCAGTTCCTCGACATCGGCACCGGCCTGCCCACGCTGCAGAACACCCACGAAGTTGCCCAGCAGGTCGCGCCCGAGTCCCGGATCGTCTATGTCGACAACGACCCGTTGGTCCTGGCGCACGCCCGCGCCCTGCTGGTCAACACCACCCCTGAGGGTGTGACCAGCTACGTGGACGCCGACTTCCACAACCCGGACTTGATCATCTCCGATGCCCGCAACGTGCTGAACTTCACTCAGCCGGTCGGGGTCATGTTCATGGGTGTGCTCGGCCACGTCACCAGCTTCGACGAGATGCGGTCCATCGTGGCGCGGGTGCTGGCCGCCGTCCCGTCCGCCAGCTACCTCACGCTGTGGGACGGCACCGATACCAACAAAGCCGCAATCGAGGCGACCGAGAAGTACGCGGACACCGGAGCCGTCCCTTACAACCTGCGCAGCCCCCAGCAGATCGCGCAGTGCTTCGAGGGCCTGGAGATGGTGCACCCCGGCCTGGTGTCGATCACGCAGTGGCGGCCGGACACCGCCGAGGTGGGCGAGGTCGATCCGATTGACGCCTATGGTGCTGTGGCGCGAAAGCCGTGACAGGGGGGCTGATGCCCCCCCGTGAGTGGCAAACGTTGCTCTAGCCACCATCGCCACTCACGGGGCGCCAGCCAGTCGGCGTGGGCCAGCAGGGCCAAGAGCTGGTCCACATCGGCGAGGTGCAGGCACTGGTCGGCTCGTCCAGTAGGTAGGTGGTGACTTTCTCCGCCATTTGGATGGCCAGCTTGAGCCGTTGTCGCTCGCCCCCGGACAGGGTGGTGAGCGGCTGGCCCAGGGTGAGGTAGCCCAAGCCGACGTCGGTTAGGCGGTCGAGGATGGCACGGGCCGGGCCGGAGGTGAAGAAGTCGCGAGCCTGCGCCACCGACATGCCCAGTACCTCGCTGATGTTCTTGCCGCGCAGCGTGTGGGTGAGCACTCCGGGGGTGAACCGCTTGCCTTCGCATTGCTCGCAGACTGACGCCACCCCGGCCATCATGGCGAGGTCGGTGTAGATCAGGCCGAGGCCTTTGCGGTTCGGGCAGGCGCCCTCGGAGTTCGCGCTGAACAGGGCGGCCTTGACCCCGTTGGCCTTGGCGAAGGCCGCCCGGATCGGGTCGAGCAGCCCGGTGTAGGTAGCCGGATTGCTGCGGCGGGACCCGCGAATCGCGGACTGGTGCCCATTTTGATCTTTGTAGCGGGTTAGTGCAGGAGGTCTTCCCACTGGGTGGGGCTGTAGTCCTTCAGTTTGAGGTCGGGGTCGACGAAGCCGGACTGGGCATAGGTCTGCACATACCACGTGTCCGGGGTGAAGCCGGGGACCATGCCTTCGGGGCGGTTGAAGCTGAAGGCGGCTGAGGTGTCGCCGCGGTGGCGGCAGTGGCCAGGCGCCAGCCTGGTAGCGGCAGCGAAACAGGGCAAACAGGGCGACGTGATGGTTGCCGGTGTCGTATCGTGACGTTAGGTGGTCGGGCACTCACAGGATGTCAGTAGGGGGCTGCGCCAATGCCTGCTGTTGACCTCACACTTCATTCTGGTCGATCGGAGGATTCATGACCCAACGTCCGCAGCATGCCGACTTGCGGAATTTGCTGTTATGGATCGACCGAATAAAATCCGACTATGAGAAGGTGCATCCTCGTGAATGGGATAATCAGGATCACAAGAAGAACCTTGAATCGGTCAAGCGGATCCTCGAGGGAACGTCGACAGGGTCAGCAAAAGGCGAATTGAGGGGTCTGATAGCGACTGGAGTGATTCATTACATGAACTCTCCCCAGGAAATCCCGAGAGAAGCGCTGCCTGAGATCTTGATGCTCAACTTCATAGTCGATGCGCTGTGGCCGATTGTTATCGCGCCGAACTATCCATGGTCGTGGCATGATGCTTTGACGAACTGACGTCACCTCAGCTGGCGGATTTCGTCCGCTACGCTAGGGCCGCCAAGGGTGATCTGATCTACATGTCCGCCCGAATCTAGCGACCAAGGCCGCTAATCCGCTGCCGACGGCGGCGCCACGGGGGCGGGCGGGTGACTGGCCCGCCCCCGGGTGAACGTCACGCCGAGGGCATCGTCCCCACGACGAAGAAGACGGCGCCGTGCGGGTCGGTGATCCCGGCCATCCGGCCGTACGGGGTGTCGAACGGCTCGGCCAGGATGGTGCCGCCGGCCGCGCGGGCGCTGGCCACCGCGGTGTCGGCGTCGGGCACCAGGAAGTAGGCCAGCCAGTGCGCCGGGGTGCCCTCCGGGGCGTCCGCCATCCCACTGATGCCACCGACCGGCTCGCCGTCCCTGGCCGCGTCGAAGTGGATGACTGTGTAGTCCGGCTCCTCCTCGAGGGGCTCGTAGCGGTAGCCGAAGACCGAGGAGTAGAACGCGCGGCCAGCGTCCGGGTCGGGGAGCCGGATGTCGGTCCAGACCAGCGATCCTGGCTCGGCGTAGACCTCCGCACCGTGCATCCCGGCGGTCTGCCACACGCCGAAGGTCGCGCCCAGCGGGTCCTGCGCTATGCACATCCGCCCGCTGCCGGGGATGTCCATCGGCTCGACCAGGACCGTCCCGCCGTTCTCGCCGATCAGTTTGGCGGTACCGTCGGCGTCGTCGCTGGCCACGTAGACGGTCCAGGCCGAGGGTTGGCCCTCATGTTGTTGTGGGCCGATGGCTGCGGCGGCGCGGCCGTCAACCTGGGCGATCTGGTAGTGGCCGAACTCCTCTCCGGTGTCGATGAACGACCAGCCGAAGACCGCGCCGTAGAACTCCTTGGCGGCATCGAGGTCGGGGACCGCGAGGTCGGCCCAGCAGGGTGTGCCGGTGGGCCAGGGGTCAGTTCGGGTGGGCATGGGAACCTCCACTTTCAGGGGATCGGACAGCACCTAGCAAAGCACCGACCCCCGACAACCTGAGGTCGGGTCTTCGCCCGCGCCCGCGCAGGATCAGGAGAGCGGCAAGCTCATGCTAACTATCATGTAAACTATGCACTGTTTGTATGACAGTTGGCATGTGAGGGGTGCTCGATGCAGGACGCCGAGCTTGCAGAGATCGTGGAGAACCTCCGCGTCATCGGTGCCGACATCGCCGACGTCGAGGTGAAGAAGGCCAGAGGTGGACTCCCGCGCTCGGTGCGGGAGACGCTGGTGGCTTTCGCTAACACGCGCGGCGGGGTCCTGATCCTCGGGCTCGACGAGGAAGCCGGGTTCGCCGCGAGCGGTCTGCCCGACCCCGCCAAGATGTCTTCCGAGCTGGCCTCGCTCTGCGCGACCGACTTGGAACCGGCACTGCGACCCCTCATCGGCATCCATGATTTCGAAGGCGTGCGGGTGCTCGTCGCCGAGGTGCAGGAGCTCGAGCGCACCCGCAAGCCGTGCTTCTACCGCGGCGGGGGTATCACACAGGGCAGCTATATCGGGATCGGTGACGGCGACCACCGGCTCAGCAGCTACGAGGTTCAGCTTGTGCTCGCCAACCGCGGCCAGCCACGGTGGGACGAGGAGCCGGTGTCGCGGACTGGACTGGACGACTTCGCCCCGGCGCTCGTCGAGGTGCTGATGAGCAGGCTGCGCACACGTCGTCCATACGCATTCGGTGAGCTTGACATAACTGCCGCCCTGCGGCGACTGAAGGCTCTCGTGCCTGATGCATCTGGCAATGACGTCGCGTCACTCGGCGGTTTGCTCGCACTAGGCCGCTATCCGCAAGAGCACTTCCCCCAGCTGATACTGACCTTCGTTCACTACCCCTTGGCTGACGGCCCGGACGTCATCACGAGTAAACGGTTCATCGACAACGTCGTCGCCGAAGGGCCGATACCGATCATAGTTCGGGATGCCCTCATCGCGGTCCGCAAGAACATGACTCGACGATCGTTCGTTCGGGGAGTCGGGCGAGAGGACGTCTGGGAGTATCCGACAGACGCACTTCGCGAGGCGATTGTCAACGCCCTGGTCCATCGTGATCTCTCGAGTGACTCCCGGGGTTCGCAGGTGCAGATCGAGATGTATCCCGACAGGCTGATGGTGCACAATCCGGGTGGACTGTTCGGGTCGGTGACCGCGGACCGCCTCGGTGAAGAGGGCGTCACCTCCACCCGGAACGCCGCGTTGCTGCGCATTCTGGAAGACGTTGCGGTTCCTGGGACCGATCGGCCAGTATGCGAAAATCGCGGATCGGGAATCCGAACGATGATTGCCGCCTTGCGAGCTGCCCGGATGACCCCGCCCGAGTTCACGGACCGACTCAGCAGGTTCACCGTGACCTTCCCCAACCACACATTGCTCGGCAACGACGTAGTCCGCCTCGCTGCGGATACGAACGCGGCGGATCGAACGCCTGCTCCCGGGTCTGTGGCGCGTCGAGCGGATAGGCGTGATGCACTCCTGGAAGCGCTTGAAGACGGTGAGCGCTCCCGGGCAGACCTGGTTGAGCTGACGGGTCTGTCCGATGGTGTCGTGGCGCACTGGCTACGCATCCTGCGCCGAGAAGGACTGGTGAGGACCACCGGTGAACCTACCCAGAGCAAGAACATCCGCTATCGCCGCACGGGCGCTCCTCGAGACGACGCTGGAGACGCTGGAACAGCGTGAGTAGCTCGGGTATAGGGTTCGCGCCACGCAGGGTGTCACGGTGCGCGATGACGCCGTTACTTCGTGGGGTTCCAGATGCGTGCTGCGCCGGTTCTTGGTCTTGTTGCGGCTGCCTGCCTGGTCGTGGGGTCGGCCATGGTCAGTGGACAGGCCGCGTCCGCGGTGGGTAATGGCGATCAGCTGGAGCGGGACTTCGCTGCTGCGTCCGAGGAGTTCGGGGTGCCGGCGGAGATCCTGAAGGCGGTGTCCTACGCGTTGACCCACTGGGATGACCGCGACGGCGCGCCCACGCCGCATGGTGGGTACGGCCTCATGCACCTCAGGGACACCGCGGGGCTGCAGCCGGACGTTCGCTCCGATCCCGGGCAGAACATCAGGGCCGGTGCCGCGCTCATGGCGCAGTACGCCCGGCAGGCAGGCGGTGAGGCTCTCCCGTCGTCGACCGCCGGCTGGTCCGCTGCCGTCGCCCGTTTCGGTTCCGGTGACAACCCGGCGACCGGGGCCGCGTTCGTCGAGGATGTCTTCGCGCTGCTGCGCACGGGGCTTCCCGTCACCACTGTGGATGGCCAGCGGATCTCGCTGCCCGCGGACCCCGGGCTGCCCGAGCTGCCCGCAGTCCTGGACCAGATCCCGGAATGTCCGCGGAATGCGGACTGCCGGTTCGTTCCTGCGGCCTACGAGCAAACCGACCCGTCGGACTCGAACGCCTATGGAAATTACGATCCAGCCGATCGGCCGGACGATGGAAACGACATTCGCTACATCCTCATCCACTCCACAGAGAGCACCTACAACTCGACGATCAACGCGTTCGGAGACCCCAGCCACGGTGCGAGCACGCACTACGTGATCCGATCCGCGGACGGCGAGATCACCCAGATGGTGCTCACCGAGAACCTCGCGTTCCACGCGGGCAACTGGACGTTCAACTCCCAGGCGATCGGCATCGAGCACGAGGGTTTCGTCGCCGAGGGCGCCACCTGGTTCACCGAGGAGATGTATCGTTCCTCGGCACAGCTGGTGCGCTATCTCGCCGAGCGCCACGACATCCCCTTGGATCGCCGCCACATTCTGGGAAGCGACGAGATCCAGCGCAGCACGCCGGAGCGGGTCGCGGGCGCGCACTACGATCCGGCGACGTACTGGAACTGGCCGTATTTCATGGAACTGCTCGGCGCTAAGGATGAACAGCCGACTACCGACGTGGACTCGGGGATCGTGACGATAGCGCCGCCGTTCGAGGGCAACGAGCAGCCGGTGCGGTCCTGTGACCCGGGCGGCCAGGGCGAGCTACTGCCCCCGCAGGGCACCAACTTCCTGTACCTGCGCTCCGCGCCGTCCGACGATGCGCCCCTGATCGGTGACCCGGTGTTGCACCCGAACGGCGGGCCCGGCACCACCCAGATCTGCGACTGGTCCAGCAAGGCACTCTCCGGGCGCTCCTTCGCCCTCGCCGGCAGCGAGGGTGAGTGGAAGGCGATCTGGCACGGCGCGGCGATGGGCTGGTTCCGCGACCCCGCAGGAGCCCTGACCGAGCCAGGCAGCGCTCGCCTCCTGGAGCCCGCCCCCGGCCTGGACTCCATCCCCGTGTACGGGGTCGCCTACCCCGAGCCGGAGGCATTCCCTTCGACGATCCCGGTGCAGGAGATCCGGCCGCTCCAGTACCGGATCCCTGCGGGCCAGCGCTACACCGTGACCGACGTCCTGCCCGGCCAGTACTACTACGCCCGCTTCGACGGCGCTGAAGTTCCTGACAACCACACGCTCGTTGTCGGAGAACGCCGTTATGTCCTCATCAACTTCAACTACCGGCACGCCTACGTGGATCTGAACGACATCCGCTTCGTCAGCCCCAAGGGCTGAGCGCCATCCCGCACCAGCCCCGTAGGGTCTGTCGAGGTAGCGGCTCGGCCTGTCCCTGGTGTCGTGGGTACAGCAGACTCCGGTGTGCGTCCGGGATGGATCCGGGACGTTGAGTTGCCGCGCTCGTTGGATGAACTGCGTGGTCCCACCACCGGCGCTCGGGCCGGTGCTACATCCGGATGACCTGGCGAAGGAATTGCTCATCGAACTGGAGGACTAACTGCCAGCTTACTCGTGACCGCGCGGGGATAGATCGTTTATCTAACCGCCTACGGTACCGACGCAGACATTTTCGACTGATACAGACCGAGTATGAGCCCGGCTAGTACCCCGGCTGAGAGCCCTGTCGCACCTGCGATCAGTACCCGGTCCACATCGGCGGGCAGCGTGACGAGCACGGTGGAGGCGCCCAGCACGGCCGCGTCCCGGATCAGTGTGACCAGCACCAGCCCGAGTGCGGCAAGTGCGGCGAGGCTCACGCCGTCGCGGCGGTCGCGGGCCAGCAGAACCACTGCGAGTGCGCCGAGCGCCCAGCAGCCGGCCGGTGGCAGGTAGTCGCCGGCCAGTGCCGAGCGTGGTCCTTCGGCCGTCCGTGCGGCGAGCGCGCCGGCGGTGTGCACGATGGAGGCGACTACGGCGAGCCCGAGTGGCACGGCCAGCCAGGCGGGTCTGCGTAGTCGCCACGCGGCGACGGCCAGACCGATGGCCAGTAGTGTGGCGCCGGCCAGCCATGGCCACGGGGAGGGGCCGGGCGTCCAGCGCACCTCACCGAGAACCTGATGGGGCACACCGTCCACGTCGACGGCGACGTGCCACGGCTGGATCGTCGGGCCGGGGGAGGGGTGCGCGGCGTCGAGGTGCCACTGCACTGATTTGCCTGGGGGAACGGACAGGGGGGGATCGAGCAAGGTCACCACGGCGGAAGACCCGTTGTGTAGCCGCAGCGCCAGGCCGTTCTGCAACACCTCAAGGATGACGCCAGGCGGCAGGTCGTCGGTGACCACTGAGGACCGGGCGTCAGAGGCCACCCCGGTGGAGCCGGGTCCTTCGGCCTCGTGCGCCGTTGCGGGGAGCGCAAAAAGTACCGTCACACCGAGCATGAGCAGCAGACACACCAGAAGGTGGCGCAGCTGACGCGCTGGGACGTTGCGGGGTGTGGTCATGCGCCCAGGGGAGTGAAGCCGGTGGGGAGCTCCAGGCGGTGCGCGCTCATGAAGCCGGGGTCGGCTAGAAGCTCGCGGGTGGGGGCATTGGCGACGATCTGGCCGTGGTCGATCACCAGCGCGCGTGAGCACAGTTCCAGTGCGTAGGGCAGGTCGTGGGTGACCAGCAGGGTCGTCATGCCGAGCCGCTTGATCAGGTCGGCGAGCTCACGGCGGGCCGCCGGGTCGAGGTTGGCGGTGGGCTCGTCGAGCACGAGCACCTCGGGATGCATGGCGAGCACGGTGGCCACCGCGGCACGTCGGCGCTCGCCCAGCGACAGCCGGTGCGGCGGGCGGTCGGCGGCATCGGTGAGCCCGACGTAGGACAGCGCCTCGGCGACCCGGGCCTCCAGCGCAGCCCCGGTGAGCCCGAGATGAGCGGGACCGAACGCGACGTCGCGCCCGACGGTGGGGCTGAACAGTTGGTCGTCGGGGTCTTGGAAGACCACCCCAACCCGCCTGCGGACCTCGGCTAGGGTGCGCTGCCCGACTGTGACGCCACCGATCGACACCGACCCCGCCGACGGGGTGAGCACCCCGTTGAGCTGCAATATCAGGGACGTTTTCCCAGCGCCGTTCGGACCCAGCAGGGCGACCCGCTCACCGGGGGAGACCCGCAGTGACACCCCGGACAGCGCCTGGCGCCCGTCCGGGTAGATGAAGTCGAGGTCGCGCACGTCGATCGCCGGGACGCCATCGGTGCGTGGCGAGCCGATGAATCGCCCGCGACGGAGGGCGGGTGCCCGGGTGACTCGGCGGGCCCGGCGGGAACCGCGAGCCGGGCCGTCACCATGTGGGGTCAGCGAGATCGGAATGCCCACCTTGGACTCGTAGCCGGGTAGCTGAACCCGGTAGGCACACAGGTCACAGTTCATCCGCACGTCGCCGTGGCGGGCCTCCCGGTAGCGCTCCAGCACCAGGTGCGCCAGCCGCGGGTCGGGTCCCAGGTGACCGGCGCTGCGGACGTCGACCTCGGGGTGGGACTGCGCCCACTGCGCCGCCTCCTGACAAATCTGGCTCAGCAGCACCCCGGAAAACAGGAAGTACGGCGCGATCACGGCGGTACCGGCGCCGAGCAGCCGCAGCCGCTCCAGCACGTCGGGTACCGATGGGGTGGCGACGGAGACGAACCCCGGCTCGACGGTGCCCAGCCCGCGACGATCGGCCAGTAGTCGGCTTACCTTCCACAGATCCGCACAGGCGTCCGGATCACTCGAACCCCGCCCGATCAGAGCCACGCCCAACTTCTCCGGATCGGCATCCCCGGCCGCCGCCCGGATCCGGTCCGCCGCGACCTCCAGCACGCGCGGCTCGATGCCCAGCTCACGCGCCAGGTGGAAACCCACCCCGGGGTGCCGGGCCCGGGCCCGGGCCAGCGCCGCCGGACCGTCGTTCTTCAGGTGCCCCGCAGACAGCAGCACCAACGGCACGCTGACGATCTCGGTGGCGCCCTGCGCGACCAGCTCGTCGATGGCCTCATCGACGGTGGGCGAGGCCAGTTCGATGAAGCCGAACCCGGTGAGCAGGGCGCCTGCGATGGCGCGAATCATCTCGGCCAGCGCCCAGAAGTCCGCCACCCCTTCGGCATCGCGGCTACCGTGCCCGACGACGAGCATCGCTGGCCTGTCGTCCCGGCCCTGCGGGCGGGTCTCAATCACTCACGCTCCAACAGTGACCACACGCGCTCGCGAATGGCCTGCTTCGCTTGGTCCACATCCGTCACTGTTACTCCTCAGGTTGCCGCCATCAGGGCCATTACCCGGTCATACACGTCCTGTACCGCCGCCACCCCAAGTCAGCTCGATCACGTCGATTGCTTCGGCAAGCAGCTCTTCAAGTTGTGGCGCTACTGCTGCACTGCCGGATCAATCAACTAAGAGCCAACTCCGGCTTTTTTGGCCAGTTTGGTTAGAGTCGGATTGCTTCTTCTGTGCAGCGAAATGAGAACCCGCAACAGTTCTTGGCTCGTGGGGTGCACTTTCGCCACTTGCGGTGCCGTGTTCCAAGCGTCGACCAGGGAGCCTAACGCCCCATCGTGGTCGCCAAGAGCCAGCTTGGCCATCCCTGTATTCATGTCAAACCGTATGGCTCCAGTTGCCCGTAGCGTCAGTGGCTGATGACTCAGGTGGTTTGCCACTTCCAACGATTTTCCAGGATCGCCAAGATCCATCGAGGTCGCTACGACGTGGTTCGCTGTCTCCTGTGGACCGAAGCCGATGCCGTGGACGTTGACATCTTCAGGGAACTCGTCGGCGACCCGCCAGGCTCTCGCCGTGTGCCGATCAGCTTCATCCTTTTCTCCAAGTCGCCCGGCAAGAGTTAAACCCCGAAGATGCAGCAGGCCCAAGCCTAATGCTCTGTCTCGGCCCCTCAGGGAGGATTCTACCCGAACGATGGCACGGTCTATGACCACTAATCCACCTGCGAAGTCTCCGGTATTAAGAAAAGTCCCGGCCTCATCTCGCGCAGCAGTAGCCTCAACCAACGGAGTTGCTTGCTGTGCCGCCAGTTTTTGTTTCGTGACGGCTAATTCCGCAAGGTCCATCCATCGATGTCGGGCGGCAAGCCAATAGACAGCGCTGTAGCTGTCCGCCACCAGCGCCCATGCCTCAGGTGAACCGACTTCATGAGCATGGCTGGTGACTTTGGAGAGCAATATTGGCAATTTGTCGAGTAAACCGGACAGATTGGCGTCACTGCGGAGATCGATGATCTCGGCAACCTCGTGAATCAGTCCTTCAGGGTGCTCTGGCGCTTCGTCGGGGAGATCGAATCTCCGGATTGCGACACGCAAATCCTTGAGATTCGTCTCATCGTTCTTCTTGATCCGGGCTTTCCCGAGGAGCTCACCAAGAGTGACCCCCATCGCCTGGGCGAGAGCCGCCGCTACTCCCTGGCACAGCGTACGGTCCCCGATTTCGATCTTGCTCAGCAGGGACAGGGACACGCCCGCCTTGCGAGCCAGCTTCGTCTGGTTCATGCCACGCTCCTTGCGGAGGATGGCGACGTTCCTGCCTGGCCCGGGGGGCTCGAACGTACTGGTCATGGACTTCAGCCTACCTAGAGCAGTCGTGCCGTCCCGTGCTCCCACGCATACGGTGACCCTACACTCACAGGCTGTGCAAGAAGTGTGCAAGATCACCGCTCCGCTCCGTTGTTGACTGAAGATCACGCCACAAGAAGTGGACAGCGGAAGGGGTCAACGATTTGATCGGGACGAGCACAGTGGTGACAGTGCCAGGCGGCATGATCAACTAGAAAAAGTGTGCTCGCCGCTACCCGGCATCTGAAGTCCGAACACAAGCTGTGAGACTCGGGCCGACGAATTTTGGTGTAGAAGCTGGATTACCCAACAACGTGCAGTACAAGAAGGGAACATCTCGTGACAGATGTGATCGCCGATTCAGCTCGTGCCGCGCAATTGCGGGGCAGGCTCGCCGATGAGCTGGTGGCCGAGGGCACGATCGTGTCGAAGGAGGTCGAGGCTGCGTTCCGCACGGTGCCTAGGCACCTGTTCGCTCCGGGGGCGACATTGCAGGAGTCCTACGCCCAGGACGTCGTGCGCACCAAGCGGGACGAGCATGGCATCACCATCAGCGCGGTATCCGCGCCGCGGATCCAGGCCATGATGTTGGAGCAGGCTGGGCTGCGCCCGGGAATGCGGGTCCTGGAAATCGGATCCGGGGGTTATAACGCCGCGTTGCTGGCGGAGCTGGTCGGTGAGGACGGTGAGGACACCACTGTCGATATCGACCCAGAGGTGACCGATCGGGCCCGCGGCTGCCTGACCGAGGCCGGCTACTCGCGGGTGAACGTCGTGCTGGCCGACGCCGAGGGCGGCGTGCCGCAGCACGGCCCTTATGACCGGATCATCGTCACGGTCGAAGCTTGGGACCACCGCCCACGGCGACTTCCACTTCGCCAACATCAGCGCACCCACCCTGTATCTCTTCGACTTCGAAGGCTGGGGCCTGGCACCACCGGGCTACGACGCCGCAATGCTCCACAGCTACAGCCTCCTGGTGCCCCCCATCGCCACCCGCATCCGCACCGAACTCGCCGACATACTCGACACACCCTCCGGCCGCTTCGCCGAACTCGTCGCCATCACCGAGCTTCTGTACGCCACCACCCGCGGCGACCACCTCGCGCTAGCCGAACCCCTACGCCGACGCGTCAGCCTCCTTCTGGGAAGGCCAGTCCCCAACCTCAGCTGATCTCAACCGGGTGCGTTCCGTCGATCCCAGTCGGTAGCTGGCCGACCTGCCGCGCAGGCCGCCGGACTCCATCAAGCGATAACTCGAGCTGCTCAGCTCACCACCTGGATCATCGCGTGGGTTCCGCTCATGCCAGGACCGTCGCCACCGCAGCCAGCAGCGGTACGACCAGCGCCGCCGCCCAGGCACTGCGCGACGCTGCGGCACCGGTCAGCGCGGCGGGCAGGCTGCCGGTATAGCCACGCGACGCCATCGCCACATACACCCGTTCGCCGCGCTCGAAGGCGCGTACCACCAGCGCACCGAGCCCGCCCGCCACCTCGCGGACCTGCCACAGCCAGCGCGGGTCCCCGCCCCGGCAGGCCCGGGCGATGCGCATCCTGGCCAGCTCGTCGAGCACCACCTGGGTATACCGCACCATAAACGCGGCGACCGCGGTGAACACCCGGGGCACCCGCAGCCGTTCCAGCCCAGTGATGATCTCCGGTAGCGGTGTGGTTGCGGCCAGGATCCCGGTGGCGAGCAGCCCGAACGTGGCCTTGAGCGCGATGCTCGCCCCAGCGTGCAGCCCGGGTTCCGATAATCCCACCCCGAGCACGGTCAGCTCCGGCGGCGAGCCGACGAACGGCAGCGCGAGCACGAACAGCAGAAACGGCACCTCGACCACCAGCCTGCGCAGCAGGACCAGCGGCGGCAGCCGGGCCAGCGTGGCCACCGCCGCGAGCAGCAGCAAATACCACAGGTAGGGCCAGTAAGCCTCCCGCGGCGTACAGGCGACAGCGAGGACGAACAGCGCGGTGGCGGCCACCTTGCACTGCGGCGCCAGCCGGTGCACCGGGGTATCGACGGGTACCAGCAGCTCCGCGCCGGGGTCGTGCGCACTCACGGCGCCACCTTGACGAGGTCAGCGCGCAGCGCAAGCAGCCCCCGGACCACCAGCGCGGTGACCAGCCCTTCGAACACCGCCACCAGCGCATACACCCCAAGGGTGGAGAGGGCGACGGTGCGCACTGGCACTGCGGCAGCCCCACCGACCGCGTACTCCGCGGTGAACAGCACCGCCGCCGCGAGCACGGACACCGAGGCGGCGATCCCGGCGGCCACCGCTGTTCCGATAGGCCCCCTGGGCAGCACCCGTTGCAGCCCGAGCAGGACCGGGTAGCCCAGCGCGGCCGGGACCAGGGCCAGATTCACCAGGTTGACCCCGAGCGCGGACAACCCACCAGCTCCCGTGAACAGGGTTTGCACCACAGTCACCACCGTGATAACCACCGGGCCGAGCCACGGTCCGAGCAACGCCACGGCCAGGGTGCCGCCCAGCAGGTGCCCACTGGTGCCCACCCCGATCGGAATGATCGGCGCTTCGAGGACCAGGAAGAACGCCGCGGCGAGCCCGGCCAACGGCAGCTGCCGCTCGGTGACTCCCCGCCCCGCCATGCGCACACACACGGCCAGCCCGGCAACGGCCACGACGGCGCCCGCGATCGCCACCGGTGCGGACACGAAGCCGTCGGGGATATGCACGGCTCACCGCCCTGTCGTGACGTCCAGCCGTGCCACCTCGCCGATCACCACGGTCAGTGGCGGAGCCAGCCGCGGGTCCGGCGGCTCGTCGAGGGTGCCGCGGACGGTGCGTTGATGCGGCCGGGTGGCGGCGCTGATCGCGGCGACCGGGGTATCACCGGGCATCCCGCCCGCCCGCAGCGCGGCGACGATCCTGCGCAGCGCGGAACGTCCGGTGAGCAGCACCACGGTGCCACCGAGCCGGGCCACGGCGGTCCAGTCCACCTCGTCCGGGTCGTCGTTGGCTGCGACCACGGTCAGCGTGCGGGACAGCTGCCGGACCATCACCGGGATCCCGGCCGCCGCGGGTGCGGCCACCGCCGCCGACACCCCCGGGACCACGTCGACGGCCACCCCGGCCTCGGCCAGCGCCACGGCTTCCTCCCCACCACGGGACACCACGAACGGGTCCCCGGCCTTGAGCCGCACCACGCACGCTGCGGTCCGGCCGAGTTCGATGAGCAACGCGTTGATCTCGCACTGCGGCGGGGCCGGGGTGGCGCCCTGCTTGCCGACGCAGTGCCGGATGGCGCTGGGTGCCAGCGCGAGCAGCTCAGCCATCGAGGACCGGTCATAGACCACGTGCTCGGCCTTGGCCAGCAACGCGGCGCCGCGTCGGGTCAACAGCTCGGGGTCCCCGGGTCCGGCTCCTACCAGATGAACGGTCACCGGCTGATATCCCGTGCTGTGACCAGCCAGGAGTCGATCCGGGCGGTGGCCGATGAGCCGACGATAACCACGGTGCGCATGCAGGCGGTGGCGGGATCGACCGCCTCCAACGTGGTCAGCTCCACCCGCTCGCCGTCTCGCCCCGCATCGGTGACCAGCCCGACCGGGGTGTCTCCGGGCCGGTACTCGGTGAGCACATCGAGGGCCTTGCCGAGCTGCCACGGCCTGCCCATCGAGCGGGGGTTGTACAGCGCGAGCACCAGGTCGGCCGCGGCCACCGCCCGCAGCCGGGCTTCGATCGTCGCCCATGGGGCAAGCAGGTCGGACAAGGTGACACAGGCGAAATCCCGGGCCAGCGGGGCACCGAGCAGCGCCGCGGCCGCGGTGGCCGCCGTGACGCCGGGCACCACCCGCACCCGGGGTCGACGCTCGATGGGCAGCGTGGCGGCGGTGGTCAAAGCGAGCGAGGCCATGCCGTAGACGCCTGCGTCACCGGAGGACACCAGCGCCACCCGCGCACCGTCCTCGGCAGCGTGCACGGCCGCCGCTGCCCGGTCGGCCTCCGAGCCCATCGCGCTGGACAGCAGCTTCTGGTGGGGGCCGGTGAGGTCCGCGCACGCCGCCAGATACGAGCGATACCCGACGACTACCTGCGCGTCCCGGACGGCGTCCTCGGCAGCGTGGGTGCGGTGCGTCCGCCCGCCAGGTCCCAGCCCGACGACGGTGAGCGAACCGGTCATGGCAACCTGCGCTTGGCGGCGGGGATAGCGCGACCGGCGGTGCTGCCGGGCACCGAGCGCCGACGGCAGCCGTGTGAGTAGTCGGGATCATAGAGTCGGCTACGGGTGCCTGCGCCGGTGCCGGACAGTGCTTTTCCAGCTGGCATCAGGGCCGGTCCAACCAACACCAGCGCGGCGGTCCGGATCCCGGAGGCGGCCAGCGTATCGGCGACGCCGTCCACCGTCGTGGTGATCACGGTCTCGTCCGGCCAGCTGGCTTTCGCGACGATCACGGCGGGGGTCTGCGGCGGATAGCCGGCCAGCAGCTCCGCACGCAGCGCCGAGGGTCGGGCGGCGGACAGATAAACGGCCATCGTGGTGCCATGCCGAGCAAACGCGGCGACGCTCTCCGTCTCCGGCATCGAGGCGGCGGTCCGGCCACCACCGAGCCGGGTGAGCACCACGCTCTGCGCTACCCCCGGCACGGTGAGCTCGACCCCGGCGGTGGCGGCGGCCGCGGCCAGCGAGCCGACCCCCGGCACGATCTCGAAGGCCCGCTTGTGCTCGGTGCACCAGGCGATCTGCTCGGTCAACGCGGAGTAGAGCGAGATGTCCCCAGAGTGCAGCCGCACGATCGCGGCATCGGGTTGCGCGTCATACACCGCGAGCACGTCCTCCAGCGTCATGCCCGCCGAGTCGTAGCGCTCGGCGTCGTCTCGGCAATGGTCCAACATTGCGGCGGGCACCAGCGAGGACGCCCAGATCACCACGTCAGCCTCGGCGAGCCGCTGGGCGGCCCGCAAGGTGAGCAGGTCCGGCGCGCCGGGCCCCGCACCGACGAACGAGATTATCCCAGCGGTCACGGTTGCGGGACCTCCGTCAGGCACCGGCCAGAGCGCCGACGCACTGCCCGTGAGGGTATCCGATACGGTCCTCGCGACCCGGTGCGCTGCACCCCGCGAGCGAGTCATGACGCTGCGGGTAACGGGGAACATCCCCGAATCGATCATTCGGATGTTAGGGAATTTCGATTCGGGGAGGCATTGTGGGGCAGCAAGATCGCGAGGTTCGTCCGCAGCGAGCTGGGCGGGACAAGCAGATTCCGGCTGCCCTGATCCAGGCAATCGGAGCCGTCCTCGCTGCGACGGTGACTGTGGTCGGCGGCCTTTGGACGAACCTGCTCACCTACACCGGCCCGGGGGCCGCTCCGCTGACACCCGCGACCGTCACCCTCCCGCCGAGCACCGTGACCGTCTCTGCCCCGCCCGGTCCGTCCCGAACCGAGCAGCCTGGACCCGCGAACATACTGGCAGCCGGTTCGGTCTCCCTCACCGATCTAAAGCCCGTCGAGGGAAGCGCCCAAACCGGGCCGCAGCGGGTCAACACTCGCTCCTACTCCGATACAGTGTACCAGTATTCCGATTGCCGAAAAAAGAGTAGAGCGACTTACCAGTTGGACCGCAGCTACAATTTCTTCGAGGCCATAGTCGGTCCTTCCGATGATTCTCAATCCAACCACACTGTCGTCTTCGAGATCACTGTCGATGGCCGTGAAGTGCGTAAGGACCAGGTAGCGGTGGGCGAATCGCGTACGATTCGAGCCGACGTCGGCGGTGGGTACCGGATGACTATTTCCGTGATCAGCGAAGGAGTGTGTTCCGGCGGCGATCTGGAGGCGGTCTGGGCGGAGCCCACCCTGACGTCCACTTCCTGAGGTTCTGCTCCGCGCGCGGCTGCGCCTATCGCGAGGCTTCGTCGGGGTCGGCTTCCATGGCGAGGACGAAGTTCTGAACGTAGCGCAGCGCCAGTTCCTTACGGTCAGCGACGTGTGGCGCCCAGAGCAGGGCATCCTCCGCGTAGCGGAGCAGATCATCCTTGCTGAGCTGCGACAGGATGTACTCGGCGAGCCCGGGTGGGTCCAGGTCGGGCCGCTGACGCCGGGCGAGCACGTACTGCGTGGCCAGGTCGCCGTCGTTGTCTTCGATGCCCATGTGTTCGATCTCCGTTCGGCCCCACACCCAGTGTGACGGCAATCTGGCGCGCGTGGGGGCGCTCGCCGCCGTTGGGTAGCAGTTCGACACGATGGGGCTGGTCAGGCAGATGCGGACGCGGAAAGGATGACGTGGCGCGGACCCAGCACCCGATCGAGGTCGAGTCGTACCGGATCCTGCGGTCCCAGGTGGACACCGCGGGACTGCCGCCATGTTCCTGCGCGGTGACCGAGCGGGTCATCCACACCAGCGCAGATCTCGGTTACGTCACCGACCTGGTCTGCGACGAGGACGCCCTGCGCGCCGGGGTGAACGCATTGGGAGCGGGCGCGGCACTGGTGGTCGACGTCCGGATGCTCGCGGCAGGCATCACCTCGCGCGAGTCGGTGGTGGCGATCGACCTGGCTCCTTCGCAGTCGGAAGGGTTGACCCGGCCGCAAGGGTCAACCCGCGCGGCAGCCGGGGTCCGGGCCGCCGTAGCTCGGCACCCCGAGGGAGCCGTCTGGGCCATCGGCAATGCCCCGACGGCGTTGCGTGAGCTGATCCGGCTCGCCGCGGCCGGGCTGGTGCGGCCGACCCTGGTGATCGGGCTGCCGGTGGGGTTCGTTGATGCGGCGCAGGCCAAGGCGGCGTTGCGGGATTCGGGATTACCGGCACTGTCCAACCGCAGCGCCAAGGGCGGCACCGCGGTGGCCGCAGCGGCTGTGAATGCGCTGCTCTACCTGGACCACACCCAGTGAATCCGTACCTGGTCGGGCTGGACCTGGGTGGGCGCCGGGTGGTCGTGGTCGGTGCCGGCGCGGTCGCCGGGCGGCGGCTGCCCCGGCTGGTCGCGGCCGGTGCGGACGTGCTGCTCATCGCCCCGGAAGCGACCCCGGCGGTGGAAGCGATGGCGGCTGCGGGAGAGCTGCGCTGGGTCGTGCGGGGCTACGCCGACGGTGATCTGGACGGTGCCTGGTATGCATTGGCAGCCAGCTCCGATCCTGTGGTCAACGCCGCAGTGGCTGCCGAGGCGGCGCGGCGGCGGGTGTTCTGCGTGCGGGCCGACGACGCGACTGGTGGCACCGCCGTCACCGCGGCCACCGGGGAACATGATGGGCTGCTCATCGGGGTGCTCGCCGGGCGCCGCCCGCGCCGTTCCGCGGCCGTTCGGGACGCGTTGGTCGAAGCGTTGCGGGTCGGTGTGGTCGATGATGCTCCGGACGCCGAAGACCGCGAGGCTGTCCCGGGGGTGGCGCTGGTCGGCGCCGGACCCGGCGACCCGGACCTCATCACCGTGCGTGGCCGCCGGCTGCTGGCCCGCGCGGATGTGGTGCTGGCCGACCGGCTGGCCCCCCGGGAGCTGCTGGACGAACTCGGTGCGCACGTGCAGGTGATCGACGCCGCGAAGGTGCCCTACGGCCGCGCGATGCGCCAGGAACAGATCAATGCCACCCTCATCGAACACGCCAAGGCGGGCCGCTTCGTCGTGCGCCTCAAGGGCGGCGACCCCTACGTCTTCGGTCGGGGTTTCGAGGAGGTGCTGGCCTGCACCGACGTCGGCGTGCCCGTGACCGTGGTGCCCGGAGTCACCAGCGCGATCTCGGTTCCCGCCGCGGCGGGGGTGCCGGTGACGCACCGCGGCCTGACCCACGAGTTCGTCGTCGTTTCAGGTCATGTCGCCCCCGACGATCCCGCCTCACTGGTGGACTGGCCCGCGCTCGGACGGCTGCGCGGCACCCTGGTCCTGCTCATGGCAGTGGAGCGGCTCGGCGCGTTCACCGCCGTCCTGATCGCCCATGGCCGCCCGTCGGACACTCCGGTCGCCGTGATCGCTGACGGCACCCTGCGAACCCAGCGAGTGGTGCGCTCGACGCTGGCGCAGGTGGCTGCGGACGTCGCCGCCGCGGGGATTCGGCCGCCCGCGATCGTCGTTGTCGGGCCGGTGGTGGGCGTGGCGCTTCGCGCCCCGTGAGTGGCGATGCGGGCTATAGCAACGATTGCCACTCACGGCTTATCCACAGGCGGGCGGCTCCGGCGGCGGCGATCTGCTGGGGCAGCCCGTGGGCGGTGAACCACTCGGTCACGATCCGGATGTCCCGGGCGAGGAACGCCGGTCCCTGCGGATTGGCGTAGATGTCCACCACCTGGGGCAGATCGATGAGCACCAGCCGGCCGCGGTGTACCAGCAAGTTGAACGGGGACAGGTCGCCGTGCGCCAGTCCCTCGCCGGTGAGCAGCAGCAGTGCCTCGACGAGCTGGTCCCACAGCTCGCGCAGCTGTACGGATCCGGGTCGCAGCTGCGCCAGCCGGGGTGCCGCCTGCCCGTCCGGTTCGTCAAGGTACTCCAGTAAGAGCTCGGTGCCGTGCAGCTGCACCGGGTAGGGCACCGGGGCGCCGAGCTGCCACAGTCGGCCGAGTGCGGCGAACTCAGCCGCTGCCCACTGCCCGGACAGCAGGTCCCGGCCGAAGGCGGTGCGCCGGGCCATCGCCCTGGTCTCCCGTGATCGGCGCACCCGCCTGCCCTCGGTGTAGGCGGCGTCGCGGTGGAACATACGGTGTTCGGCGGTGCGGTAGCGCTTGGCGGCAAGCAGGCAGGACCGGGATGCCCCGGGTATCGCGCGCTGGATCAGGTGTACGTCGGCTTCCTTGCCGGTCTTGAGCACACCGAGCTCGGTGTCGACCGCGGCGAGCTCGGTGACCAGCCAGTCCGGGTGGGGTTCCGGGCCGTGTTGCCCGACGTCCCAGGTCGACCACCGATCCCCCGTCACCGGGCCGTCGTCGGATGGCGGGGGAGTGGAGGTGCGCTGGTTTGCGGCGGGTTCGTCGTCGTCGAAACGGCGTCGCTGCCGTCGTGAGGGGGCGTCGTCGAAGTCGAAGCGGCTGCGGCGGACAGGCAGCCGGTCGTGTTGCGTCATGAGAGGTGGCTCCGTGGGTTGGCGCCACCCCGGGAGCGGTTCAGCCGGTGAGGTGGCGGGAGTACGAGGTCGGGATGAGCCGCGCAGCACTGACAGCCATGTCCCGTCCACCTCCTCCCGTTCGACCCGGCGTCGCGGGCACCTGCCGTTGTCGGGTGCCAGCCTGGACCGCGGCCGCGTGGTCCGGCAACCGGTTTTCCGACGCTGGTCAGGCTGGAACGACGAGATCCAGGGTGCGCTCGCCGGTGCGCTCCACCACCAGTCCGCCTCGACGGGCCAGTTTGGCTACGCCGTCGGCGGTGGTTACCTCGCGCGGCGCGGTCGCGAGCAGCCGAGCCAGGCGGCCCTTATGCGCCTTGTTGTGGTGGCTCACCGTGCTGCGTCGCCCCCGGCTGTCCTCGCAGAGCACCCGCACGGTTACCGCGCCCGGCAACGGCCCCAACATGATGTAAGGCCCCGAGCGCAGATCGATCACCAAGCCTGTGAGCGTGGCGAGCTGTGCTGCCAGCACCGGGCGCCACACTGACCGCATCGTCCCGAGCCCGGGTAGCGATGAAGCGGCGGACAGCCGGTAGCCAGGCACGGGGTCATCGGCGCCGAGCAGCCCGAACAGCGCGGAGGCCACCTCCAGCCGAGCACCGGCCCGGGCCCGCTCCGCCGGGCGCAGCGAGCCGACGTCCAATGCGTCGTAGAGCACCCCCGTGTAGCGCTGCAGCGCAGGCAACGTCGGCGCGGTCCACAGCGCGGCGTTACGTTCCAGTTCGCCGTACTGGCCTTCGGACAGGCCCAGCGCGGCCAGCCCGACCGCGCCCTGCCCAGCTAGCCCGACCAGTTCGTCGGCCAGTTTCCGGCGGGTCGGGGTGAGCTCCGGATGGGACAACGAGTCCAGCCGCAGCGGCGGGCCATCGCCGCCCGGCGCCTTGGTCTCCGATGGCGGCAGCAGAACGAGCACGAGGTGGCACGCTAGCGGCTACTCGTGCCGGCTGCCGACGCAGAACTCGTTGCCTTCCGGGTCAGCCATGATCGTCCACCACAGCCC
>JBQTGW010000091.1:0-10911 GCA_052390495.1 Pseudonocardiales bacterium
CACGTTACTTCAGGTGACCGGCAGGGCGGGCGGGGTCCTGCTCAGGCAGCATCGACCGGCGATGACACCGGGGGAGGCACAGGCCTCCCACTCTCCGGAGCCGGTGACCGCCGTGCCCGGCGCGACCAGCCACCAGCCCGGCCCCTGATCACCTTGTCGGAAGAACACAGCCCGGTGAGCACCCTCCTCTGCCGAAACAGCGATCAGAGGGCACCGGCCCGGCACCAGGACGATCCCGCAGTAGCCAGAGAGGACCCAGACCTGACCGGGATCCCGGCACACCCCCACCGGACAGAGTGAACCCACACCCAACCTGCGACTCAATATGACGATCACACGACAGCCGGCGAACTTGCCGTTGCCCTAGGCCGCGCCCTGGACGGAGTCGAATCATCCACAGTCTGTTCCAAGGTTTGTCAACAGGGTCGTTTGCCGCGCCGACATGTTCATTGAGCCTGGTTCGGTCGGCAGATCAAGCAGATCTGCGCCGGGTCAAGCGGCGTACGTTGAACTCAAGAAAGCTTTGGTCGCGAAGAAAGGAGGTGTCCTCGATGTCGGTCACTCGATTACCACCAGTGGATTGGGCACGGCCACCCACTGTGGGGCATGCGGGTTAGCAGACATTTGGGTCCGCAGCATGGCTTTCATGGGGATCGTGGAACCGAATAGAGCGGTCTCATCACGTTGCGCCTGAGCTCGAATAGCGGGGTCCGCCGTGAGTGTTGCGTAGACCGTACGGCAGCGCTGCGCGACCAACCGCCACAGCGATCCGGGATCGGCATCGGCGACCTGAGCCAGCGCGGCGACGAGCTGGCTCAGATTGGTGTGGACAAGCGGGAAGAACAATCTTGCCCGCAACTCGTCCTCATCCTCGGTGAGCAGCGCCCCAAGCAATGCGGGAGGGTGCAGACCGCGGCGGGTCAGTCGGATCCGACTGACCCGGATGCTACCGAAGTCGCGGTAGATCAAGCGTACCGGCAGGCCACTGTGCACCACCACAACGGTGTTCTGCCCGTGCGCCTCCAGTGCAATTCCCCAGCGAGAGAGCAGCGTAAACAGCGCGGGCAAGGCGCAGTCGCAGTATCTGCCGAGAAAGCGCGTGGCCGCGTCGCGCAGCGGTAACGTGTATGTCGAGGCAAGTTCGTCGAATATATCGGAGAGCAGCGGCCTGCCGGTCAGCGGCGAGCGTGCGGCGAACGCCGCGGCCGGAAGCGCGACCTCACCCTCACTCACGTGGCGCTCGGGAGACTCCCGAGCGATCGCGGCGAGACTGGCCGCGGCGTCGGCCGGTTCGTCTGGCGCTGGCCGGAAGCTTGCACTGGCCAACTCCGCAAGGCTGACGAATCGTCCGCCGAAGCCGCACTCCCGCCGGCTGATCTGGGCCAGCAGTCGTGACATCATTGGCCCGTTATGCGCGGTCGCCGGCGACACGATGCGTACCGCGGTGGTCAGCCGGATATCTACCGCGGTCTTCAGATGGATCGCTCGCCGGTTCGTCGCGAGGGCGAGCGTCCGCAGCGATAGCAGCGGCCGAGCCAGGATCCGCGCTGGTGGAATGATGATGATGCGCCCGTCGGCGAGTGCATCGGCGTAGCGGTCCGGTAGCGTGCGGCGGAGCTGCCATGGGTGGACCGGCAGCAGCTCGTAGTCCGCGACATCGCGCCGTACGCTTCGCAGATACTCCTTGGTGGCATCGACGGATTCCGGGTGCCAGCGGTACAGCAGCGCAGTCATCCCTTGGTCCCCGAACGACGATTGGGTGAATGCGGACCTGGCGATGGCCACGATCCCCAGCGTCACCTCATCGGCCCATTCCGGAGCGTAGACAAACAGCTCCTGTGCGGTCATCCCACCCCGGATGCGCGCGCACGGATGCAGCGGATGACCGTCCACGACGGCCTGCTCGAACAGGCTTAGTGGGCTGAAGCCGGGGTCGGCGGCGGCGCGTCGTGCCGCCCAGCGCAGCGCATTCGGGGTTTCCGCGCCCGCACACGTCAGTTTCTCCCGCCGCCAGGACTCGCCGACCAGCGCCAGCGCATGGTTGGCGACGCTGTCAGCGAGCTCAGCGGACAACCGCAGCCATCGGTCATCGTCGGCGCGGTCGGACCGGGAAGCCATGGCTGCCGTGAGTAGCGCGACGGGATGCATGTGGTCAGTGTGTGCGGAGGGGATGATGTCATCCAGCCGTTCCCACGACAGCGCGGTCCGCAGCTTCCCCAGGGCCATCGCCCTGGCTTGCTGCACGGCAACGTCATACCGGGTGGCTAGGTGCGGGTAGGCGGTTTCCAACGCCGCGAACGCCGTCTGCTCCGCCGCAGTGCGCACCCCGGCGTTGTCCTCGACCAGTTCACCAAACTCGCCCCTCATGATGGCCTTCCGAGGAATCAGGCTGCCGATACCGTCCGGTTGCGGCGGGCGAGCAGGTACATCAGGTAGGGGGCGCCGAGGACGGCGGTGACGATGCCGACCGGAAGTTCGCTGCCCAGTATGGTGCGGGCGAGGAGGTCGGCGGTCACGGTGAGCAGCGCGCCGTAGACCGCCGAGGTCAGCAGCGGCGGGCGGGCCGCGCCGACCAGCCGCTGGCAGATCTGCGGCACCACCAGCGCGACGAAGTCGATCGGGCCTGCGCTGGATGTGGCGACGGCGGCCAGCCCGACCGCCACGAGGATCAACGCCGTGCGGGCCCGGTCCACCCGCAGGCCCAGGCCGCGGGCGGTGTCGTCGCCGAACTGCAGCGCGCCCAGCCCGAAGGCCAACAGCAGCGCGATCGGTACCAGCACCGCCAACGCCAGCCCGACCGGCACGACGTGCTCCCAGCCACGGCCGTTGAGGCTGCCGGTCAGCCACACCACCGCCTGGGCGGCGTCGAGCACGTTGGCCTGGATGAGCAGCCACGCGGTGAACGCGGCGGCCAGCGCGTCAATCCCCACCCCGACCAGCACCAAGCGGTAGCCTTCGATACCACGCCGCCAGGCCAGCGCGTAGACCAGCGCGGCGGCACCCAGCCCGCCGATCAGCGCGGCGATCGGCAGCCCGACCACGGCCAGTGTCGCGCCGACCGCGCCGTAGCCGCCGCCGAGCACGATCACCACGACGGCGGCCGCGGAGGCACCCGCGGTGACGCCCAGGATGTCCGGGCTGGCCAGTGGGTTGCGGGCGATGGCCTGGGTGATCGCCCCGGCCAGCCCGAGCGCGGCGCCGACCAGGATGGCGGTCAGAGTGCGCGGCAGCCGTAGCTCCAGCACGATGAGCTGCTGCGAGCTGTCCCCACCACCAACGAGCACGCTGAGCACCTCGCCGGGTGAGATCGGGAAGGCTCCTCGGCCGATATTCATCGCTGCCACCAGCACCAGCAGGCCCAGCCCGACCAGGGTCACGATGATCATCCGCGGTCGCCATACCCCGGAGAACCGGCCGACCCGCACTGGTGGCCGACCGGCTACCCGCTCGCCGTGCAGCGTGGCGGTCGACGTCACCCGGCGCTTCCCTTCGTCACCCGATCCAGGGTCACCTATTTAGGTATACCTACCTTACCGTCGATCAGCCGTGTTGTGGCGGTTGAGGTGGTGGGGCCGGTGGGGGCGGGCTTGGTGGGGGCGGGCTTGGTGGGGGCGGCCGGGGTGAGGGCGGCTTAGGTAACGGCGGTTGGGGTCTCGGCTGGGCCGGCGGCGCCTGCTCAGGCTGCTCGGCAGGCGCCTTCCAGCCCGGTTTGCTGATCATGCAATCCCCCTTCAGGATGGGTAGCTCGCTTTCGGGCGAATCCCCGCACCCCTCCAGCGACACATCCACGTGCCGCGCGGCTAGTAATCGTGACCTGGGCTTCGTCAAAGTGTCAACGACCCTGCGGGTGTCAGCACGGAAGCGAACAGACTTGGTTACTTTTCGTAATCGAAGTGAGACGAGAGGCGGGTCACCCGTTGGTGCTACCATCTGGGGCGTGCCTGCACTCACGCTCAAGCTCGTGGCGCGTCGCCACGTCGACTATGGGCGTACTCGCAGCATGATCTGTTTGCCGGCCTGACCCAGCCCGAGCTTGCATACGCCGGGCGTGCGGTCGTGCCGGTTCCGGCGTGTCCATGCCGCTGCCGATGCCACCTTGCGCCCCCGCATAGTCGAGGAGCGTCATGTCACGTCATTGCAGATCAGCGCTCACGCCACCGTCCACCGTCCGGCCCCGCCGCACCCGGGTCGTCGCGACCCTCGGAACTGCCCTGCTCCTGGCCCTCGCTGCGGCCTGCGGCAGCAGCGGTGCGGGCACCGAAGCCCCGCAGGGCCCCGCACCCACCCTGCGCCTGGGCTACTTCGCCAACCTCACCCACGCGGCCGCCATCGCGGGCGTGGACAAGGGCTTCATCGGTGCCGCGCTGGGCGCTACTGCATTGGAGACGCAGATCTTCGACGCAGGCCCCGCTGCCGTGGAGGCGTTGTTCGCCGACGTCCTGGATGCGGCCTACATTGGCCCGAACCCGGCCATCAACGCATTCGGAGAAAGCGAAGGCGAAGCGATCCGGATCATCGCGGGAGCGACGTCCGGCGGTGCGCAGTTGGTGGTGCGCGACGGCATCAACACTGCCCAGGACCTGCGGGGCAAGACACTGGCCACGCCGCAACTCGGCAATACCCAGGATGTCGCGCTGCGCGCCTGGCTCACCGGCCAGGGCCTACGCAACAGCGTGCAGGGCGGCGGCGACGTCACCGTCAGCCCGACCAAGAACGCGGACACGCTCCAGCTGTTCAGGGACGGTGTGCTTGACGGCGCCTGGGTGCCCGAGCCCTGGGCGTCTCGCCTGGTGCTGGAGGCAGGCGCCAAGGTGCTGGTCGACGAGAAGGACCTGTGGCCCGAAGGGCAGTTCGTCACCACCCACCTGATCGTGCGCACCGAGTTCCTGCAGCGCCACCCGGAGACGGTCGAGGCGCTGCTGCGGGGCCACGTTGACACGGTGGCGTGGCTGGCCGAGCACCCCGATGAGGCGAAGACGGTCGTCAACGACGGCCTCAAGACCCGCACCGGCAAGGCCCTGGAACCCGAGGTGCTCGATCGGGCTTGGCAGAACCTGACGGTGACCGTCGATCCCATCGCGACGTCGCTGCAGCGCAGTGCCGATGACGCGGTGGCCGCCGGGACGACCAGGGAAGAAGTCGATCTCCAAGGAATCTATGAGCTGTCGGTGCTGAATCGGATCTGCACCGAGCGGGGCTTACCGACAGTGTCCACTGGGGGACTAGGGAAGGAATAGAACCATGGCTGATTCGTCCCTTCTGCAGGCTGGATCCAGGGCGCCGACGCTGGACGGCCACGCCGTCGACTCGGGGGTCCTGCCCTCCAGCGTCCGGGTGGAGCAGGTGGTCCAGGTCTTCGAACGCAACGGTCCGCCGGTGCTCGACCGGATCGACCTCGACGTGGGGCCAGGTGAGTTCGTCTGCCTGCTCGGCGCCTCCGGGTGCGGGAAGTCCACCCTGCTCTCGCTCATCGCCGGTCTGGGCACACCCACCTCGGGGAGTATCGAGGTCACAGTGGGTCGCCCGGCGCTGATGTTCCAGGAGCCTGCGCTGCTGCCCTGGCTGACCGCGGCGGGCAATGTCGAGCTGGCGCTGCGGGCTCGGGGGGTCGGGCGCCGCGAGCGTCGGGCCGAAGCCGAGCGGCTGCTGTCGTTGGTGAACCTGGACGGGCAGGGCCGCAAGCGGGTGCACGAGCTCTCCGGTGGCATGCGCCAGCGGGTGGCGCTGGCCCGCGCGCTGGCCCAGGACAGCCAGCTGCTGCTGATGGACGAGCCGTTCGCCGCCTTGGACGCGATTACTCGTGATGCGCTGCACGACGAACTCACCCGGCTCTGGGCGAAGCAGGGGCTGTCCGTCGTCTTCGTCACGCACAACGTCCGGGAGGCTGTCCGGCTCGGGCAGCGGGTGCTGCTGATGAGCTCCCGGCCAGGGCGGATCGTCCGCGAATGGGAGATCGAGCTCTCCCAGCCCAGGGCCATCGAGTCGCCCGGCGTCAGTGTCCTGGCCACCGAGATCACCCATCACCTGCGGGCGGAGATCAGCCGCCATGCCCGTTGACGACCGGGCTCTCCAGGACGGCCGAACCTCCGGCGGCGGCTGGATCCCCGGGGTCGGTGGAACCCCCGGGGTCGGCGGGATTGCCGGGGTCGGCGGGACTGCCGGGGTCGGTGGAACTGCCGGGGTCGGCGGGACTGCCGGGGATAGCCGGACCTTTGAGTCCGGGCTGGACGCCCTGGACGCGCCGCCCGCGCTCCCACCGCGGCCCGGCCCATGGGCGGTGTTCGTACGTTCGGTGCTGCCCCCACTCGTCGCCGCCGCGGTGTTGATCGGGCTCTGGCAGCTTGCCTACGAGGTCGGCCTGAAGCCGAAGTACGCGCTGCCGAGCCCGGGCGACGTGCTGAACGTGTTCGTCGAGATGCTCGTCGACGGGCGGGCCTGGGAGGCGATCTCGACCAGCGTCTCCCGGGGTGCTCTGGGTTTCCTGGCCTCCCTGGTCGTCGGCACCCTGCTCGGCTTGGCGATGTGGCGCAGCGGCTGGCTGCGCCGCGCGATCGGCCCGTTCATCAGTGGGTTGCAGAGCCTGCCTTCGATCGCCTGGGTCCCAGCGGCGATCATCTGGTTCGGGCTCACCGACGCTGCCATCTACACAGTGGTGCTGCTCGGTGCCGTGCCCTCCATCGCCAACGGGCTACTCGCCGGGTTCGACCAGGTGCCCCCGTTGCTGCAGCGGGTCGGGCGGGTGCTGGGCCTCGGCGCCGTTGGCCGGGTCCGGCACGTCCTACTGCCCGCCGCGCTGCCCGGCTACCTGGCCGGCCTCAAACAGGGCTGGGCGTTCTCCTGGCGCTCCCTGATGGCCGCCGAACTGATCACCTACGCACCGAAACTGGGCATCGGCCTAGGTCAGCAACTCAACATCGGCCGCGAACTGCACGCCATGGACCTCGTGATCACCTCGATCCTGCTCATCCTGGTCGTCGGCATCGCCATCGAGCTACTCGTGTTCGCCCCCCTGGAACGCCGCGTGCTCCGGGCCCGCGGGTTGGCGGTGGATCGCCGCCCGTGAGGGGCGGGTTCAGCGCGGCGGTTTTGGGCAGGCGCTCAGCGCGGAGCGCGGCCTACCGCCACGAAGGGGGCAACGGTGATCCAGGGCCTGGTTGGGAGCCTGTCCACACGTTCGAACATGGCATCCCACCGGGCGATGTCCTCGGTGGTGGCGAACCCGGTGGACACCAGGGCCTCCCGGGCGGCCCAGGCCGGTCCTCGCATCCCGGCGGGTACCTTGAGCACCGGCCCGCCGATGCGGAAGATCTCAACGTCGAGGCCGGCGGTCTCCAGCAGTGACCCCAGCGCCTGCCCGACAATGATGTCGTTGCCCTGGGCACGGTGGAACTCGACGTAGCGGGCATGCAGGTCGGCGAAATCGGGGATCTCGGGGTATATCCGCATTGCTGTGACGTCGACGTCGACCAGGTAGACAGCACCACCGGGACGGACCAGCTCACGCAGGTGCGCCACTATCGTGGCCTCTCGGCCGCCGTTGTGCGCCAGGACGTGTCGGCACATCGCCACGTCGTACTCGCCCGGGGTCAGCCCGCTGGCGTCGGCGTCACCGATGCGGGTGGTGGCCTGCGGGAGGTCGGCGACCGTCTCCTGGGCGGCCGCGACAGTAGCGGCGTCGGCATCGACACCGTCGGCCCGGCCGGTCTGGCCGACCTCCTCGGCGAGCAACCGCAGGACCGCGCCAGGACCGCAGCCGATATCGGCTACCCGAGCTCCGGAGCTGATCCCGGCGGCAGCCCACATGCGGTGCTCTTCGGTGCGCGCGCCCTCGGCCATGAACCGGTACCTGGCCCGCTCGTCCTCGCTGAGCTGTAGTGCGTATGCCATCTTGAGCCTGTCCTGTCTCATTGGCGATCGATCGCCCGAGCCTGAATCTGACGCCTCGCCGGACCTGCGTCAAGCACCGTCGACACTACTGATGGTTTTCCCACCGGAAGGAGTCGCATGAGCGCCGCACGCTCCGCTGCCCGTTCGGGGCACGCATCATGATCGGTTCTCCGGGTCCTGGACTACACGCCCAAGCCACCCACGACGGACAGTTCTTGGCTGGTGAACTCTCCCGTGAGCATCGGCATTGCATTGCTGATGGCGGCCTTGACCTCGGGTAGCTGAAGCGACGCGTCGTGGTGTTCCTTGCTCTGCCAGATCTCGGTCACCCAGATCGTGTCGTCATCGACATCCGACACGCTCACGATGTAGAGGTCGCACCCTACCTCGCGAAGACCGTCAACGTCATTCAGCAGAATGGATACCACGTCGTCACGTTGACCGGGCTTAGTCTTCATAGACCCGATGTAGCCATAAGCCATAACGCCTCCTCATCCGGGCGAACCCGACGTCCGCCGCGCAGTCCGCAGTGTGCCATGCGGGTACGACAACTGTCTGGCACCGTGCGGCCGAGCGCCATTCGGATCCAAATCGCTGTCTGGGGGCGGGGCTGAACAGCCGTTTGGAGCCGAATCGCGGTCTATGAAGAGGGCCGACCCGGACGGATCCCGCAGCGGGGGGATGCGGGGCGCGGTCGGCCGGGGCGGCGCAGTCGACAACTGGGCCACCTGCGCAGAGGGCTCCGGAGACCTCTCCGCGGTGATCGACTGCGCCGCGCTCGTGATGGTGGAACACCCGATGGGCAGGGGGCACAGCGGCGTCCGGCCCTGCCCATCGGGCTGCTTCTGCGTCGAACCGGCTGCGGTGCCTTGCTCGCTCACTATAGGATTCCTGCTCGACAACATGGCGAGAAGATTAGAAGTAGGAATCCTAAATGAGAAGTCACTCATGCGGGTGACGCAGGCGGCACGCTCGTGACTGCCCCCCGCCTACCCCGGAGGCCGCGTGAAGATGGGAACCACTCCGACCGTCCGCCGTCTGGTGCTCTCCAACGAGCTCAAGCGGATGCGCCTCGAAGCAGGCGCCACACCTGCCCAGGCGGCCAAGCACCTCGGCTGCCGAGTCAGCAAGATCAGCCGTATCGAGCTGGCGCAGAACGACCTCGCCGCGGGCGACGCCAAGATGCTCGCCGAATTCTACGGCGACACCACCGAGCACATCGAGATCCTGCTCGACCTAGCCCGCGGCCAGCGCAAACGTGGCCGGTGGGATGGCTACCGCGCGGTCTACCCGGAGTGGTTCCGGCTGTTCGTCGACCTGGAACGGCACGCCGCCACCTTGCAGTCCGTCGAGGTCGAGGTGCTTCCCGGGTTGCTGCAGACCGACAACTACATCCGGGCGCTGCACGCCGACGCCCAGCCACTCGGGCCAGCCGACAACCTGGAGAACGAAGTCCAGGCCCGCAAGGAGCGCCAAGCGATCCTCACCAGGGAAGATCCGCCCGAGGTGTCGTTCGTGCTCTCCGAGTCCTGCCTGCGACGCCAGGTCGGCAGCCGCGAGGTGATGGCCGAACAGCTGGACTCCCTCGCAGACATGGCTCGGCTGCACAATGTGCAGATCCAGGTGCTGCCGTTCGACGCCCGCACCTTCGCCGGTCGGATCGCTTACCGCTTCACCCTGCTCCGCATCCCTTCACCGGGCATCGCTGCGCCGCTGGAGTTCGTCTACGTCGAGTCCTACGACGACGCGCGCTACCTTGATGCCTTGGACGCGGTGGTCAACTACGGTACTGTGTGGGGCCGGTTGCAGGCCGCCGCCCTGGGTCCGGTGGAGTCTCTGGAGATCATCCGGGAGGCGGCGGCACAGCTCGCCTGACCACGACGAAGGGATGCTCTCCGATGCGACACGACAGGCCTGAGAACGCGGACGCCCGCTGGTTCACCAGCAGCTACAGCTCAGGCAGCGCACAGTGCGTCGAGGTCGCCTTCCTGCCTGGTCACCACTTGGTCCGGGACAGCAAACTCGGCGAAGCCAGCCCCGTGCTCGCGGTCAGCCCCACCGAATGGAGCACTTTCACCGCAGCAGCCAAGGCCGGTCGCCTCGACATCTGATCGCCCGTCACCCACCCCGTGACGTTGGGTGGCATGCTTGTGCACCGTGGGGCAGCCGCGCCGGATCTTCTTGAGCCGCACCTCAGAACTGCCCCGCCTGCCCAGCGGCGGCTCCTTCGTTGACCCGGCTGAGCAGACGATGCTGCGGGCCGGTGACGCGGTCACTGGAGATCACGGGCCGATGCCTGGGCCTTCAGGGCGGGAGGAAGCGGCCTGCGCGGCCAGCCTCGGCCTGTTCCGCCCGTCGCGCCGGGCGGAATGTCATCCTGTCCTTGGGTTCGACAAGCTCCGTCACCTCAATCGCCAGCTCAGGTACACAGATACAGCTGAGCGGACCCCCAGTAGCGACAAAAATGATCACACGGATTCACCCATATTCATGCTCTCCTCCTGACTTCTCAGGTCAGCATAAAGGGCAATTTGGATAGCGAGCACCGCCACTGCGACCAACTCTGCAAATGAGACCATCATGAATAACGCGGCCCGAGGACCACAAACCCAAAAGACTATCAGGGCAGACAACGGCGCTACGCAGAATGTAGTCAGGTCCACGATAAGTTGCAACACTTTGCGCACTCGTCGACGCGGGTCAGCCCTATGAGTATCTTCCCACCCGAAAACAGTCGCATCACCGGCAACCAGAACTGAGAGTCGCGGAGAGATCTCGGTGCGGATATACCGGCCTGCGGCTGACACCTTTTCGTCGTTAACTAGGTAGGTCCACCCGAGCAACACCGACACTGGCGGCAGCAGGAGCAGCAGATTCGCTTGTCCACGAGCGTTAAGGGCTCTTCGAAGTTAACCGGGATGTGTAATCAAAGGTTCACTTTCCGTGGTCGTCGGCTGGTGCTGCCGGTAGCCACAGCAGGGTGCCGTCCCCCGCCGCGGCCCGGTTCCCGGCCCCCGGGTGCCC
>JBQTGW010000092.1:0-26040 GCA_052390495.1 Pseudonocardiales bacterium
TGCATGTTTTGGCTGAGGGTTACCGATCGGACGCGAACGGTCAACCACTGGCGGGCCGCGCGGTCCCTCCCCCCGCCGCGCGGCCGGCCACCCGAAGCCCACCCGGGGAGGGCAGACCCACCATGATCAGGGCTTTGCGTCGCCTGGTGATCAGCCCCTGCGACCAGCTCATCACCACAGTTCGGGTACGGATGCGGCAACTCACCTGCGTCGGCTGCAAGCGTCGGACCTGGGTCGTCGTCGGTCCGCCCCGCTGCCCCGGCTGCGCCGAGGGCGCGCTACCACCCAGGCGTACCCGTGTGGATCCGCGATAACCGGTCTGGTCTCGCCGGAGCTGGGTCGGCTGCTCACGCTGGGCCGGGTGCGCCGGGGGCACGTCGCCCACTTCGACCCCGATGTGTTCGTCGACCACGGCCGCCGGATTCCGGATTACGTCCGCGCGCATCTGGGCGAGCTGCTCGCCGACGGGTACCTGTCCCTCGGCGAAGATCGAGCGGGGTGGGGCCAACGCCCCGTGGTGGTGACCACTTCCGGAGAGCAACTGCACGCCAAGCTCGACGAACTCCTGGCACGGCGGCGCCCCGAGCGCCCAGCGCGGCCGTGCTTCCTCCGCAGCACACCCGTCTGTTGTCTCACCCGCGGCGACCGGAACTGTTGGAGGCACCGGTCATGATGGGATCGGGAATGGCAAGGGAGTGGGAGATGCAGACTCAGGTGACCGAGATCGCGCCCGACATCTACCGGTTGTCCACGTACCTCAGCGACGCCGACTTCATGTACAACCAGTTCGTCATCGACGCGGAGGAGCCGCTGCTGTTCCACTGCGGACTGCGCGCACTGTTCCCCTCCGTCTCGGCTGCGGTCGAACGGGTGATCCCGGTCGAGCAGTTGCGCTGGATCACTTTCGGGCATGTCGAGGCCGATGAGTGCGGTGCGATGAACTCCTGGCTGGCCGCTGCCCCGCACGCGCAGGTTGCGCATGGCGCAATGGGCTGCGCGGTGTCGGTGAACGATCTGGCGGACCGTCCGCCGCGTCCGCTGCGCGACGGCGAGGTCATCGACTGGGCGGCAAGCGGGTGCGGCGCATCGAAACCCCGCACGTGCCGCACGGCTGGGACGCAGGGCTGTTCTTCGAGGAGACCACCGGCACATTGCTCTGCGGGGACCTGTTCACGGCGACCGGCGTCAGCCCGGCGCTGACCGAGCACGATATCGTCGGACCTGCGCTGCGAGCCGAGGACGCCGCCTGGGCGACCTGCCTGACCCCGTCGACCGGCCCCGTGATCCGGGTTCTGGCGGGTCTGCGGCCTCGCACCCTGGGTCTGATGCACGGACCCGCCTACATCGGGGACTGCGCACAGGCCCTCTGTGACCTTGCTGGCGCCTACGACCAGCGGCTGACTGCTGAAGTCACCTCTGATGAGTGAGGATCGCCGAGCACGGTCTCGATCATGACACGCCAGGCTGGTGACCCGTTTCGCCACCCGACGCCGCCCCATCGAATCAGTTTCGGCACCTGGCGGCTACGTAGCATATGGCCGCCGATTACGTACTCGGGAAGCACTCCTAGGTAGTCAGTGCGTAGAACCTACGTACTGATAATGATTGCCGTCGAACTCACTCTTTGGGATGATAAGTAGTGCCCGGCCGAAACGGACAAGGTGTTTGTCGCTCGACCTACCGTGTGCTTGATCCGCTGAGGATCGCGCCTTCCTGCTAGGAGGATTCTGATGTCTGACGTAGAGGTGAGCTTTGCAGAGATCGACGGGCAACACGTCGAACTGTTGCCGGCCCGCACCCTGCAGGTGAGCGTGAACCCCGACCCTATCACCCCGACCGTCGACGTCTTCGCTCCCGTCAACGTCACGGCTCAGTAAGAAGTGTTCCTGAGCGTGGTGCTGATCGCAGACGGCGGTTGGGTACTGTCGGACCTGGCCAGCGAGCAAGTTGACCCGTCACGCTGGGTCGCACGAATGTGGGGCAGCAGGGTCAACAAGATCGGCGAACGTCTGTCCACCAGGTGTGGGCGGCGTGGATTTCGTGCCACAGTCGGCCCGGGGGTAGTTAGGTACGGTGCCTGGGGTGCGTACCCCTGCGTGCCGTCGGCGATGACCACAGTGACCCGGCCGTAGCCCGCCCGGCCGGGATGATCGGCGCCACAGTTGGGTCGCCGGTGCCGCGACCGGGCTGGTGACCCGTTTCGCCACCCGACGCCGCCCCATCGAATCAGTTTCGGCACCTGGCGGCTACGTAGCATATGGCCGCCGATTACGTACTCGGGAAGCACTCCTAGTGTAGTGTCTCATTATTGATTTTACACTTGCTGGAGGGCGACCCGTCCCCGGTGTGATCGGCTCGGCTGCGCGGCTCGACCCGGTGGAAACGTCACCGGCCAGCCGCGCTCGCAAGCTCGCCGACCTGGGGTCAGAACGAGGTCGTCGGCCCCTGAACCGAGGTGCTCCTTATACCTGTGGCGCGGTGGTGGCGTCCTGCCAAGTCTGGCGCTCGTAGTGCACCAGGCGGGAGACCACGAACGGAGTGCACTGCGGGATGTCGAGGAGCCGCTTGCGCGTCGTGTGGATCGCGAAGCGCCCGATGTCGATGGCCACCCACCGCCGCTTGAGCTTCTCGGCGACCGCTGCGGTGGTGCCGCTGCCTACGAAGCAGTCCAGCACGATCGAGCCCGTATCCGACGACGACTTGATGATTCGCTCGAGTAACGCCTCCGGCTTCTGCGTGTCATACCCGAGTAGTTCTGTCGTTTGGGCATTCACGGGGTTGATGTCGTCCCAGACGTTTCCGATGTGTTGACCGGGCATCTCATCCAAGTATCGCTTGTACTGTGGAACCCCACCCGGTTTCGCTGGCCAGTAGATTCGACCCGTCTTTTCCAGCTCCTCCAGTCTCTCGACGGAGAATTTCCAGTGCATCCCTTTCGGTGCAGGGTCGTGACCGCGCCAGGGTAGCCCCGATAGCCCTCGTCTCGTCCCCGATGCCATGAGGTCGCTTCTTCTGTGAATGCGGCCATCAGGGTCCTCGTATCGATATTTACTGACGAGATAACTGGGATCGTAGTTGCGATACTGAGGGTTCCAAATATGTCTCTTAGTCTTGGCGAAGCATAATATCGAGTCGTGTACCTTTTTGAAGTTTTCGGTGTCTGAATAAGCCGTTGTCCGCCCCCAGATGATCTCCGCGCGGAAGTTGTCGGCGCCGAAGATCTCGTCCAGTAGTATTCGGGCGAGATGGCTGACGTCGGGTGCGAGGTGCAGAAACAGCGAGCCGCGTTCGGAGAGCAGCTCCCGGAGCGGTATCAGCCGCTCGTAGAGCATCTGCAGGTAGCTCTCGACGTCCTTGCAGTCCTGCTGTGAATCGAACGATGGGTCGATGTAGATCAGGTCGACTTGGCCGGCCAGCTCGTCGGCCAGGGAGGCCAGGACGTGGAGGTTGTCACCCCAGATCAGCCTGTTGCGCCAGCCGCCGTCGGGGTCGTGATCGAAAGAGTGGGTGCTGCGGTCGGCACGTGACGCGTTGACCGTTTCGACGACCTGCAGTGGTAAACGTAGTCGCGGTACATCAGCCACCTTGCCGTCCCACTCCAACCGAACACCCGGCACGAGCACCCCTCCTTGCTGTGGTCCCCGCGACGCCACTCTCACACCGGGACGATCTCTACGTGGATGCCGGACGCGGCCGCCAGTGCCACCAGATCGTCGGGGTCCGAGGTCAGGATGAGGTCGTCGTCTCCGGCCAGCAGCACGACCGCGGCGTCGATCACATCGCTGTTGCCCGCCTTGGCCAGCAGCGCACCGGCACGTTTGCCCAGAGCCGCGTCCAGCGGTGTGATCTCGATATGCGGGAGCAGCAGCGCCAAACCGGCTTGCCGACCGGATCCGCCGCGCCAGACTTGTCCGACCACGGCGCCGTGCGTCACCGGTGTTCGCCCGAGCAGGCGTTCTCGCTTGATACTCGCGGCGAGTTCTCGATTGCCCCGCTCGACCGCGACGAGTGCCCCGGCGTCGAGCACCAGCGTCACGCTGGCCCCCTGGTCGAACCACCTCGTACGACGATCGCCCGGGCCCGCATATCCCGGGCCACCTGATCCATCTCGGTCTCGGTGATCTCGCCGTGCTCAGCTTCGAATGCTTGGATGAACTCATCGATTCCGCGGAGCCGACGATCGTGCTCCACCTGACGGCGCAGCGCGGCGTTAACCCAGCCGCTCAGGTTGCTAGCCGCTCCCGAGGAGACCGTCGCCTGCCCGGCTTCCACCAGGTCCGCATCGACGGACACCGACAGCCGCCGCTTCTCAGCCATACAGTGATGCTACATCAATACCACGTTCGTAGGACGATTGTGGTCCTTGATGTGGCTGTCTGGTGCGGTCCACTATCGGTGCGGCGACCGCTCGAGCTCTGCCAGCTCCTCCGGCAGGAGGGGTTCGAAACATTCACACGGAATGAGCGGTGGTGCGTCCGCTGGGCGGGGCCGCCCCTCGAAGTCCAGCCCTCCGTAGCACAGGAGGGGCTTGATCAGGTCGGAGAGGGGCTCGTCAGCTCCGGTCAGCCCGCCACGGCGTCGTGGAGCGGGATGAGGTCGTTCATGCTTCCACCAATCTTTGTGCGGTTGATCCGCCGGAAGCATGCACCGCCGGTACGACAAAAAGTGGACGTCAGCAACGTCCGCTGAGCGTCCGGTCGCAGTTCAGCGGCTACCCCGACTCGGCTCCGTTCACTCAGGTACCCTCCCTCTGTTCGGGTAGCGCGGTCGTGGCGGGCACCAGGTCGGTCTTGCTGAAGTCTTCGCCCTTGAAAAGCAGTGGCTCGTCGGCGCTCTTGGCCAGCGCATAGGCGAAACAGTCGCCGAAGTTGAGCTGCGCGGGGTGCCCACTGCACTTGCCGAAGTCCCGGTAGGCGGCGCGGGCGATGGTGGCCTGCTCGGCGGTGACCGGTTCGATGACCAGCCTCGCCTTGGTGACCATGTCGTCGACGTGCCTGCTGGCGATCGGATCGCGGCTGACGTCGATCACGATCGCGGTTTCCAGGTAGTTGGCAGCAGAGATGCGCGGTTCCTGCTCGATGGCGAGGGCAAGGGCGAACGCCTCGGCTTCGGGCTCGTCTCGCAGGATCGCGATCAGGGCCGAGGTGTCGACGATCAACGGGGCAACCCCTTGTCGTCGTACAGCAGTTCGCCGTGCTCGACGCTGCGAGCAGGCTCACGGAGTCGTGGGGCGGTGTCTCTGCCGATCGTGAGCAGGGCCTCGGCTCGGAGCCGGGTGTCGCTGTGCTTCCGGCGGACACGTTCCAGCCGCTCCGCCACCGCCACAGTCACAGCCTGAGTCAGGCTCTCTCCTGTCAGCTGCGCCAGCTCCCGGGTCAGCTCGTGCGCTTCAGCACTCTTGATGTTGAGGCTCATTTCAGTTTCCTCCACGGTGGAAGAACGATTCTACCATGGTATATACGTGGCGGCGGTTTCGGGAACGGCGAGGTCGCCCCAGCACGGGTGCCAGTCGGCCACGAGCCGGTGTCCGGATACCGAGAATCGGCAGTACCTGGTTCGTAAAATCCGCAACGTGAGCTCGGAAAATCCGTAGCTACCCCGTCTCGCCTGCCGTGGTCAGCCATGGTCTGGACGGTTCCTCGTCCTCGATCGCCTGCCGCGACTCGAGTCGGCACCATCAGCATTCAGCGGGCTGAGCGGGGTTATAGGCGCTCTGATAACCCCGCTCAGCCCGCTGAATGGGAGGGCAACGCCGGTTTGGTGGCGGAGATTATGCTGTAGAACCAGGATTTGTGGGTTAGGGCCTGGTATTGGCGGATGGAGCCGATGACGTTTTTGTGCTGGGTTTGGGAGCGGATGTGGAGGAGGCGGGCTAGGACGGCCAGGGGGTAGGTCGAGTAGGCCAGGCGATACAGCCTGCGTAGGGAGGGGCGGGTGTGTGTTGTTACGTCATCAAGACGGATGTCGGTGAATCCGGCCGCGGCCAGGTGGGCCTGGTGCTCGTCAGGGGTGTCGATGTCGGGGATGGCCCAACCGTCGAGCCATTCGTGCAGCAGTCGCTCGCCGCGGGCATCCACCGGACGAGAAGCACGGACGTACTCGGCGACGACCACCCGTCCGCCGGGGCGCAGCAGCCGAGCGGCCTCCCGGTAGAAGGCGGCCTTGCTGGGTGCGTGGCACAACGCCTCCAACGTCCAGACGACGTCGAAGCTTGCGTCCGAGAAGGCCGTCGCGGCGTAGTCGGCCTGCTCGAACCGGACGCGGTGCGCCATCCCGCGGGCAGCGGTGTAGCGCCGGGCCATGGCCACCTGGCTGGCTACCGGTGTGATTCCGACGACCTCGGCGTCGAGTTCCCGCGCCAGCCACAGGCTGCTGCCGCCGACGCCGCAGCCCGCATCCAGCACCCGTTCACCGGGTTGGATCGCCACCCGTTGCGCCAACACTCGGTTCATGTTCTTGAGCGCATCGGTGTGCCCGCGGGTGCTGTCATCGGCGTAGCCGAAGTGCACTGCCAGGTTGTCGCGGTTGAGCCAGAGTAAGCGGTAGTCGAGCCAGGTTTCGTCGTAGTAATCGACGATCGCCTCGTTGACCGGGCTGGCCGGTTCTCGGTCGGACGCTTCGTTGCGCACTGTCATCGCCGGGCCAACAGTACTGCCGCAAGCGGCCACACCGCCTGTGCGCCTGCGAGTACTCGCTCGGAGAGCCCGATGCGCGGACCATCGCTGAAGAGCTCGAGCCCGAACCAGCCGAGCAGCCCGAGCAGTCCGGCGGTGGCCACCAGCCAGACCCCACGTCCCGGCCGGACACCGCGTCGCCCGGCCAGGGCCGGCCACAGCGCCAGGGCCGGGAACGTGACCGAGGCGGCAACCACGTGTGCGGCCGACTCTCCGGTGACCGATTGCGGAAACACCGCCACCGCGAAGGTGGCGGCCCCGCCGACGGCGAACAGCAGACGGCCCGCTGGGGCCGCGGGCCGCAGCCCCAGTGCGGTGATCACGTGACAGATGCCGACCCCGGCCAGGCCGGTCGTCATGATCCAGCGGTCGGTGGCGCCCTCGGCGGCTAATGCGCTGATCGTCTGGCGCACCGGGTCGAATTCACCCGGCTGCCGGGTTGCGGCGAGTTCCCAGCCGCCGATCAGTAGCACCGGCGCGGACGCCGCGGACAGCACAGCCCACCAGGGTATGATTCGCATCCGCGCAGGCTATTCCGCGCGGGTTCCCTTGCCGAGCACGACCACTCCGCCACCGCTGACCGTGTAGCGTTCCCGGTCCAGCGCGGGATCCACGCCGACCTGGGCGCCGTCGGGGATCACCACGTTCTTGTCCAGGATCGCCCGGCGCACCACTGCCCCTTTTCCGACCCGCACACCGGGCAGCAGCACGCTGCCTTCGACCTGCGCACCCGCCTCGACGACGACATCGCCGGAGATCACCGAGTGCGTCACCTGGGCAGCAGAGATGATCGAGCCCGCTCCCACGATCGACTCCTGGGCACTGCCACCCTGAACGAACTTCGCAGGTGGCAGTGGTGGCGTGGCGGTGCGGATCGGCCACGCCTGGTTGTAGAGGTTGAACACCGGATGCACGGACACCAGGTCGATATGTGAGTCGTAGTAGGCGTCCAGCGTTCCGACGTCGCGCCAGTAGCCGCGGTCCCGGTCCGTGGCGCCGGGCACGACGTTGTCGGCGAAGTCGTAGACCGCCACCTCCCCGGAGTCCACCAGCATGGGGATGACGTCGCCGCCCATGTCGTGGTCGGAGTCCTGGTTGGCGCCGTCGGTGCGCAGCGCCGAGAGCAACGCATCGGTGGTGAACACGTAGTTACCCATCGAGGCGAAGGTCATCGTCGGGTCGTCCGGGGTTCCCGGCGGTTCCACGGGCTTCTCCAGGAACTCGGTGATCCGCCCCGAGGCGTCGGCGTCGATGCAACCGAACGAGCTGGCCTGCTCCCGGGGAACCCGGATCCCGGCGACGGTGACGCCCGCGCCGGTCGCGATGTGTTGTTCCACCATCTGGGCCGGATCCATCCGATACACGTGATCGGCACCGAACACGACGATGTACTCCGGTCGCTCGTCGTAGACCAGGTTGAGCGACTGGAAGATCGCGTCTGCGCTGCCGGTGTACCAGCGCGGGCCGAGCCGCTGCTGCGCGGGGACGGGGGTGATGTACTGCCCCAGCATCGAGGACAGCCGCCACGTGGTGGTGATGTGCCGGTCCAGCGAATGCGACTTGTACTGGGTCAGTACGCAGATCTTGATGTACCCGGCGTTGACCAGATTGGACAGCACAAAATCGATCAACCGGTAGTTGCCGCCGAACGGCACGGCGGGTTTGGCACGGTCCGCCGTGAGTGGCCACAACCGCTTTCCTTCACCGCCTGCGAGGACGATGCCAAGCACGTGCGGTTGACCCTTCACGATATGTCACCCTAGCCCGGGAACAGCAGCTAAGCCACGGCTGGCCCGTTGCCGGTCATCCGGAAGAGACTTCTGACCCCACCACCTGCGGACGACGGACCGCCTGTGCAGGGCTAGCGTGATGCGCCGTGCGCAGCGTCCATGTCGGCCGGGTCCGGGTCGGCTTGTTGACTCGGGAGTACCCGCCAGAGGTGTATGGCGGGGCTGGCGTGCACGTCGGCCACCTGGTGCCCGAGCTGCGGGAGTGGTGCGAGGTGCAGGTGCACTGCTTCGGCGCCCCCCGTCCGCAGGCGCACTGCCACCCCGTCGCGCCGGGTCTCGCGGGGGCGAATCCGGCGCTGCAGACCCTGTCGGTGGATCTGGCGATGGCCGACGCGTTGGGTGGCGTGGACGTGGTGCATTCCCATACCTGGTACGCCAACATGGCCGGGCACCTGGCCCGGACTCTGTACGGTGTGCCGCACGTGGTCACGGCACATTCGCTGGAGCCCCGCAGGCCGTGGAAGGCAGAGCAGCTCGGCGGCGGTTACCGGGTTTCCTCCTGGGTGGAGCGCACCGCATACGAGCATGCGGACGCTATCATCGCGGTCAGCGACGGCATGCGCGCCGACGTACTGGACTGCTACCCGACCGTGCCCCCGGAGCGGGTGCATGTGGTGCGCAACGGCATCGACGCCAGCACCTACCGTGCGGTCCGGGAGACCGACGCGGTGCGGCGGCTTGGGGCCGACCCGACCCGACCGATCGTGGCCTTCGTGGGGCGGATCACCCGGCAAAAGGGGGTCGGGCACCTGCTGGCGGCGGCGCATCACATCGATCGCGGTGCCCAGCTGTTGTTATGCGCAGGCGCGCCGGACACCCCGGCGATCGAGGCCGAGACCCGCGCCGCGGTGGCCGCCCTCGCTGCGGCCCGCCCCGGGGTTATCTGGGTGCCGGACATGCTGCCCCTTGAGGTCGTCCGGCAGGTGCTCTCGGCGGCCACTGTTTTCGTCTGCCCTTCGGTATACGAGCCGCTGGGGATCGTCAACCTCGAGGCGATGGCCTGCGGTACGGCAGTGGTCGCCTCCGCCGTCGGCGGGATCCCCGAGGTCGTCGATGACGGCGTCACCGGCCTGTTGGTGCCCTATGATGAGCGCGATCCCGAGGGATTCGCGTGGGGGCTCGCGGGACGGGTCAATCAGTTGCTGGCTGATCCGGATCGAGCCACCATGATGGGCCACGCCGGGCGCAAACGGGCGGTCTCTGAATTCTCCTGGTCAACGGTCGGCAAGCGCACCGTGGAGCTCTACGAGCAGCTGCTTTCAATGCCGACGTAAAAGTGGATAACGAGCCCTCGGGTTTGAGGTTGCGCGCGCTCGGCAGGGTTCACCTTATCGAGTGTTCACTAGCATGCGGGGTAACTGGATGCAACGGTATCTGCCTCAGCGACCTGCCTACAATACCCGTGTGAGGTAACATCTGTGCAGGTCGGAGCGCTTTCGGTGAGATCTGTCGAACCTGGGGTTCTCACCTAGTCTAGCGTCGTCAGGTGAGGTCCATTTAACGTCGGAGTAACCTACCGGTAGCGGACAGTAACAGGTCTTATGCTTAAATTCGCTGAGTTTGAATCTTCGGACAGCGTCGTCGGGGACCTGTAGGTACGCAAAGGCGAAACAATCCGCGCAGGTGAGTTCGGTTCGCGCGCGGTCGGTTCACTCGGTGAGCGCACCCCAGGTCGCATCCAGAGTTTCCGGTAGATCGGTGGGTATTCGGCGACGGGGCCTTCGGTCACGCGCCGCTTCCTCCTGCAACGAGCTCTTTTCCGCACAGCCGGCGTCGGATGCAGTGCTGCCTGCCGACGCCGATCGCTGAGACCGAGTCGGTCTGTCGCTAATTGGCGTGTGCGCAAGGTTCTGTCGTGCGTCCGACTCGCGACTTCCAAGAAGGCGGTCTTAGCGATGGATCGGATCACCTTCAGAAAGGAAATCTGCTCCATGGCCATATCCGCTCCTTCAGTACGCCGGAAGAGGCGTGCGCGACTCCGCTGGGCGTTACCCCTCGCGGTCGCTGTGTTCGCCACCTCGGTCAGTGCTTTTCAATCGATGGCCGCACCGCAGCCGATCGGTATCCCCGGCTCCAATCCAATTGAGTTCGACCTGTTGGACGACCAGGGCAAGTGGTTCGACTCGGGGCTCGACCTGCAAGGTGACCAGTCACTCGCCGTCGCGGTGCTGCCGACAGCAGGTGTCGCGGGCGGTAACGCGTCCACCGAGCTGGCCCACTCGCTGACCAACGTCGATCTGACGAACAGCCTGCGCACCACGTCTAGCAGCGATGCCAGGTCAGCGCCGACGATCGGCAACCAGGGTGCCGACCCGATGGCGGCGCTGAACCTGGACAACCTGCTGAGCACCGTGCGAGCAGTGGGCCAGACGAACAGTGCAAGCGCGGTGCAGGCAGCGAAAGCCGAGACGCTGATTGCCCAGCTGTCCACCCAGCTGGCGGCCAAGCCCGCGAATGCGCCGGTGAACCTGGCCGATATGCCGGTCGGCGCCGAGCTCATGCAGACGCTCGGCGATCTCCGGACCGCCGCCCCGGTAGGCGGGGGAGTCTTGGCGAAGTTCAACATCGCTGCGCCTGCAGTCGCGTCGGCGCACACCGTCACGGGTCTGATCTGGCCGAAGGGTGCCGAGGGATTTCCCTTTGACCAGGCGGGCGCTTTCGTTGGTCAGACTGAGGTCTTGCTGACCGAGCCGGGGCTGTACGCATTCGCGTGCAAGATCCACCCGTACATGCTCGGTGCCGTGGTGGTCGATGATCCGCTGACCCCGGGTGCGGACTTCGGCAAGGAGCTGGTGGTCAACGCTCGCGGGCTGTCCGTGCCGTCGAACGCCGACATCATCCAGCAGCTTGTGAACAAGTTCTTTGTCATCACCAACGTGAACAACTGGCAGCACTTCAGCAACACCGAAGAGCGCGAGTGGAATCCCACGTTCCCACCCGCTCCTATCCTGCAGTGGGACTCGGCAGGCCAGCCCGTGCTGGTGCCCAACCTGGATTCCTTCTTCAAGACGAAGTTCGGTTTCCCGAAGACGCTGCCTGCCCTGACACAACGGCCTGCGGTCCCTGGCGTCGGTGAGCTGTGGATCGACACCCAGATGGAGAAGTTCGCGGGCAAGACGAAGTCCGGTGCGGCGACCATGATCAATGTCCAGGACTGGACCATTGATCGTAAGATCGCAGCACCTGGCATCAACATGAACAACCCGCACAACATGTGGACCGACCGGAACTACCAGTACCTCTATCAGACCGAATGGTTCAGCGACCGGCTGAGCGTGTTCGATCGAGCGAGCGGTGAGTTTATCCGGAGTATCGTAGTCGGGCCCGATCCATCACATGTGATGACGCGGACCGACACCGACCAGCTGCACGTCGCCATCAACGGTGGTGGTGACGTGGTCGAGCTGGCTCCAGGCGCTACCCAAATCGATCGCCGGATACCGGTGGGAAGTACGAGCGAGAAGATCGGCCATCCGCACGCGCACTGGATGAGTGCCGATGGCAAGACCATGGTCACGCCGAACGTCAACACGTACGACTCGACGGTGGTCGATATTCCTTCTGGCACCCATCGGAAGGAGCAAACCGGTGAACTTCCGATTGCTTCGGGAATGATGCCGGACTCGTCGAAGTACTACCAGGCCAACTTCCTCGGCCAGAGCGTGTCGTGTATCTCCTTGAAGGCCAACGCGTGCAACAACGGCGGCACCAAGACCCACAACAAGATTATCGACTTGTGGGAGAACTACGACCCGGTGAGTGGAGAGGCGTCGGGTATCTGGGGTGGTCTGCCGATCCAGCTTCCGGTGAGTCCGGACGGCAAGATCCTGCTGGTGGCGAACACCCTGACTTCGACAATCGGGGTGGTCGATCCGAAGACCGACACCCTGGTCGGGGAGCTGGCGTGTGACGCAGGGTGCCACGGCATCAACTTCGGAGCGAAGAAGGGTGGCGGCTACTACGCATACATCTCCAGCAAGTTCTCCAACGCGATGCAGGTCGTCGATCCCGACCCCAATGGTGACGGTTCCATCAGTGACGTCGCCATCGTCGGGAAGTTCATTCTCGACCCTGACGCGGACACCGCGATGGACGACACGGTCGTAGACCACGTCGGATTGGGCGGGCAGGGCGTGCTCGCCATCCCGCTGGTCTACAACGGCTGGTCGCAGCAGATCCCGGCGGCGTGGCGCCAGGACCTCACCTGCCGCCAGATCAATCCGATCGATTCGTCGGCCTGTTGATAAAAGCCTGTCTGGTCCGGGACCGGGAGCTTTTTCGGCCCCGGACCAGACGGGTGGAGAGGAAGATATGATGGCGATGCCGAAGAAGACAGTGTCGGTCGTCCGCGCGCTCGTGATTGCAACCGGAGCGCTGAGCTTCGCTGTGGTCGATACCGCTGTGGTCGATACCCCGGTTGTACTCCAGGCCACCCATTCTATTTCGATCAAGAATCTGCAGTTCGACCCGGGCGTGATGGAGATGACAGTCGGGGACACGGTGACGTGGACCAACAACGAGACCGACGGGTCCAGCCCAGAACCGACGAATCATAACATCAACGCCAACGACGGCAGTTTCACGTCTCCCGAAAAGGTTGCTCCCGGCCAGTCGTTCTCTCACACCCCGCAGTCGGCGGGAACTTTCCCCTACCGCTGCCACATACACCCGCAGACTTTCGGGGAGCTGAGGGTCAGTGGTCCTAATGGTGAGCAGCCCCCACCGCCGCCCCCACCGCCGCCCCCGCCACCACCACCGGAGGAGGATCCCGGGGGAGGAGGACTACCGGGGCTACCGAACCTGCCAATACCGAGTTTGCCGATCCAAGGTGTCGTAGGGGCGAATCCGTTCGGTTTGTTTGCTGACCTGATGGGTCGGCTTGTTCGGTGACCCGCATGGTGCTGGGTCGCTAATTTCAATCCCGCAGCCGTGCGGGGTCGGCGACGGTGCTGGCGGCCGGCCCAACCCCGCACGGGCGGCGGGTAGAAAAGGGAACTCATGCGTAGTCAACGTTGGTGGCTCTGGACCGTGCTCAGACCGCGCCGCACACCGGCTGTGACATTCAAGCTGTTCACTGTCCTGTTCGTGGTGACCTTCAGTCTTGGTCTCGCAGGCGGGGTCATGGCGACATCTGCCAGCTCGGTGTTACCCGTCCCGTTGCCGACGCCGCCGGACCTGACTTCCGTGCCAGTGCCACCCCTGGTGACGCCGGAGCTGGTTCCCGCGTCACCAGGAGAACTGCCGGACGTGGTTCCAGCATCGCCCCCGGTGCCGCCAGAGCTGGCCGGTATCGGCCCGGCCACGGCCGAGGATGGCGCGGTCGGTGCGTTCGACCTCGGGGATGGCACGTTCACGGCGCCCTATGAGGTGGTAGGGGGCGTGAAGGTGTTCAAGCTTCGGATGGCGCCGGTGCGGTGGGAGGTATCACCCGGTGACGTCAGGACGGCCTGGGCGTTCAACGGTACCGTGCCTGGGCCGACAATTCGCATCAACGAGGGCGACCAGGTCCGGTTCCTGGTGCAGAACGATCTCCCCGAGTCAACCGGCGTGCACTGGCACGGCATGAATTTGCCCAACTCCCAGGACGGCGTTCCGCATCTCACCCAACACCCGATCGAGCCCGGCGAGCTCTTCACCTACGAGTGGACGGCGATCTCTACCGGGAGTCATTGGTACCACTCACATATGGGCGGACCTCAGGTCGGAAAGGGATTGTACGGTTCCCTCGAGATCGTGCCCACACTCGGTGACATCCGAGCTGACCGGGACTACCGCGTCATCTTCAACGATGGGGCACTGGGCTTCGTGCTCAACGGTAAGAGTTTTCCTGCGACGAAGCCGCTGAAGGCTAAGGTCGGCGAACGGGTACGGATTCGGATCATCGGATCGGGACCCGAGCTGATCCATTCGATACACCTGCACGGCGGCTTTTTCGAGCTGACGTCCCAGGACGGCAACAAGTTGCCATTGCCGGTGAAGATGGATACTGTGACTGCGGGTCCCGGTCAGACCTATGACATCGTTTTTGTGCCACCGAGCCCGGGAAAGTGGCTCCTGCACTGTCACATCTTCTCCCACTCTGAGACGCCAACGGGAATGGAGGGCATGGTGACGTACCTCGACGTCGAACCGGGCAATACCCCACTACCGTTGCCTTCAGTGCCTTAGCCGCCCTGGAGCCGTCGCCAATGTCCACGGTGGCCGTGTTTTACGGGGCCGCGGGGCTGATTGCCTTCGCGGCGCTGGCCCTCCTGATCGGCGCGGTGTTCTTCCTGGCGGCATGGTGGCCTGGCGGATCGCAGTATCCGGCGATGCGCAGGCTGGTCTGGTCCGCGTGGACCGTCCTGGTGGTTGCGACGTTCGCGGTGCTGTTGCTCTTCGGGCCGCAGGCGGCGGCGCGTCCGATGAGCAGCGTCGTCGATTCCAATTTGCTCTCGGCCAGCTTGGATACTCGAATAGGTGCCGCCATGCTGGTGCGCCTGCTGGTGCTCGCGCTGGCGGCACCTTTCCTGGCGCTGCTGTTGTCCCGCCCGGCACCGGCGACCCCGAGCCAGCGCACCTGGCGGGTTGGTGGCGTGCTGGGTGGGGCTGTCGTGTTGGCCGCAACCTGGAGCGTCGCCGGACACAGCGCCGGAGGTCGGCAGGCGGCGATTGCCCTGCCCGTGGATGTTGTGCACCTGGTGGCGATGGGCGTGTGGCTGGGCGGGCTGGTGGTGCTCTGCGGTGTGCTACTGCGTACCGGGGAGGTCGGGGTGATGCGCTGCGCCGTGCCCTCGTTCTCTCGGGCAGCCCTGGTGTGTGTGGCGGCGCTTGTCGTTACCGGCAGCTACCAGAGTTGGCGCCAGGTCGGCGGTCCGACTGCGCTGGTCACCACGTCCTATGGGTGGCTGCTGATGGGCAAGGTGATGCTGGTGATCTTGCTGGTCGGGATCGGCGCTCTCAGCCACGCCTGGGTGCGTCGGCATTACTCCGCGGCACCGCAGCCGTCGATCTCGGCCAAGCGAAGGGCGCGGCATGGCCCCGGCAGGCCGGAAGTCGCCCGGTTCCGCAGGATGGTCGGCGCTGAGGCCGGGCTCGCCGCGGTCGTGCTGGCCGTGACTGCCGCGCTGGTGACCAGCCAGCCCGCCAGAACTGCGCAGATCGAGGCGGCGGCCGCGCAGCGGGCCGCGCAGGCCCGGACGGTGGCCAGCGCCGACGCCTGGCCCACGCCGGCCACCGCCAGGATCGGCTTCGGGGGGGTGGCCGGGCAGGGTGTGGTGGACCTCGCGGTGTTCCCCGCCACCGTCGGCGGCAACGAGATCCATCTGTCCGTGCTGGACACCTTCGGTGGCCTGCTGGACGTGCCCGAGACCACCGCGACGCTGGCTCTCCCGGCCCGTTCGCTGGGCCCGTTCGCTGTGGCGCTGCGCAAGCTTGGGCCAGGGCACTACATCGGCACCGCGAGGATCCCGGTGCCGGGGCAATGGCAGCTAGCGGTCACCGTCCGCACCTCCGATGTAGACCAGGACACCATCACCACCCCGATCGACATCCGGTGATGATCACCCAGCAGGGATTAGGGTATCGAACCCGGCAAGTTCACCCGATGGGTTCACTCTGGAGGTGCGGGTGGCTACGGTGCGGCGCATGAATGGAGAGCGTGAGCCCAATGTCCGGCTTCGTCGGGCGCGCACCGCGCGTAGGCAGACCCAGCAGCAGGTGGCCGAGGCCATCGGTGAGCGGCTGGGGCATCCGGTGGACGTGGAATACATCGGCAGGCTGGAACGAGGGGTGATCACCTGGCCGAACGCCGACTACCGCGCGGCGTTTCGGGCTCACTTCGGGGTAGCCTCGGATGGGCAGCTGGGGTTCTACTGCAGCCGTTCCCGACCTGATCCGCACCGGGAGGATGACGAGGTGAGACGCCGTACGGTACTGACCGGGCTCCCGGTGGCCGGGCTGGCCGCGTCCTGGCCGCTGGCCGCGCTGGTGGAGGCCGCCGCCGCGGAAGACCCGGTGGTCCCTCGCCGGGTCGGTGCCGAGGAGGTCGAGCAGGTCCGCGCGCTGGCCGGCGAAGCTTATGACCTGCACCAGGAGTTCAGTGGCGGCGTGGTGCTGGGGATGCTTGGGGCGCAGTTGCGCTGGGCGGTGGCCCTGCTCGATGCGCACGTCGACCCGGACGCGAGAGACGCCCTGCATTCTGCGGTTGGCCATCTTGCCAGGTGGCCTGCGGCGGTCGCGCATGACGTGGGTGTGGATTCTGTGGTGCCCCGTTACCTCCAGGTCGCGCTGCTCTGCGCCGATGAGGCCGGTGACTGGTCGTTGCGCGCCAAGTCGCTGGCTGACTGGGCCCGGAATGTTGAGTACTCCGGCAATGGGGAGATGGCGCTGACTTTGGCGCAGCAGGCGTTGGTACGCCTTGACCGGCTCACCCCGCTGGAGCGGATCTGGCCGTGTGCGACGGAAGCTGCCGCATACGGCAGGAACGGTGACGCGGAGGCGTGCCGAGCGGCCCTTGGCCGGATGGAAGACCACTTCCTCACTGCCAACCCGGCCGATGAGTCGCCCGCCATGGTCGCGCACTACTCCCCGGCGGAGCTCGCGTTCGCGACCGGCAATGCCCTGTGGCCCTTGGCCCTGCGTGGGTATGCCGTGGCCGACACTGCGACGCAGCTGCGCACTGCGGCCGACACCTTCGAGCCCGGTCGGGTCCGGTACCGGACCTATGCTCTGACCCGGCTCGCCACCCTGCAATTCACCCACGGCGACCCGGACGAGGCCGTCGCGGTGGCCAACACTGCCTTGGACCTGGCTGGTACGGCCCAGTCCCGCAGGCTCACCGACGAGCTGACCACACTGCGCCATGCAGCCAGCCGGCACCAGAGCCTCACCGGCGTTACGGATCTCGGGCACCGCCTCGACCAAGCCCTGGTCAGCGCCTGAAGGTTCCTTCTTATGTCGTGACCTCGCCCGAGCCGCCTGTGACCGCGCTAACCAGGAGGAATCGGCTCGCGACCGCCCGATAGCATAGTTGGTTTCCAGTTCCCAGGAGAGCCTTGATGACCCGACTGAGCCAGTCCGTTGACCGCGCCACCGCCCTGCTGAAGGACGCGGACCTCGCGGCTGATGCCACCGTGCGCGAGCTGCTGACCGAGACTACGCAGCGCCGCAGCCTGGACCTGTCGGACCTGTCCCCGGCCGAGCAAGCCGCCCTGATCGCGGCTCGCTCGCAGGAACTCCAGCCCTCCGCCGACGCGCTGGCCGAGCGGATCATCACGGCCGACAGGAAGGGCCGCCGGTTCATCGCCAAGTTCGGCATCGACCCGACCGGGGCCGAGGTGCACCTTGGCCATTCCGTGCCGATGCAGATTCTCAGCAGGTTCCAGCGAATGGGCCACCAGGTCGTCTTCATCGTCGGTGACATGACCGCGAAGATCGGCGACCCGTCCGGCCGCTCCGACGACCGGCCCGCCCTGACTGACGAGGACATCGCCCGCAATCTCGCGACCTACCGCGAGCAGGTCACCCCGTTCTTCGACTTCGAGCGCGCCCAGTTCCGGCACAACGGCGACTGGCTTCGGCAGATCACCCTGCCGAAGATCATCGAGATCATCGCGCAGATCCCGGTGTCGATGCCCCTGCAGCGGGAGGACTTCCGCAAGCGCCTCGAAGCCGGGCAGGGCCTGTCACTGGCCGAGCTGATGTACTCGGTCGTGATGGCGCTCGATTCGGTGGAAACGAACTGCGATCTGGAAGTCGGCGGGATCGACCAGTTCCTCAACATGCAGATGTGCCGCAAGGTCATGGACGTCTGTGGCCAGACACCCGAACTGGTGGTCGCCACCTCGCTGATCGAGGGCACGGACGGCACCGGGGCCAAAATGAGCAAGTCCAAAGGCAACTATGTGCCCTTGACCGCGCCGCCCGGCGAGATCTTCGGCAAGATCATGTCGGTGCCCGACCGACTGGTGGAGCCCTACTTTCGCGCGCTGTCGGAGTGGCTGGATTCTGAACTCGCCGTCACCGGTCAGCGGGTGAAGAACGGGTCTGTGCACCCGATGGACTTGAAGAAGGTCCTGGCTGGCGAGGTCACCGCCGCTGTCCACGGGGTCGACGCGGCGATGACCGCCCGCGAGGAGTTCGTGGCCCGCTTCTCCAGGCGCACCTTCAGCGAGGTTCAGGACCTGCCCATGATCACGGATCTGAGCCAGCCGGTCACCGAGGTCGTCAAGGCTCTGGGTTTCGCCAGGAGCAACGGCGACGTCCGCCGGGTCGCCGAGCAGAACGGCCTGCGCCTGGTGGTCGAGTCCGAGAGCAACCAGGAGCAGGTGACCCTGAGCGCCGACGAAACTCGCGAGCCGCTCGCAGCCGTGGTCAAGGACAAGCTTGACGGCCAGACTGGCGACTTCTACCTCAAGGTCGGGCGCAAACTCGCCCGCATCACTGCCACCTCCTGATTCCGCTCAACCATCGGAAACGGCCCCGAAGGAGTGGTTCGCACAATGACTAAATCGGTGGTGAGATAGGGCATTGAACCCGGCAGGTTCGTCTGCTGGGTTGATTCTGAGTGTTCGGGTGGCTACGGTGCGGCGCATGAATGGAGATCGTGAGCCCAATTTCCGGCTTCGCCGGGCGCGCACCGTGCGCGGGCAGACCCAGCAGCAGGTGGCCGAGGCCCTTAGTGTGCTGCTGGGATACCTGGTGGAGCAGGAGTACGTCGGCCGGGTGGAGCGGGGTGTGATCACCTGGCCCAACGCCAAGTACCGCACGGCGTTTCGGACCCATTTCGGAGTAGCCTCGGACGCGCAGCTGGGTTTCTACTGCCGACGTTCCAGACCTGCTCCCGGCCGGGAGGACGAGGATATGAGACGCCGTGTGGTGTTGACCGGACTCCCGGTGACCGGGCTGGCCACGTCCTGGCCGCTGGCCGCGCTGGTGGAGGACGCTGCCACTGAAGCGCCGTCGGTTCCGCGCCGGGTCGGTGCCGAGGAGATCGAGCAGGTCCGCATGCTTGGAGTCGATGCTTTCGAGATGGACAAACAGTTCGGTGACGGCTGGGTGCGGGAGACGCTGGTCGCGCAGCTGCGCTGGTCGGTGAGTCTGCTCGACGCCCACGTCGATCGGGCTGCGCGGGCAGAGCTGCACTCTGCGGTCGGTGCTTTGGCCAGGTATGCCGGGTGGTCCTCGCATGATATGGGCGCGGACACTGCGGCACACCGCTGCTGCGAGGTGGCGTTGCGCTGTTCCGAGGCGGCCGAGGACTGGTCGCTCCGGGCCAAGTCACTGATCGACTGGTCTCGGGTCGTCGAGTACTCCGGCGACGGGGAGACTGCGCTGACCCTGGCGCAGGAGGCGATGGTGCGCCCGGATCGGCTCACTCAGCTGGAGCGTGCCTGCGTGAGCGCGGCGGAAGCCACCGCGCACGGCAGACGCGGTGACGTCGGCGCGTGCCTGGCCGCGATCGGCCGCACCGAGGACTACGTCGCTGCGGCCGACCCGGCCGATGAGTCACCCGCCATGGTCGCCTACCTCACTATGGCTGAGCTTGCCGACAGCACCGGTAACGCCCTGTGGCCGTTGGCCATGCGTGGCCATGCCGTCGCCGACACCGCAGCGCGACTGCGTGCCGCGGCCGACACCTGCGGGCCGGACATCATCAAGCAACGGACACTCAACCTGACCCGGCTCGCCACCCTGCAGTTCGCCCACGGTGACCCGGATGAGGCCGTCGTCGTTGCCAATACGGCCCTGGACATGGCAGGTACAGCCCGGTCCCGCAAGCTCCGCGACGACTTGGTCATATTGCGTCACGCCAGCCAGCACCGGGGAGTCGCTGGCGTCGCGGAACTTCGGCAACGCCTCGACCAGATGCTGACCAGCGTCTGAGCGAACCAGTCTGAATCAGGTCAGCTTTTGTAACCTTTGGGGCCCCCGTCCGACCTTTAACAGTACAGGCGGTGCGTTCCGCCGCTTACCTGACCAGGAAGGGCGGGGTCCATTATGTCCAGGACTCGTGCCACAGTCGGCTGCATCGCTATCGCGCTGGTGGTGCTCACCGCATGCGCTACCACCCAGCCGTCGTCCGATAGTCCGCTGCCGGGTACACCGGCGGGCACGGTGACCTCGCCCCCGCCGTCCGACAGCCCGCCCAGCCCGCCGCCGGTCACACCGACTGGCGCGGCAGGGTCGGTCGAACCCACGGCGGTGCCGGTGTACTACGTGGTCGATACCGCTGCCGGCTTCCGGCTCTACCGCGAGTTCCACCGGGTGCCGACGGCCGACCCGGGCAGTGCCGCGGTGCGCGAGATGCTGGCCCGAGACAGCGGCATCGACCCCGACTACCGGTCACACTGGCCTGTCGGGACGCAGCTGCGCAGTCCGGTCCGCCACGAAGGAGGCGTGATCACCGTGGACCTGACCGGTGACGCCCGCACCGCGCAGGTCGGTGCCGAACTGGCTGAGATGACCGTCCAGCAGCTCGTGTACACCGTCCAGGGCGCGCTGCAGGCCACCGATCCCGTCCAAATCCTCGTTGACGGTGAGCGGATCGATGAGCTCTGGGGTCATGTCGCTACCGGTGAGCCGGTCCGCCGGGCCGACCCTTACGCCACGCGGTCGTTGGTGCAGATCAACGAGCCGTCCGAGGGTGACCGGGTTCCTCGGACGTTCACGGTCACCGGTGAGGCCGCCGTGTTCGAGGCCAACGTGCTGTGGGATGTGCTCCGCGACGGGACGGTCGTGAGCTCGGGATACACCACTGCGGCTGAAGGTCAGCGGTTCAGTGCGTTCAGTTTCACGCTCACCCTTGAACCGGGGGAGTACGTGGTGCGCGTGGAGGAAGACAGTGGCGCGTCGCCCGGCGAGGGTCGCCCGCCGTTCGAGGACACCAAGTGGATCCGAGTGTCGGACTGAGGACCAGGACTGAGGTCGGGCAACGCCGGTCAGCCGTGTTGCAGTGGGAAACCGGCCAGGCCCTTCCACGCCAGCGACGCGGTCAGTGCCACCGCCTCCTCTTTGGGTACCTCGCCCTGATGGGCGAGCCAGTACCGGGCGCTGTGCTCGCTGATCCCGGCGACCCCGACGGCGATCAGCCTGGCGCGGTCGGGGTCCAAGCCCACATCGGCCACCACGGCCTGCGCAATCGCCTCCACGCACGCGGTGTTCGCCCGTTCCACGACGGCCTGCACCTCGGGTTGGTTGCGCAGGTCGGACTCGAAGACCAGCCGGAACGCCTCACCGTCGACGTCGACGAAGTCGAAGTAGGCGCCGACCGCGCTGCGCACCCGTTGCGCGTTGTCGTGCGTCTCGTCGATGGCCCCGAGCACCCGGCGGACCAGCTCGTCGGCATGGCGCTCCAGCAGCGCCAGGTACAGCTCGAGCTTGCCGGGGAAGTGTTGGTAGAGCACCGGCTTGCTGACTCCGGCGTGCTCGGCGATGTCGTCCATGACTGTGGCGTGGTATCCGTTGTTGACGAATACTTCGGTCGCCGCGGCGAGCAGCTGAGCCCGTCGCACGTTGCGGGGCATCCGAATCCCCCGGGGTGCAGGGCCTGTGCGGGGCGATACGATCTCGGTCATCGGCCTCTTCTGCCTCCCCTCCGGTCGTCTGATCTGACCCTACTCGGGGGTAGACCGGCGCTGGCAACGCCTGGTGGGTGGCTGTGTCGAGCAACCCGGCCTGGCAATGCCGGGTTGCCAAGAGCAGTACTTTAATCTCCTTTAACCTTTTCATCATTACAAGTGGTAACTCTTTGTTGCGCAGGGTTACGTATGGCAGGCTTGCCCCGTGACTAGCCCGACGCGCGCCGATCCTGCGGGCCGACCGCCCGAAATCGGCCGCTCCCGACCGGCGGCATCCCACCGGCCTATCAGTCCGCGTAGCGGTGATGAGCGCGTTTCGGTGCGGCGCGGCGACCGGCGCGTGGGTGCCCGATCAGCTGACCACCAGCCACTGGCTGCGTCCTGGGATCCGCGGCCCCCACGTGCGCCGCGACACCGCAGTGTCGGACGCCGCGGCGGCGGACGTCTGTCCAGGACGGTGTCCGTCTACGGCTGGCGGATCTATCTGCTGCCCTTGCTCGTGGCGCTCACCGTGCTTGCGTTGCTCGACGTCGTCGGTTCGTCGGCTCGCCTGATGCCCTCGGAACGGGCCGCCAGCGGTGCCGTCGGTGACCCGCTTGCACCGGAAGGTTCGGAAGGTGGCCGGTATCCGCTGATCCCCAACCCGGTGGGCGGGCCGGGCTTCGAGGCGGCCAAAGCATCCGCGGAACTGCCCGGCGGCGAAGAGTTCACCGCTGCGGGGGACGGCACCTGGCAGGTGGTCCCCGGCGTAGGCGCGCCGTACGGAACAGGTCGGCTGTTCACCTACACCGTCGAGGTCGAGGACGGTGTCGAGCTGGTGGGCGGGCCGCAGGGCTTTGCTATGACGGTGGACAACACGTTGAACAACCCGAAGAGTTGGATCGGCAGCGGGCGCTACCGCTTCCAGCGCATCGACGACAGCGCGGGGGCGGACCTGCGGATCAGTCTCACCTCACAGCTGACCACCCGCGAGGTCTGCGGCTACCGGATACCTTTCGACGCGTCCTGCTGGAAGGGCGACGAGCACCGGGTAGTGATCAACCTTGCCCGCTGGGTCCGCGGTGCAGTGGCCTTCCAGGGCAACGTGGTGCAGTACCAGCAATACGTCGTCAACCACGAGGTCGGGCACGGGCTGGGCTTGTCGCACACGCCCTGCGACGTGAGTGGACAGCTGGCGCCGGTGATGATGCAGCAGACCTGGGGCGTGTCCAACGACTACCTCGCCGCACTGGGCACCGACAATGTGGCAAGCGACGGCCAGGTATGCGAGCCCAACGCCTGGCCGTACCCTACGGTGAACTGAAGACCTGCTGGTCAGGGTCGAAGCGGCGAAACCAAGGCGGCGCGGGAAGAGCAACCCCGTGGGGGGCGTTGCACCGGGGACTGAGCCGATACCCGCAAGGAGTGCACCGATGAGCCTGCCACCGCTGGTGGAGCCCGCCGCGGAGCTGACCAAGGAAGAGGTGGCTCGCTACAGTCGTCACCTGATCATCCCCGACGTCGGGGTGGCCGGTCAGAAGCGGCTGAAGAACGCGAAGGTGCTGGTGATCGGCGCAGGCGGGCTGGGCAGCCCGGCGCTGCTCTACCTGGCCGCAGCCGGGGTCGGCACGCTGGGCATCGTCGAGTTTGACGAGGTCGACGAGTCCAACCTGCAGCGTCAGGTGATCCACGGCCAGTCCGACATCGGCAGGCCCAAGGGCGAATCCGCCAGGGACTCCATCCGGGAGATCAACCCGTTCGTCCAGGTGAACCTGCACCAGGTGCGGCTGGACTCCGCGAATGCACTGGACATCTTCGCCGGCTACGACCTCATCCTGGACGGCACCGACAACTTCGCCACCCGCTACCTGGTCAACGATGCGGCGGTGCTGGCGGGCAAGCCCTACGTGTGGGGCTCGATTTTCCGGTTCGAGGGCCAGGCGTCGGTGTTCTGGGCTGATGCGCCGGACGGACAGGGCCTGCAGTACCGCGATCTCTACCCCGAACCCCCGCCCGCCGGGATGGTGCCCTCCTGCGCCGAGGGCGGGGTGCTCGGCGTGCTCTGTGCGTCGATCGGCTCGATCATGGTCACCGAGGCGATCAAGCTGATCACCGGGATCGGTGAGCCGCTGCTCGGGCGGATCATGGTGTACGACGCGCTGGAGATGACCTACCGGACGATCAAGATCCGCAAGGACCCTTCGGCCGCGCTGATCACCGAGTTGATCGACTACGAGGCATTCTGTGGCGTTGTTTCCGACGACGCACAGCAGGCCGCCTCGGGATCGACGATCACCGCCACCGAGCTCAAAGAGATGATCGATTCTGGTAAGAACTTCGCGCTGATCGACGTCCGGGAGCCGCACGAGTACGAGATCGTCCGGATCCCGGGTTCCACGCTGATCCCCAAGGACCGCATCCTGTCCGGCGAGGCACTGGCCGAGCTGCCCCAGGACAAACCGCTGGTGCTGCACTGCAAGTCCGGGCAACGCTCAGCCGAGGCGCTCGCCGCGCTGCACAAGGCCGGGTTCCGAGACGCCGTCCACGTCGGCGGCGGCGTCCTGGCCTGGGCCAGACAGGTCGACCCCTCCCTGCCGACCTACTGATCCGTGAGTGCTGACCCGTGAGTGGCGATGGTGGCTATAGCGACGATTGCCACTCACGGGTTCTTGAGCCGGGGTGGGCTCCAGGTGCAGCCGGGGTAGCCAGTGCAGGCTGGCGGGGAGGTACCAGTTGGCTCGTCCGAGAAGTTGCATGACGGCAGGGACCAACGCTGAGCGGATCACCACGGCGTCCAGCAGCACCGCGGCGGCCAGGCCGATGCCGAACTCCTGGGTGACGCGTTGGCCGCCGAAGACGAACGATCCGAACACCACGATCATGACCGCCGCGGCCGCGGTGATGACGCCGCCCGTCGCGCTCAGGCCGATCCGCACGGAGTGGGCGTTGTCTCCGGTGCGCAGCCATTCCTCGTGCACCCGGGAGAGCAGGAAAACCTGGTAGTCCATCGAGAGCCCGAACAGGATCGCGAACATGATGACCGGGACGAAGGACTCGATGGGCCCGGTACGGGTCACGCCCAGCAGGTCAGCGCCCCAGCCCCACTGGAAGACGGCGACCAGGACGCCGAAGGCCGCGCCGATGGACAGCAGGTTCATCAGGGCGGATTGCAGCGGCACGACGATCGAGCGGAACACCACCATCAGCAGCACCAGGGACAGCGCGACGACGCCGCCGATGAACCAGGGCAGCCGGTCGGTCAGGGTGGTTCCGAGGTCGATGAACGTGGCGGTGATGCCACCGACGTGCACAGCACTGTTGGCGGTGTGGTCGGGAATCAGATCGTCGCGGAGCCGGTGAACGAGGTCGGTGGTGGCCTCGTCCTGGGGGGAAGAGCGCGGGAAGATCTGGATCACGGCGGTGTCGCCGGTCGGGTTGAGCCGAGGTGGGCTGACCTGGGCGACTTCGGGGTCCGTGCGGATGACGTCGCTCAGGTCGTCGATCACCGTGGTGTCCCCGGGCTGGGGAAGCTGCGCGACGAGGACGAGCGGGCCGTTGAATCCGGCGCCGAAGCCAGCCGCGAGCAGGTCGTAGGCCTGGCGGTTGGTCGTGCTGGTGGGGTTGTTGCCTGCGTCCGAGGCGCCCAGCCGTAGGGAGAACGCAGGGATGATAAGCAATACGAGCAGCCCGGCAGAGATCAGCAACACCGGCCATGGCCGGTGTTGCACGAACTGCGCCCACCGCGACCAGCGCGCCGACAGCGTTGCGTTGCGCTCCGGGTGCCGCCCTGGCAGCCGCAGCCTGTTGACCCGGCGCCCGACCAGCGACAGTACCGAGGGCAGCAGCGTCAGGGAGGCCAGCATCGTCAGCAGCACCGCCAACGCGGAGGCGATGGCCATTCCCTGAACTAAAGGCACTCTCAGCACCATCAGGCCGAGCAGCGCGATCACGACTGTGATGCCGGCGAAGAAGACGGCTCGTCCGGAGGAGTTCATTGTGGCGACGACCGCGCGGTCCACCTCGGCTCTGTCATCATTT